>JAWLBU010000013.1:0-50771 GCA_041687555.1 Haloplasmataceae bacterium | reverse complement strand
GTTTAGCCGATTCCTTATTTATACTTAAACCTAAATCGATATATATTTCTTTATATAAAAAACTGACATATTTTAATAATTCTTTTTTTATTATATCAACATTAAAATCAGAAAATTTCAGGTTACTGTAGTGTTCGGAAAGCAAGTTATCAATATAACTTTCATTATCTTCGTTAAAATCAACAATAATGACATTAATCCCTTTCTCATAATCCATTTTTTGTCGATTTTTCACATTTTGGATTGATTTATGTACATCGAAGGCAAAAATATTTTTATCAACATTTATTGTATAAGCTCCGTCTTGATAAGTCAGGACGATTTTTAAATTTTCCGCATTTTTCCATTTATTAATGCTTTCATTAATCGCATTTTCCGCCTGACTTGAGGTTTTACCGCCTATATAAATATAGCCTAACTCCGTACCCTCCGGAAACGGAGTCAATATATTACGATTATTATCCAATGAATAGTATATTAACCATATTGTTATTCCAACTAGGATAAAAAAAATCAATGATATTAGACTAATTATTTTTTTATTATTAGTCATTTCCCACACCTACTTTTCTCATCAAAAATATGTTATAATACATGTAATTATTTTAAGTATAATTATACTATATTTTCAGGTAAAATTCTATACAAATATAGGTGAGAGTAATGATAAAATTAATAAAAAACAAGCGCGGTGCTTCACTAATCGAAGTCATTGCCGCCATTACAATTGCATCTACCGTACTTATTATGATCTATAACATATTTTCTTTCAATATTCGGCAAAATCAGCTAAATAGAGAAAGAATAATGAATGCCAACATTGCCAGTGGCATCATAAATTACTTCATCGGACAGGATTTTGCCGAAATTAATAGTTATTTAGGTGAAGAAAATTACGTGATAATTGACAGTAATAACTGTCATGAACTTTTTTCTGATAACTGCATCAGTGTGTTAAGCCCACTTATTAATAATAAACAATATTCCTCTGATAATTTGTATGTATATATCCTCCCATATCACGGGCCTAATGAGCTTAATAAACTAAAACGGAAAAGTGATATCGAGGATTTTATTGAAAATGCTGATTCACTAGTAACACCACCCCAAGAGGATATTCTATCAGTGATTGTCGTTGTCGAATCATCAATAAGCTCTCGTTATGATTTTATATTGAGAGGGGTTATTACCGATGATAAAAAATAATAAAGGAGTAACCTTAACCGAATTATTGGCTTATATCGCGATTATCGGCGTTGTCGTCACCTTACTGACCGGCACCTTGACTTTTGCGATAAGAACGCATGATCAGATAAACGGTCAGGGTGCATTAGACAGTGAAGCCAGTGTCATAATGAGTACGTTAATGAATTTGGTCAATAATTTTGATGCCGAATTCGTCCAGACATGTGAAGATGAGGATAATAAGGTTTGCCTTGATTTGGTAAATGAAAAGGAATGGATAATTAATGAATATGGATTAATGGAAGAAGTAATTATCGACAAACATCTAGTCCTAAAAATTACTGAAGGAAAGATCTATGTGAATAATATGCAGCTTAATAATGATGATTATTATGTCGAAGGCACGATTAATCCGGATGAATCGGATCATTTTATCATTAAAATAAGGTTAGCAATATATCGAATAAATAAAAACGGTGACAAAATCTCCAAAACAACAGTTTATGAAAGTCATATCACATATTAATGGAAGTGAGTGTATGTTAAATAAAAACGGATATGTAATGATATATGTGTTGGGAGTAATCGCTCTATTAATGTTACTTGCCGCAACATTAACCAATGTGACAATGTATCGTACCAGAAGAACCAATAAGGAAGTAGCTATCATCCAGGAATCCAGCAAAGCCAGAGCACAAATTGAAGCTGCCGCAAATGAAATAGCTCTCTATTTTGAGAATTTAAATAACCTGCCCGATGATGAAAAACAATACCTATATGAGATGATAGAAAACCTTGAAAACATTTATTTTAGCGATATTCAAAATACCTATGATGTGGAGATCATTCCTAATAACGATATTATTATTAATAATGATAATGACATTAAATATTCATATGAATACAATATTGTATATAAAGGTAAATATGTAAGCGCACAAAAAAAGATGTTTTTATCAATGATGCCTTCATTTTTATTTTTCGCATTAGGTTCAAATACCGATTTAAATATAAATGGCGGGGCTTACATAGACGGGGACATGTATGTGAATCGCAATCTGTATATTTCGGATAATATCAATTATATCGTCGATGATGTGTTATATCCTGATACTCCTTCCTCATTATCTACCGTCAGCGCTAAATCGAGATTATATTACGGCACTTCCAATCATCTTGTCAAAACATGTCAAGAAGATTGTTTTATAAACGATAACAATATTTTCACCAAAACGAACTTTTCCGATAGTGATATCGCTATCGCCTTTGCTTCAGAACCACCTAAGGTTCTTAACTACCCTAACCGATTCCTTAATGTCAATTTTGACGACTCATTTCTATATTACATCGAAAAAGACATTATCCGCGATTATCCTACTAACTATCAGAATTTATCCATTGAAAATATTGACGAGATTTTATATCAACTTTACAATGACGGACTTATCGAAGACTATAACGGTAATTCCGGAACCAAATCCGTCATCATTAATGAATCTTATTTAATGGAGGAAGACATTGTTTTTAATAAAAACCATTGGATTATTGTTAATGGTGACTTAGAAATCCGTAATTACGATAACCATAAAATGCTTAATGTGGATGCCAATATCCTTGTTAACGGAGACATTACGATTACCGGAAACGTTCTGTTGAACAGTACCATTTATGCGTTAGGTGAAGGAACGGTGCACAATGCCAATATCAATATTTATGCAGATACTGACGATGAATTGGTCTTACTGACAAAAGGAAGAATAAAATTTTCGAAAATTAATGAATTTGTTAATATATTTAATGGCATAGAGACGGACCAATTCGGTAATATAACTATCCAACCTAGTATTAGAGGATTTTTTTACACGGACAGTTTTGTCGAAATATATACGGTCAATTCTTACCTGACAATCAAAGGTGGCGTTTTCAGTAATGATCTTGAAAATCAAAATGTCGGTGAAAACGGTGACTTAATGTACATTACGGATACCGATTCCATCGGATTATTAATTAATTCTTTTCAAGGTGAAGTTTATGACAATGACGATTCATCTCCTTTTGAATTTATTCCTTATGATGATTTCAGTAAAGCAAGATTTGTTATTTCGCATAGTGAAAGTGTTATAACCTCTCAACCTAAAGGTTTACCGGTAAGTAAACTATTCAACTATTTATTTGAAGATACGACTATTAAAAGGCTGTGATAATATGTTAACTAAACAAAAAGAAAGCCAACATGAAGCAATATTATATACTCTTGATGAATTAGTACCTGAAAACCACATCGTTCGTAAATTAGATAAAATAAACTATGATTTTATCTATGATGAGGTAAAAGAATTATATGCTAATGATGGTAGACCAAGTATTGACCCGATAATTCTCTTTAAAATCTATCTGATAAAAAATTTCTTTAATATTAAATCAATAAATCAAACGCTTAAAGAAATCGAAGTTAATGTCGCTTATCGGTGGTTTCTTAGAATACCATTTTCCGAGAAGCTACCACACTACTCCGTAATATCTAATAACTTTAATTATCGCTTTAACAAGTTAATTTTAAACAATATCTTTAAACAGATTATTACCGAACTCAACAATTTAAATCTCGGCATCGAAAAGACGTTTTTACTTAATAAAGGCCGATATAAAATAAAACGGAAAGCAAAAAATGCAGAAAGTAGTTTATATGATACCACTTTAGTATAAGGAGGGATTTAATGCCTAAAATCACGAAAATCATTATCGTGGCAGTAACCTTTTTCATATTATTAGTAATTGTTTTGTATGCTTTAGGATATCGTGGTTACTACTATGATACCGGTATGAAAATAGGTGAAAAAAGAGTATACCGTTATAATGAAATTACTTTTACGCAACCAAAATGCATAAACAGAATACAATTTTATGAAGACGATAATCATTATTACTACATAGATACTACAGGATGTTCCAGTGAACAATATTATATCAAGAATAATGGAAAATATATTGATTTAGGTGAAGCATTGGATAAGGAAATTATTACTCCGCAAGAAATACTAGATTCGGAAGTAAAAATAACTAAAGAAGAAAAATAAATATTAATAAAAAATTACTCCAAGTTAATGGAGTAATTTTCATTTTTAAGCATGTTATTAATGTGAATTATGTTCGTCATCGTCTTCATCAACTTCAAGGATCTTGAAATTGACTATCGTATCGGATTTTGTATCTATTAGTATACCTTCGTCATTATATTGTTCAATTGTAACCGCAATTGTAATTGTTCCCGGATTTATTGGCATATAAGTGTTTGTCAAAGGATCGAATTCAACGATATTGTTATTATCAGTAATGACAAAGATCATTTTGAGATTCTTTTTCGGTATCGATTGTGGAACTATTTCAATGTAATTCTCTAAATATTGTTTATATCCGACATATACTTTGACAAAGCCTGCTTTGTAATCGCTTCGGAATCCACTACCATCACTTAACATATCATAAATATTAACTGATAAATATGCCTCATCACCGTTAGGTAGTGTTGCTTTTATCGTTCCGATTCCGGTATCAAGCAGATCAATTATACCGGTATCTTCATTTATGTTGATAATATCCTGTGTTTCTGATATAAACTCTACATTATTTAGATCATATTCTTCGTTAAATATGATGATCAAATCTTTTAAATCATCCAGGGTAAATAAATCATTTATATATAATGATATGGATGGATATCTAAAGATAATACCGTTTCTGTCTCTTACCACAATGGATATGGTATCTTCAACAATATTTCCGAATTCATCATAACCATAGAAACGATATGTCGCATTTCCAGGTTTTAAAGCTTTGATGATTATTTCGTTACCATTACGGTTAACACTGACAATACCCTGAGTTTGGGATTTTAGTTCAAATTGAATGTTTTCCGCATCGATGATAAAGGCGATTACTGCTTCTTGATCCTGAACCATTTCTAAATCTTCTAAATCAATTTCGTCTATAGGCACATAGGAAATAACTTTATAGGCAGGTCGCACGGTATTACCAAAGATATCTTCCACTACGATTTCGAATAATTCTTCCCCTATTTTATTAGCGGATATAATATTATTTTCAATCGTAAATTTATCCTGTGTACCAAGCATATTAAACAGTATTGAATTAATGATTGTTTTATCACTAATGTTAAATTTCTCCGTTAAATCAACACTTGTTTGACTTTCAAATGGTATGTAAATATAATCCGTAAATACTGGAGTTACCATGCTATTATCAATAGGTTTAATTGCGGTAAAGTTTAGTGGTTGATCATTAACTGTCATATGATCACTGCCAAATCCTGTCAGTGTCATATTAGCGGATTCAAGCTCATAACTGCCCATAGTATTAACATAAAACGGCATCGTAAAGGTTCTTGTTTTTTGAATAGGCACGTAATAATTACCTTCCAATTGATAGGTTACCTCACCCAAACTAATATTATTTTCCACCGTCATGTTTTGCGGAATAGCTTGTGTTAAAACCAATTCCTTAAAGGTGATAGTGGTTGGCAAACCATCAAGGCCTGTAACATCAATGTTGTTATATGTCAATTTATATTTAATTGAATAATAATTTCGTTTATTTACTTCTATATATTTATTGCCATCATATGTGACTGCATTAAATATTTCTTTACTTAAGCTGATATTGTAATTATCATAATTAGCCACAAAGATATTGAATTCATAAACAGCGCTTTCAATATTATTAGTATCATATACCTTTACTTTAATATTTTTCTTAACCATTGTATTAATTGTCGGTGCGGCAATATCACTTAAGTTAACACTGTTTCCTTCCTTATTGACTTCATCACTTATCACCATGACATCATCGACAAATACCTTATATGTGTAATCCCTGTTTCCCTGTGAGTCGACCGTAAAGGAAAAATCAAGTGAATCTTTCACATCAATAATCGTATTTTCATATGAATTATTCGGTTTAATTGTCACTATATCCGGAGCCGGATAATCATTTGGTGAATTCTTAGATATATAAAGGTTAATAATTGCGTTGGCAAGACTTTGTAATTCAAACGGATTATGATAATAAATCAGATTTAAAAAATTATATACTGTGTATGTCAAATTAACATATACGATATTCTTATATTTATAACTGAAATAGCTATTATACGAATCCAAATTATCAAAATTACTGGTATTCAGATTCATATTCATAAGTGGTATTACATCCTGATTGTTTAAATCCAATTGATATTTTTCCTGCGATAGTTCGTTTAAGTAATCGTAATTTTTTAAATCATATGGATATGATATAAAGCCGTTATTATTAACTGTTTTTAAGTTATCAATTACATAATTTTTTGGATATGCGACAGTTTTTGTGTCAGTCAAACCGAAATATGTATCAATCATATCAACCCAATTATGATTTTTGGTACTAAAGCCCGAGGTATAAATAAATAGTTTACCATTTTCCATCTCAGTTTTAATCTTATTAGTTAATAATGAATAATTAATATTGTGAGTAAATACCTCAGGATTAACTAGTATAACCTCATAATCGCTAAATACATTATTATAAGAACAGTTACCGTCTGTTTTTGCCAAATCATTTATCGTGCATACCTTATAATCGAATTGGTAATCAGTGATATCGTATAACGCTAATTGTGTAAATGGATTAGGATTTGTATAGGAATAATCCTTACCGACGATATTCAAAACCTTGATAGTTTGTTTAGTTGTCGTTATTTTAAATGAATTGAGAAAGGCCGATTTTTGATTACCGCCATCCACTAATAATTTATATTTAAATTCCCGTGTCATTAAACTTGATACTTTTAAGCTAAACTGATTGTTACCTCTTGTTAAAGGAACTATTTTTACTAATTCGTCATCTGTAAACTGTTCATCAAGATTAAAATCCAGATACATATATAAATCAGCATTATTTTTGTTTAATAAATTGATTGTGAAGTTTAAATTACTGTTATTAGTGTATGTCTCCCCTTTAGGATAATTAGTTACCTTAAATTTAGGTTTAAGAGATGTTAATTGCGTGACTGCCATAGTTGCTAGCGTATTTAAGAATTTTTCTCCCTGAAGAGTCTCGTTATTATAGTTTAAGATAAAGACATTATCCTCGTCAATTAACGGATTAAAGACTTTATAGAAATTCGTATTATTATTAGCCAGGGCGTTACTATGAATAAATACAGGTAAACCGCTATTTACGTAATTGCTGACAATTATTCCAGCTTTAGATTCCGTTATGTCATTAAGGATTGATCTCGTATCACCCTTACAGTTGCCCTTACATTTTGTTTCCGGATTATATACCGCATCCGAAATGTAAATAGCGTCATATGTGTTAAGAAAATCTGTTCTGCTGGCGACAAATTCTTTGATTCTAATCGTATCAACCGTAAATTTAGTAAAATTATTAATAAAGTTTTTATTTCCTAAATTTTTTTTATCTAACTGATCCTGATAAATTGTTTTAATTTGCGATACATATTGATTTAGATCACTGGTCTCATTAGCGGTGATTTCAAGAATCCGATAATCATATTTACCCGTAACGATTGTCTCATATTCGTTTGCAGGGACATTGAACTCAGGATAAAAATGATTATTAATAAGCGCAGAGTCACTATAAAACTCATCCTTATCGATATAGTAATTTAAGTATGTTTTATAGTCTTCTATTGTGAGATTGAGTAAATTTTCTCGTAGCTTTTCAGGATCTTTTCTTATTTCATCACAACCGGTAATAAGGATGACAAGAAAAAGGCATAAAAATAAAATTATTCTCCTCATAAATCTTCTCCTTATTTAAACATTAAAATAATATATATGAATAAAATATTATTTTTCATTTTAACAGTTTTTTAAGAAATTTATTTATTAGTATAATTATATATCAGACTTGGGTTTTAATCAATATATTTATCTTATTGCTTATTCTTATCTCTTTTTTTATACTTGTACTATCATTTTATGTATGTGGAATATACAAAATGTGAAATATAAATAAATAAATTGTAAAAAAGAAAAACATTTGCGAATTAAAGAAAAAACACAAATGTTTTGTAAAATAATCTATAAATTAGTTAAAATACCGGTTTTATTAAATGATTTTTGACGAAAATTGTTTATTTCCTCTAAATAAGGGGGAAAAGATTTATCATCGATATCTATATATGGTGTTTCCAATATTTTCGGTATATTTGTAAAATCGACGTGATGAACAATTTCGTTTAAGGCATTAAAACCAATATAACCGAAACCGATGTTTTCATGTCTGTCCTTTCTTGCACCTAACGGATTTTTACTGTCATTGATATGAAATACGGATATATGCTCTTTACCGATAACTTTGTCGAATTCGGTAATTACTTGGTTGAAATCTTCCTTAATGTTATAACTGGAATCATGGGTATGACAGGTGTCAAAACAAATACTTAACCTCTCGTTATCTGTGACACCGTTAAGTATTTCCGCTAATTCTTCAAATGTCTTCCCTACTTCCGTACCCTTTCCGGCCATCGTTTCCAAAGCTATTTTGACATCAAGAGTTTTGGTATTCCTAATGACTTCATTAAGCCCTCTAATTATTTGTTTGATAGCCGCTTCTTCTCCAATACCCACATGGGCTCCAGGATGTAAGACTATTTGTTTTGCTCCGATATGATACGCTCTTATTATCTCCGAAGTGAGAAAATCAATCGCAAACTGAAATTTATGACTATCGGGACTTGCTAAATTCATTATATAAGGTGCATGAACAATGACATCATTTAATGAGATATCATTTTTTCTTAACAATTCATGCGCTTCTGTGATTTTTAATTCATCGATAGCTTTTCTCCTAGTGTTTTGTGGTGCTCCCGTATATATCATCATCGCGTTTGCGTTATATGATAAGGCCTCCTTTACACTTCCAAGAAGCATGTCATCACCGCTCATGTTTACATGTGAGCCGATTTTAATCATTTTTTTGCCCTCTTTCTTACTATTTATTTACTTTTAATTTCTTCTTATAATTAGGTTTGACTTTCTTTGGCTTTGGTACCTTAATTTGCTTGCTTTTAACCCTCTCGATAAATTGTTTACGTTTATTGCGAGGTGTTGCCTTGATGAGCTCACCATTTTTTAATTCAACCTGCTCAAACTTGATTTGTTTACTTTCTAATTTGTTAAGATACACATCATCATTAAAATCATAAAATGAATAAACCATCCCCGACAAATTGTTTCGGGATGTCCTGCCGCAACGATGGATGTAAAATTCTTCATCGAGCGGCAAAGAATAGTTTATGATATGGGACACTCCTTCAATATCGATACCTCTTGCGGCAATATCGGTTGCCACAACATAAGTATACCGCAAATCACGTATCTCCCGCATCATTCTTGCTCTTTCACGGGATGACAAATCACCGTGAATCTGTCCTACTTTATAACCTTTTTCCATTAAAAATTCGGCAATTTCGGCAACCTCTACTTTTGTGTTACCGAATATGATTGCCAGATAAGGATTTAAAATATTCATTAATTCCAGTAATAGCTTTTTCTTATCCTTACCTTTAGTTTTCAGCAAATAATGCTTCAGATTGACGGGAGTTCGATTTTCCTTAGCTAAATTGATGTAAACAGGATGTTCCATGTATTTATTTAAAAATGGTTTTAATCCCGATGGAATTGTCGCTGAAAAAACACACATCACGAGATTTTCAGGCATCGTACCGGCAATGTTATCAATATCTTGTAAAAATCCGGAATCTAGAGTCATATCGGCTTCATCCACGATGAAAAACTTCGTTTCATGAATTAATAATTTCCGCTCTTTAATCGCAAAATCCCGTAAACGACCCGGTGTACCGATAACGATATCCGGCTGATTATTTTCAAGCCAGGCTAATTCTTTTTCCCTATCCGTACCCCCTACATAGAGCTTAATTTTGAAGGGCTTTTCACTGAATTTAGCTATATCCGTCGCCATATCATAAATTTGCTTTGCTAATTCTCTAGTAGGTGAAGAAATAACTGCTTGAAGTTTACCGACTGGTTCGATAAGTTGAAATATCGGTAAAAGAAAAGCATGGGTTTTACCCGAACCGGTCTCTGATTGTCCTATCACATTTTTTTTATCTAAAATAATAGGGATTATTTCCTCCTGTATTGGTTTGGGATTCGTAAACCCCAAGTTATCCAATGCTTTATTAATAAAAGATTTAAAATAAAATTTTTCAAAGCTCATAGTTGGTCTCCTTTAATGTCCGTAAAAATACATTATTATCTTAACTTATTATTTGAAAAAAAGCAATTTTTAAGTATAATTAAAGTGGTGATAATATGAAAGTAATAAAAATAACACCCAGAGGATTTTGTGTGGGTGTTGTGAGTGCGTTAAAAATCGCCGTGGATGCCGCTTATGACAAAACGCTACCACGTCCGATTTATATATTAGGCAATATCGTTCATAATCATTTTATATCTGAAGCATTGGACAAAATAGGTTTAATTACTATTGAGGATAAAAATAAAAATCGTCTTGAACTTCTTGACTTAATTGATCATGGAACAGTTATTTTTACCGCGCATGGAGTTTCCGATGCCGTAATAAAAAAAGCTCACGATAAAGGATTATACTTAATAAATGCGACATGCAAATACGTTCATAAAACAAATGATTATATAAAAGATAAAATAAACCAGGGTTATGATGTTATCTATATTGGTAAAAAAAATCATCCTGAACCAGAAGGCGCTGTGGGCATCAATCCCGATAAGGTTCATTTGATTGAAAATGTGGCTGATTTAAATGCTTTACATATCACAAACGATAAAATAGCAATAACAAACCAAACGACAATGAGCTATTGGGATGTGGAAAAACTCGCCGAACAAATTAAAGAACGTTATCCCGGTGCGCTTTTTTCCAATGAAATCTGCAACGCAACGCAAGTTCGTCAGGAAGCCGTTTTAAAAAAAGCGATACAGGCTGACGTCACGATTGTTGTCGGTGATCCGTTAAGCAATAACAGTAATAAATTAGCTAGTATTTCAGAAAATATGGCAAACACCAAGGCTTATTTAATCGAAAATGTTGAGGACATAAAACCTGAATGGTTTAAAGACTGTGAGACTGTCGCCGTAACCAGCGGTGCTTCCACTCCGACCGCCATCACAAATGAAGTCATAGAATTCTTAGAAAAATTCAATTATGAAGATAAAACGACTCATTATCAAAAATCGAAATTGACATACAAAAATATTTTACCCAATTATAAAGCATAAAAGTTCAAAGGTGACTTTGAACTTTTTTGGTTATTTAAACAGATATTTACATTTCTTAGCTCCAATGCTTTCAATAAGTTTTTTTCTTATCGTTGTAATATGATCGGTAATATACATTTTAGGTATGATAAGTGCTTGACCATAGCTTATAAATAAGAATAGATAATCTTTAGTTTCACTGGCCATATAAAATTTATCCCATAAAAATAGGTGGGTGGATGAATCAGATTTTTGCGTTATTCCACTTTCATTGATCGTATATATGTGTTCCTGAGTAACATACGAATTTGATTTAAATTGTTTTCTTGATGCATATTTTGAGATAATAGGTAGGATAAAAACAAATAATAAACAGAATAACATTATCCCTCCCATTAATGAATCAAAATCCTCCAACAGTATGGACATTAAGAGATATAAAACGGCCATAACACTTACGATTATTTGACTGATTCTTATACGTCCTTTTGTATAAAACTGCCAATTAAGTAATGCATTCAAATCATCTAGAGTGTATTTGTAGTTAAAAACGATTTCTTCCATGATAAATTTTCTCCTTTCACATTTTTATTTTACTATATTTATAAAAAAAATGAAGTCGAATTTGCTCGAAACTTCATTTTATTATTGATTCAATTTGTTTTATCTCATTTAAATACAATGCTTTATTAGGGTGGGAGTCAGGAATTTTCTTAATAATTTCCTTTTTTGTTAAGAGGATATTATTCCATTTTTCAAGGAAAATCGGATTCTTATCTTTTAATAGAACAGGTCCGAATTTTATATCCGTACTACTGTAATTTATTTTATCTATTTGTTTTTTTCCGACAATTATTTCATAGAATTTTTCATCGTCTTTAATGATATTCTCATTAACAATTTCATAATGATTCTCACATAACCAGTATCTTACGATATCTTCATCAATATTAGGCTGAAGGATCAATCTTTTATTATTTTTAATCTTGTCCAAGCCCATATCCAAAATACTGGTAATTAATCTACCGCCCATACCGGCTATGATGATCACATCACACAAATCCTGATTATTGATAATATTTAGTCCGTTTCCCAACCGAAGCTCAATTTTATCTTCGAGATGGTAATATTCGATATTTTTTTTTGCTTCTTTAATAGGTCCGTAATTGAGGTCCGAGGCTATCGCTTTATCAATGATCTCGTTTAGCAGCAAATAAATAGGAACTAAACAATGATCAGTTCCTATATCAATCAAATTACGATATGGATATACATTGTGTGCAATAGTCATTAAACGATTGGATAACTGCATGCTATTCTTCCATAAAGTCTCTTAATTTCTTGCTTCGGGACGGATGTCTTAATTTTCTCAACGCTTTAGCTTCAATTTGTCTTATCCGTTCCCTGGTCACACCGAACTCTTTTCCCACTTCTTCAAGTGTTCTGGTTCTTCCGTCATCAAGTCCAAAACGTAATCTCAATACTCTTTCCTCACGGTCAGTCAGAGTTTCTAGTACATCATTTAGTTCTTCTTTCAGTAATTCATTGGAAGCAAATTCGTCAGGAGATATTGCATCATCATCAGCGATAAAATCGCCTAAGTTTGAGTCATCCTCTTCTCCGACAGGTGATTCCAAGGAAATCGGTTCCTGTGAAATCTTTAATATTTCTCTGACCTTATCAGGAGTCGTATCCATTTTTTCCGCAATTTCTTCAGGTGATGGTTCTCTTCCTAAAGCCTGCGTCAATTGACGTTGATATCTCACTAATTTATTTATCGTCTCAACCATATGTACGGGTATACGAATCGTTCGCGCCTGGTCGGCGATGGCTCTCGTAATTGCTTGTCTTATCCACCAGGTGGCATACGTTGAAAATTTAAAGCCTTTGGAATAATCGTATTTGTCAACGGCTTTCATTAAGCCCATATTTCCTTCTTGAATTAAATCCAAAAATAACATACCGCGTCCGACATGTCTTTTGGCGATAGACACAACTAACCGCAAATTTGCTTCGACTAACCTTTGCTTAGCCTGTTCGCCACGATAAATGGCTGCCTCATAATCCTCAATTTCCTTATCGGATAGGTTCTCGCGATTTTCTAACTGTTCAGCCGCAAATTTACCGTATTCGATAAATTTGGCATAGTCTATTTCATCATCACCGCTTAACAGCTCCACCTTACCGATTTCCTTTAAATACATGCGAACCGGATCATTAATTTTAATATTAGTAGGTAAAGTAATATCGTCATTAGCATAATGGGATTCCAAATCGATATCGATATCTAAATAAGGATCATCAATTTCCTCATTAGCAACCACCACTTCATCATCAGCTTCATCTTCGTTGATTAATTCATCAATATCAATGTCTTCTTCTTCTACAGGTTCATCAATGATATTGATATTTTCCGCCTTAAAAGTTTCGAGAATATCTTCAAAACCTTCAGGATCAATATCAAAAGTGCTTAATTGTTCCTGAATCTCATCATTAAACAAATATCCTTGTTCTTTTCCTTTTTCTATTAAGTTAGCGATGACTTTTTGATAATCAGTAGGCATCATTTTACCACCTCGTTTTATTTTTTTACCTTTATAATTTTTAATTGATTAACTATTTCTTGAGTTATCTCTTGTCTTTCTTCATCCGAATGTGAATTTTTAAACTTCTCTTTTAATTGTAATACGACATTTGCGATTAATTCATTGACAATAACCGCAAAACACTGTTCCAAATGCTTTTCCTCATAGGTTCCTTGGTAATTGTTAAAATCATTATGAATTTTCTGAAAAAAATCCAAATATTCCTTATCGTCATTTATATATTTCGTTATAAATATATCATAATTAAAACTGTCATAGATATTATAATAATTACTTAAATCGTAGAATAAACGGCGAAATAAAACATTATTAAATGTTATACGCGTTTCCTTATTAATTATATTAACAAACTTTCGATTATATAAGCAAAAAAAGATTAAAATTTTCTGCGTATCCAGTAGTTTTTTGTCAGTCGGTTTATTCTTGACGATATTCTTAATCATCCGTTCATGATTGACAACATCGATATAGCTTGGTTCATCAGATTTTTTAAGATATTGCGTATATTGATTATAATCAAATTGTAATGTGGAAACGGAGACATGAATATCATTACTTAATTTATTGATAAATAATTCCCGTTCGGTGGGCGTCGCTTCAATTAACAACTGAAAGATCTTTTTCTTAAAACTATCCAGCGCATCAATATTATTAACATTGACACCTTTGAAATATAATGAATACATATATTCACGATAACTTTTCTGATTATTGGTCAGGAATTCGATAAATGACTTACTACCATATTTATTGACATAATCATCAGGGTCCAAGCCTTCCGGTAAATGAATGACGGATATCTTCATATTATGTCTGTTTAAAATCTCGATTGCTTTTTTGGTAGCTTCAATTCCCGGTGCATCACCGTCATAACAAAGAACAACGTGTTTAGTCAATCTTTTTAAGACATTTACATGTTCATCGGTCAGTGCCGTACCCATTGTCGCGGTACTTTCCGTTAATCCGCTTTTATAGGCCGCGATAACATCCATGAAGCCTTCGAATAAAAACACTCTTTTATTTTGTTTTATCGTTTTTTTTGCTTGAAAAAGATTATATAAGATGCTACCTTTTTTAAAGATCGGTGTCTCCTGAGTGTTAATATATTTAGGTTCGTTTTTAGTTATATCAAGATAGCTTCTGCCGCTAAATCCGATAATGTTGTTATATTCATCGGTTATCGGGAACATAATCCTGTTTTTAAATTTATCATAATATTTATTGCCCGATTTAATGACATGCCCAAGCTCTAACATCGAAAGCTCGGAAAAATGATTGTTTTTTAAGGCTTGATATAGTGAATCAATACTATCGGGTGCGAGTCCGATATTGAATTTACTTATGATATCATCGGTTAAGTTACGCTTGTGTAAATAATCCAATGCCTTTTTTCCCTCTTTGGTGTTAAGTAGGGCAAATTGATAATATTCACAGACAAATTTGTTTATGTCATAATATTTTTTTTCATCAACACTTTTATTATTGGCCAAAAACTCATCTATATTTAAGTTAATATTAGATGCGAGCTTTTTGATACTGTCAAGGTACGGAATATTATCAATTTTCGATATAAACTGAGCAACATTTCCCCCTTCTCCACAGCTGAAACAGTGAAAAAGCTGTTTTTCTGGCGAAACAGAAAATGAGGGAGTTTTTTCGCTATGAAAGGGGCATAATCCAAAATAGTTTTTCCCTTGTTTTTCTAGCTTTACATAAGATGAAACGACCTGGAGTATGTCATTCCCTTTTATTACTTGATCAATAATATGATTAGGAATAAAAGCCATTGGCCACCTCCTATTATTGTATCATTATTTTAAAAATTTAAACGGTCTCTAAAAAATTCATGCAGTTCATTAATTTTAACACGGATCTGTTGCATCGTATCGCGTTCTCTTACGGTAACTGTGTCATCATTTAATGTGTCAAAATCGATTGTAATACAATAAGGAGTACCGATAGCATCCTGTCTGCGATATCGTCTACCGATATTACCCGAAGTATCAAAATCCGTCATATATTCCTTAGATATTAAATCATAGACAGCCTGTGCCTTTTCATCCAGCTTTTTAACTAGAGGTAAAACGGCAATCTTATATGGCGCCAGGAATGGATGAAGATGGAGAACCTCACGGGTCTCGCCATTTTCTAAAGTTTCCTCGTCGTAACTGTCCGTAAATATCGCCAGCAGTAATCGTTCCACTCCTACGGATGGTTCGATACAATAAGGAATATATCTTTCATTTGTCTGCGGGTCTAAATAATCAAGTCTCTCACCAGAGTGATTACTGTGAGCTAACAAATCAAAGTCGGTTCTGTCGGCAATTCCCCATAACTCACCCCAACCAAATGGAAACAAATATTCAATATCGGCGGTGGCGTTACTGTAATGACTGAGCTCTTCTTTACTATGTTCTCGAACACGTAATTTCTCTTCCTTAACACCTAAGGATTTCACAAAATTAAAACAAAAGTCGCGCCAATACATATACCATTCCAAATCCTCACCGGGCTTGCAAAAGAATTCAAGCTCCATTTGTTCAAATTCACGGGTCCGGAAGATGAAATTACCCGGAGTAATCTCGTTGCGGAATGATTTACCTATCTGGCCAATTCCAAACGGAATTTTTTTGCGTGATGTGCGCGCCACATTCTTAAAATTAACAAAAATACCCTGTGCGGTTTCCGGACGTAAGTATACCACCGATTTATCGTTTTCGATGACCCCCTGATGTGTTTTGAACATCAGCTCAAACTGACGTATTTCCGTAAAATCCTTTTTCCCGCAGTTAGGACAAGTAATACCATGTTCTTTTATATATTTTTCCAATTCTTCATTCGACCAGCCGGAAGGATTTACCTCCTGATTGGTGTAATCTTCAATTAATTTGTCGGCACGGTGTCTGGTGTTACATGCCTTACAATCCATTAGCGGATCACTAAAACCGCCAACATGACCGGAGGCCACCCAGGTTTCGGGATTCATTAAAATAGCCGCATCCAATCCCACATTATATTTAGATTGTTGAACGAATTTCTTCCACCAGGCTTTCTTAATATTATTTTTTAATTCCACACCCAACGGACCATAATCCCAGGTATTTGATAGTCCACCATAGATTTCCGATCCCTGATAGACAAAGCCAAATGATTTTGCATAGTTTACAATCTTTTCCATCGTTATTTCCATGTTTTTTTCCTCCATTACTATAAATACAAAAAAATTCTCTTACCTACACCTACATAATAAGCATAGGGACGAGAATTATTCCCGCGGTTCCACCCTATTTACCATTAAGAAATGGTCTCTCTTTCATTTTTATACTCAAGAGTTCCTTCAATTATCTTCATTATCTAGCTTCCACCATCCTAGAATCGCTGTAAATTACGGATAATTTACTCTTCTCTTTCATTGTATATATTATTCCAAATATATTATAGGGAATTATCAGGTATGTGTCAAGGGGGTTTTTAAGATTATTCCAAGTATTTACTTGCATTAGTCCTTACACCCAAATGATACAGGTAAAACTGGGATACTAGTGCCCTTAATTCCTTAATAATTTTATCATCTATGTTAAGAGCTATATTACCTATATCCTGATGATATAAATGATAGAGAGCTTCAAGCGAGATAATTGAGAATCTTTGCTGGGTTTTATCAAGATGTTTTTGACAGATAAAACCCCCTTTTCCGATGTCGAAATTTGCGATTCCCTCTCTAGAACCGCATTCGACACAATTCGATAACACAGGGTCGATGCCAATAAAGTGTAATAATTTTAATTCAAAATAAAGGCAGTATATTTTTATAAGCTTTATTTCTTCAGCTTTTTCACTTTTAGCGATTATATCAAGCAATAAATCATATAAATAAGGAATCGCTTCATGCTGCTCAATATTTTTCATGATTAATTCAAACAAATGATATATATAAACATTTTTCGTAAAATCAAGTTTCAATGACTGAAATGCTTGGATTAATTCCCCGTTATAACAGTTTGAAAGTCCACTATGATAATTGACATTAAAAAAGGCATGGCTTATCGGTTGAGCTATCGCAAAAGCTTTACTTTTGTATTGATTAGCTCCTTTTAAGTATATGCCAATTAGTCCATGCTCTTTTGTAAATACCTGAAGTATTTTACTTTTTTCTTGATAATCACTTGTTTTTAATACGATCCCTTCTATTGTTTCGACCATGAATATCCCTCTCCATTATAATAACATCCGTTCCCATTTCATTTAAATATTTTTTTTGTTTTTTCTTAAAAGATAGGTAGTCATTGACACTACCGGTATGCATAAATTTATCCCATGCGTCTTTTTTCATTTTGCAATTTTCCTTTCTTCTATTTTCTATCAATTAGGATTCGCAAAAATGAAAAAATTATTTATCAAATAATCAAATTATTAATCATTTTCTTTATAACCCAGTTCATATAAAAGGTGGGGTTTGTTCCGCCAATTTTCGATAACCTTAACCCATAATTCAAGGAAAACTTTGCTGCCCAATAAATTTTCGATGTCCCTTCTGGCTAAAGTTCCGATATCCTTAAGCATTGTACCGCCCTTACCTATCAGAATTCCTTTTTGCGAAGGTCTCTCGACGATTATTGTTGCTAAAACATCGATGACATGACTGTTTTCCCGTTTTTTTAAGTCGTCAATGACAACGGCAACCGAATGAGGTACTTCCTCACGGGTTTTGTGTAAAACCTTTTCGCGAATGAGTTCGCTGATAATAAACTTTTCAGGGTGATCGGTAATCGTATCCAAAGGATAATACTGCGGTCCTTCCGGTAGATATTTTTTAATTAAATCCAAAGTATAATCGACATTTTCACCTTTTAAAGCAGAGATCGGAATAATTTCCGCAAAATTAAATTCCTTTTGATAGGAATCGATAGTTAGGAAGATTTCATCCTTTTTCATTAAATCGATTTTATTGATAATCAAGAAAACCGGGGTTTTAACATCCCGTAAATGCTCCATCACAAAACGATTTCCCGTACTTAAGGACTCGTTTCCGCTAACCATAAATAATATGACATCAACTTCGTGCAAGGCATTAAAGGCAACCTGATTTAAGATTTTGCCTAACTCGTGCTGTGGTTTATGAATACCAGGTGTGTCGATAAAAATCATTTGGCAATCCGGAGTGTTATAAACTCCTTGTATTTGATTTCTGGTGGTCTGTGGTTTATCACTGATAATAGCTATTTTTTGTTTTAAAACCTGGTTCACAAATGTCGATTTACCGGCATTTGGTCTACCTACGATCGTGATAAAACCGGATTTAAATGCTTTATCCATTATTTTCTCATATCCTTATCCGTAAATCCAAATGGTAATAAATCATGTTTATTGACAATTTTGATATCTTCCTTTAAATTAGTCAGGATAATTTCCGTATCATCGCTTACTAGTTCGCTTATTACCTGACGACATGCTCCACATGGTGAGATAACCGTATCGGTATCGCCGACAATTGCCATGGAAACGATGTCATCCTGACGATATCCCTGTGAGTATGCGGCAAATAAAGCACTGCGCTCGGCACAGTTTGTTAAACCATATGATGCGTTTTCAATATTGGCACCGGTTATCACATTTCCATCTTTTAATAGGATACTGCAGCCGACATTAAACTTTGAATATGGTGTGTAGGCATTACCCATAGCTTTTACGGCTTGTTTAATTAATTCTTTTTTATCCATTTTTATACCCCTATCCTCTTTTTATGTTTAGATTATCCAAAATTTTATCCTGTTTGGCAAACATAATTACCTCATCCTCGATATTTTCATGATCATACCCTAGTAGATGAAGCAAGCCATGACAAGCCAAAAAGGCCAGTTCTCTTCTTTCACTATGTTCGTATTCAGCCGCCTGTTCCTTCATTTTATCAAGGCAGATAAAAATATCGCCCAAAGTGGTGATATTCGAAGCATCCTGTAAATCATCTTCTTCATCGAATAAGGCAAACGAAATGACATCGGTTACCCGATCAATATTACGATATTCCTTGTTTAGCATTTGGATTTTCTCTTTTGTGACAAAGATGACACTAACCTCATAATATTTATCGATTTTTTCCTCATTCATTGTTTCCTTGAAAACCTCTGTTATTAGTTCCTCATATCCGGTAATGTCTTCATTTGTTTCATTAACAATCGCAATATCCAACATAGTACTACACCTCTTTTTTGTCCAATGCTTCATAACGGTCTAAAACCTTCTGTACAAGCGGATGACGAATCACATCCGATACGCCAAAGTAACAGATAGCGATATTATCAATATCTTTTAAGATACGCGTAGCTGTTATTAAACCGGAATTAATTCCTCTAGGAAGGTCTATCTGTGATATATCTCCGGTAACAACCATTTTTGAGTTAAAACCAAGACGGGTCAGAAACATTTTCATCTGCTGATCGGTGGTGTTTTGGGCTTCATCGAGAATGACAAACGCATCATCTAAGGTCCTGCCCCGCATATATGCTAGAGGTGCAATTTCGATTATGCCTTTTTCGATCAATCCTTCCGTATTTTCCACGCCCAATGTGTCATGCAAGGCATCATATAAAGGGCGTAAATATGGGTCCACTTTTTCTTTTAAATCACCAGGTAAAAAACCTAAACTTTCACCAGCTTCAACCGCCGGTCTTGTCAAGATGATTCTTTTAACATCCTGTGCTTTTAAGGAGGTGACGGCCTTAGCTACAGCTAAATAGGTCTTACCCGTTCCGGCCGGTCCCACGCCAAAAACTAAATCATTATCGTCGATCGCTTTAATATATTTTTTTTGATTAAAGGTCTTGGCATTAATCGGTTTACCGGTGTATTGTTTTCCAACAATAACCTTGTTTTGATAAAGGGATACCAAATCATCCAATTTTCCTTCCTCCAGCATGTGGAAGCTGTATAAAATATCCCTTTCATTGATATTATTTTCATATTTAATAATTATTTGTAATGTCTTTAAAATTTTCAACAGTTTATCCTGCTTGTCCAAATCAATTTCATCGGAGACTAAAATTGTCTCCCCACGAGTCACAAGCTTAGTATTAAAATAATCTTCCAATAGTTTCAAATTACGGTCATGCGCACCGATAATCGCAATGGATTCTTCAATACTGTTGAATTTAAAATCTAAGTTGACAAAACTACTCATTCAATTATCTCCTTTGAAATATCGCAATATCTTCGTAAGTTTTCACAAAAAAAGTATACATATATTTATTTTCATCTTCACTTTGCTTAATCAATTCGATGTTTAATATTTTATCATTTTCTTTGAACCTTAGTAACATTTTATAACGAATTTGCGAGACGGCATACTCATAAGCTGTGTCATTATCATACACATTTATTATATCATTTTTTTCTAAATAATGTATTTTTTTTATACCAATTGGTAATTTTAAGGAGAAAATCCGTAAATAAGTGATTTTTTCTTCTTTATCATATGATTCATAATGATTATTACCGTTTCGATATTTAAAATCCAGTCCAAATAGCGATAAAAACTTATCGGTACTGATTTTACCCGTATGTTCTGTTACTATTGCTTTTTTTGGCACTTCGATGTTATAAATATTCCATACCTCGGCATATACCTCACCTTCAGCCGGAATATAAAATATTGATTCATCATAATTTAAAACTCTTAAGTTGCCGCTTGCCAAAATCTGTCCTTTTTTTACATATTGATTATATTCCACTAAAGGTATTCCGTGTTTGATTTTAAACAGTTTGATCATTCCATCTTTATTTGCGACCAAATCACCATAACCCTCGACTGTTTCCACCTGCTTATTAATTATACTTGGTTCCAATATTTTAACCTCTAGAACTGTTCCTTTTTTTTGGATTGATATCCATTCAAAATGACTGAATTCCTTTCGCAGCTGTAAATTTATCTCATTAATATCACCTTTAAGAAAAGAAAGACTGTGATATGTTGATAAATTCATTTCAATCATTTCCTCTATTCTTTGATTATCTTTAGTATATGTAGAAAAAACGATATCTTGAATTGTCAGGGAGTTTAGGTAAATAATGCTTAAAAAAATGATAAAACCAAGCACGACGCTCCAATGTTTTAAAAGCAATTGTTTAAGGTGCTTTAATCCGACATAGGTAATTAATTGATATTTAATATTTATACTATCTAATAAAGCTAGATCCTTTTCCAATAGTTTTAAATAAAAAAAATCACGATTCTGTTTAATGATTTTTACATGATAAGTGAATAATTGATTTATCCTTGTGATTAATTCTTTATTAATTTTAATTATGGCATAGGATAAATTATCCTTTTTCTTCATTCATATCACCTCGAAAATTAACCGAAAAAATCATACCGGTAACTTCTAAAAAATATTTGCTGATGGTCATGATTTTCAAGTTTTTTCCTGTTATTGTCATGTTGGATAATTTTATCATATCGTCATTAATTTCATGAAGTTCACCATAATTTTGGATATAGATCTTTGATTTATTGACAATTGTTATTTTTTCAACCTTTAAGAACATTTCATCATTAACATTCTTTATTTTTCCAAAAAGATTCGTTAATTTGTTCATTTTAATCACCTAAAACATTATATGTCGGATATCAGCCCATTAAAACAAAAAATCCGAAAACTGAATAGTTTAAGGATTTAGGCTACTTTAAACCAATGGAAACCAATAAAGTAACTAAGATTACCGTAAATACCGCGGCGATTAGCCGATGAGTGATATTTTTATTTTTTGCTTTAGGGATACCAATGATAAATGAAGCGATAAAACCCGATATAAAAGCCCCTATCAATGATACTAAACTCACAACGTCGCCAAGAATAAACATTAAAAAGATTAACAAAACATTGAATACTAATATACGTTTTAACATATAAGCTAAAAAGCGACGGAAAATTAAGATAACGTAAATAAACGATCCTACATACGTGTAAATAATCGGTGTGAAACCTATGACATACGTATCACTATTAATAAAAGCCAATAGAAAGGCATTCGAAAAAATCATCGTAATGAAGATAATACCTAAAAAACGAAGTGATCCGTAGATTTTTTCCAACCGGATTCCGAAAGATAGGATGAAAAAACCACTGAGTATAATCGATATCAAATTAACATCCACCAGATTATTCGTAAGTAACGTATAATATTGATGATTGGCTAAGCCTTCTTTGGTCATTATCAGATACCGACTAATCATTGGAAGGATATAATTGATGATAAAGATTGCTAATAGTAAGAATAAATTGATAAGGAAGTGGTTTTTATTAAATATTTTTTTTATATTCTGAGCATAAGCAATGCCTATTTCGTTTAATCTATAAGTTAATATTTCAAAACTTAAATCCAGTGGATAACTAATTAATTGGGGATATATCTGGCGAATGATACCGGATTTATTGAGAAAAGACCTTTCGGATACATTAATAAAATCGACATTATCAGGGATATCGACCTTTGAAAAATCAATAGTACAGTTAGTTCCTAAAACCAAGATATTTTGATTAAACAATAAAAATTGTTTTCTTAATCTCTTTTTTAGAAGATCAAGCTTCTCTAACAATGTTTCGATATTCACATCATTTATTAAAGGAGCATTATAAATATATATTATATTATAATAATCATGGTTAAAATTCTCTAAGATTTTCTCCTCAAAATTTATAATGGCATAATCCTCTTTGTCTAAGAAATACTGCATCAGATTAAAGGCATATCTTTCTAGATCGGTATTCTTAATCACAAATGGTTGATAAAATCTGTGTGAATTCATACAATCACCTACTTAGCACCATATTGTTTGCGCAGTTTATCAAGAAATTCCGTAAAATAAGCAGGTAACGGACATTCAAATTCCAATAATTCTTTTGTTTTTGGATGAAGAAATCCTAATGTTGCGGCATGAAGAAATTGACCATGTTTACCGATTACCTTATGAGGTCCGTATTTTTCATCACCTACTAAAGGGAAGCCTATATAACTCAAATGAACGCGGATTTGATGAGTACGACCGGTTTCTAATCTACAACTGATAAATGTATAGGGACCGAGATGTTCTAATACCTCAAAATGGGTAACCGCATTCCTTCCTCCGGGAACAACGGCCATCTTTTTTCGATCCGTTTTATCCCTACCTATTGGAGCGTCGATTTTTCCTTTATGATGCTGAATATTACCGTAGCATAAGGCATAATACATTCTTTTTGCGGTTTTATCTTTAAATTGCTGTGCCAAAGCCTGATGAGCAAAATCATTTTTAGCCATCACCAGTAATCCTGAAGTATCCTTATCGATACGATGTACTACTCCTGGTCGGCTAACTCCGTTAATCCCCGATAAATCATCGCAATGATACAATACGGCATTAACGAGCGTACCGGAATAATGTCCATTTGCAGGATGAACAACCATTCCACTGGGTTTATTGATGACTAAAACATCCTCGTCCTCATAATAAATATCCAGTGGTATGTTTTCAGGAACAATATCTGGTACTTCCGGCTCTTTTAACTTAATACTGATAATATCCCCCCAATTAACCTTGTAACTGGGTTTTTCAATTTTTTTATTTACCGTAATCAAATTATCTTCCAACATCTTCTTTATCTGATTTCTCGATAGCTCATTATATCTATCGGCAATCAACTTATCCAGTCTTGTCGCTACATCGTCTTCCTGAACAATATATGTCAATGTATCCATAAAATCACCATACTTAAATTATTTCCCTAAATACAAATCCTAACATGCCAAATCCAATAAATAAATCCGCTAAATTAAAAACGGGAGAATCGTATCCAAATAAGGAAAATATGAGAAAATCAACAACTTCCTTACGAAATAACCGACATAATAGGTTTCCCAGTGCCCCGGAAATTAGCAGGATAATTGATACAGTAAAAATGGGATTTTTGAAAAAATTACCTTCTAAATATAAAATATAGGATAAAACCAAAATCGCTAAAGTCGGAATAATGGTAAACAGTACTCTTTGTCCACTTAGTATCCCCATAGCTGCTCCTTGATTCCTTACGGAGGTAATTTTAAAGAACCGAGGTATAATCACTTTGTATTTACCTTCTTCCAGATGAATAACTATTAGGTGCTTTGTAAGTTGATCAAGGAATACTAATAGACAAATGATCATGAAATAAGTTAACATTTATTTCTCCTCTAAAGATAATACGATTTTATATAAAAATAAATTCTAAGCAAAATAAAGGATAATATTAAGGATTCCAAAAATAAATAAACATATAGATATTTTCGAATGAGCTTTACATCATTATTTTTATATCGATGTAAGGTAATAAATAAGCTCACAAAATACGAAAAGATCGTACACATTATTAACAGAATGATAAAAGCTATTTCACTTATCGAAGCAAAGATATATAAATTGGCAAAAAAGGCAATAAGTATTGAGTTAAGAAAAAGCATCAATAATCTCGTTAAATTCGTGATATCACGAAAGGTTTTATTCAAGAACGTCTTATTAAACAATTTATTCACCGTAATTCTCCAGCAGATAATTTATCGCATCCGATAATGTGTTTACGGGTACGATTAACATATCGGATTTCATGATTTCACGTGCCTTTTTCGCGTCTTCATAATGTATATAAGGGGTAAAGAATATATCAACATCTGCCTTGCAGGCTCCGAAGATTTTTTGTTCTATTCCGCCAATCGGACCTACAGAACCATTTTCATCTATCGTACCGGTACCGGCGATTTTTAAACCAAAGGTAATATCGGTTGGAACCAACATATCATAGATGCTTAAGGTCTGAATTAAACCTGCTGATGGACCATAACCGCTAAAATCGATATCGGTAATTTTTGGTACTGATTTTTCATAATCAATAACATAATTGGTAAAGGTATAATCCTGATATAAACCAAGTACACATGTTCCGTCTTTATAGGGCTCTTTTTCGATATTTAATGATACTTCTTTTTTATTTCTTAGTACTGTCATATTGAATGGTTCTTTACAGCCAATGTCGCCGATAATATCAAAAGCCTCATGATAGTTATTAATATCATAATCATTAATCTCAATTATTATGTCGCCCACATCGAGCATTTCATATGCCGGAGTTCCCATGATTCTGTCAATAATTACGACGCCATTTTCACGATATTCAAGTTTTTTGTTGGCGGCTTTGTATGCGGCTATGAGCGCTTTGTAAACCGATCCCTCTTTATATAAGCTATCTATTTTAGTCAGTTCGGCTATCGGAATTTTACTTTCTTCCTTAGTCATTTTATAGATATCGGCTTTATCGTTGAATTTGGCCAATAGGTATTGAAAAGGACTTGGTTTGGTTACAACGGAAACATAGGATGAATTAAAAGAACCCGATGATTCATATGCACCGTCTATTTCCACAATCAATTCCGCGCTTTCCACTCCACCCGGTAAATTTAAATAATAAGGTAAAGGATATGTAAAAAAGAGCATGATAACTGCATAAATAATCACATAGATAATAACACTTTTATAATGTGATTTTAACCAATTCATATTATCACCCTTTGATTTCTATTTTGATATCATTAAACAAACGATATTTGACTCCGCCGGCATCAAACATTCTTTTTGAGGCCTTTACCGAATCAGTGTCATCGTATTTATTGTCATAAAAAACGACTTCTTTTATGCCGCTTTGAATAATTAATTTCGCGCATTCATGACATGGGAATAAAGTGACATACAAGACGCAATCCTTCAAACTGGACGTGGAATTTAAGATGGCATTGGGTTCGGCATGAACGACATAAGGATATTTGGTGTTGAGCCAGTCACCTTCACGTCCCCAAGGAAAGGTTTCATCACTGCAGCCAAATGGCAAACCATTATAGCCAATACCCACAATTCGTTTGTCGGGATTAACGATGCAGGCACCCACCTGTGTTTGTTCATCCTTACTTCTTTCAGCCGATAATAGGGCTATTCCCATAAAATACTGATCCCATGAAATATAATCCTTTCTCATTTTCATCACCTCTTGAATTATAACATAATTTGGTTAAAAGATTGAATATTTATACATTTAATGTTTTGTTTGTTCGACTCATTCTTACGATTATACCATTTCGGAAGTGGGCGACATTTGCCGCACCGACAATATTACATCGATAATCATTTCCAATTTAATCTATCTCATTAAGCATAACATCAGGACACATTTCGAGCATCATCTTAAAAAACGAAGCATCTGGTTTACTAAAACCAAAATCACAGTTTGAAAAAAGATCGACGAAAAAATCAAATATCCATTTTTATACCTACCTTAAAATCATCCTCTATCATTTTACCATCTTTTAGGAAAAAATAAAACTGTGATTTCTAAAAGAAACCACAGTATATTGTTTATTCGATTTTAATGACTTCATAACCTGCTTCAGTAACCGCATTAATTAAATCCTGATTTGAAACAGATTCATTTACCTCGACGGTAGCTAATTTATTAGCAAGACTTACTTCAACCGCATTGACACCATTAACCTCTTTTAAAGCATTTGTCACATGCATGACGCAATGATTACAGTTCATTCCTTCAATACTTAATTTCTTTATCATCTTTATCACCCTTTCTTAAAACGTTTTAATCTTAAAGCATTCGTGACAACGGACACACTGCTGAATGCCATCGCAAATGCGGCAATCATCGGATCTAGTAACGGTCCGCCGAAAAGATACAATACTCCGCTGGCTATAGGTATACCTAGGATATTATAACCAAATGCCCAAAATAAATTTTCCTTAATGTTTTTAATCGTTGCTTTGCTTAATTCTATCGCCGTTGCCACATCCTCCAAATCATTGCGCATAAGTACGATGTCGGCGGATTCCATCGCCACATCCGTTCCTGAGGCAATAGCCATACCGATATCAGCCGCAGCCAACGCTGGAGCATCATTTATGCCATCCCCGACCATCGCAACCTTTTGGTTATTTTTCTGTAACTTTATTACCTCGTTGGCCTTATCCTCAGGCAAGACCTCGGACAACACATGGGTAATTCCTACTTCGGAAGCAATGGCATCTGCCGTTTTTTTATTGTCACCAGTAATCATGACAACATCCATTCCCATTTTCCTTAACTTGGCAATGGCTTTTTTACTGCTTGGTTTTACCGTATCGGCGACGGCGATGATTCCGGCCAACTTTTGATTAATGGCGATAAACATCGGCGTTTTACCGGCTTCAGCCAATCTATCGGCTTCGCTTTGTAAAACAATATCGATATTTTTCTCATCCATAAGTTTTTTGTTGCCGAGTAACAACAATTTATCAGCAATATTAACCTCTATTCCCTGACCGAGAATTGCTTTGAAGCTGTCTAACTTAAGTAAATCTAAGTTATTCTCCACAGCTTTATTAACAATAGCTTCGCCTAAAGGATGTTCTGACCCTTTTTCACTTGATGCTGCGAGAATAAGTAGTTCAGTATCGGTTAGACTACCGGAGGTGATAATATCGGTAACCTGCGGTTTTCCTTCCGTTATCGTACCGGTTTTATCTAAAACAACGGTATTAACCTGATGTGTTATTTCCAGAGCTTCACCACTCTTAATTAAAATACCGTACTCCGCTCCCTTTCCCGTACCGACCATAATAGCTGTAGGGGTTGCCAATCCTAAGGCACACGGACAGGCGATAACTAAGACGGCGGTAAAAATCGTTAAGGAAGTGACGATTGATTCACCGGAGACAAACCAGATTATGCCCGAAACAAACGCAATAAGTATGACAATTGGGACAAAATAACCGGAAATGATATCGGCTAGTTTGGCGATTGGTGCTTTGGAACCTTGAGCTTCCTCCACTAACTTGATAATTTGGGCTAAAACAGTATCCATTCCAACTTTTGTTGCTTTCATGGTAATTTGTCCGTTTTTATTGATTGAAGCCCCATATACTTTATCTCCGACTTTTTTCTCCACAGGAATACTCTCACCGGTAAGCATGGATTCATCGATTGAAGTCAGTCCCGAGATGACTTCGCCGTCTACGGGAATCTTCTCACCGGGTTTCACGATTATCATATCGCCTACTTCAACCTCATCAAGCGGTAGTATTATTTCTTTACCGTCTTTTATCACAAGCGCCGTTTTAGGAGTCAGACCCATCAGTTTTTTAATAGCTTCGCTCGTTTTTCCTTTGGATATTGATTCCAGATATTTTCCCAATAAAATCAGGGTAATAATCACGGCTGTCGTCTCAAAATAGAAATAATCCCGATATTCGCTCTTACCTAAAATGATTTGGATAAAGGAAAAAATACTGTAAAGAAACGCTGCCGAAGTACCGATTGCTACGAGTGAATCCATATTCGGTTCAAGACGAAACAATTTCTTATAACCGATTGTATAGAACTTATATCCTGAGACAATCGTCGGAATAACTAGTAACAGCTGTATAAGTCCGAAATAAAATGGATTATGGAGGATCATCGGTAGCGGTGCTTTAATCATATGAGCCATGGCGATATAAAAAAGCGGAAGTGTAAACAATGCTGATGTGATAAATTTAATTTTCAATATTTTAATTTCTTTATCACGACGTAGCTTTTCCTTATCAATATCCTGACTTTCTATTTCCAAAGCTTTATAACCTGCTTTATTGATTACATCCTTTATGAGCGATAATCTTGTTTGCTCGGCATCATATCTTACCTTGGCTTTTTCCGTAGCCAGATTGACGCTTACTTCTTTAACACCTTCAACTTTTTGAATGGCTTTTTCCACGGTTCTGACACAACTGGCACAGGTCATACCTTCAATAGGTATCGTAACTTCCTTGAAATTATCTTCTTCAATAATGTCATACCCTGCTTTTTTTACGGCATTCTTAACAACTTCAAGATCTGTTATATCCTTATCGTAAGTAAAAGATAGCTTTTCAGTTGCTAAATTGACATTTACTTCGCTAATACCCTCGATTTTTTTTACGGTGTTTTCCACTGTTCTGACACAGCTGGCACAGGTCATACCGGAGACCTTCAATGTTTTTTTAGTCATTTTTACACCTCCTACTTAATATACTTGTCCAATATCTCAATTATTTCATTAATTTTTTTTTCTCCATAGCCTTCGTTTATCGCTTCGCTGACACAATTTTTAATATGATTTTCCAATATTATTAAATTAGCTTTTTTCAATAAAGCTAATACCGCTAAAATTTGCTTGGATATATCGACACAATAGCGGTTATCATCAATCATTTTTAGAATACCGTCAATTTGTCCTCTCGATGTCTTTAGTAAATTCTCCACACTTTTATCCTTAATCATATAATAACCTTCCTTTAATTATTATAGCCATTACGGATTGCATCCTCAATTAATGCTAATTCTTCATCCGTATAGTCTTTCTTTTCCTCTATTGCTTCTATTTTATAACCGATGTTATTAACAATATTTATGATAATGTCGGGATTTACCGGTTCATTAAAAGTTAAGATACTCGTATTCATGTCAATCTCAAAATCTTGATAACCTCTTTTTTTGAGTTCATTAGTTATCTTCCATTTGCAGGCACTGCACATCATGGTTAATTCAAATCTTTGCATTTTCATCACTCCATTATATTATATTCCCCTCCCTATATGGGGGGTACTATTTTATTGTACATTCTTTATTATTATTTGTCAAATCAAATGATTAAAAAAATAGTACACTGTACTATTTTTGCTTAATTATCCGTTTTATTCGTAAATATTCTTCCTCATTTATTTCACCGTTTGCCAATTTTCTGTTTAAATCATTTATTGCTTCATTTGTTGATGGAGAATCATTGTTAAGCAATACTTTAATAACTAGATATATTAATATACAGATAGTTATTGCTGGAATAATCATAAACCATACATTGCCAAAGTAACCGCAGTTTTCATAACCGTACATCATTTTTCATCATTCCTTTCAAGAATAATATATCATGGAAATATGGAGATTTTATGGAAATAAAAAGAGGCTTTTTAAAGCCTCCCTCCATATTAGTTTTGACTTGCTTTTTTATCCTCTAAAGTGACTTTATCAGGATCCTCACCGTTTAAAATGGCTCTAACCTTAGCATAGGTTAAGGCAGTACCAGGTTTACAATTTGTCACTTCTGCTTCACCTTTAAGTAGTCCGGTAGCCATACCTGAGCAGCCGGCATAACCGCATGCTCCACAGTTAAAACCAGGTAAATTGGCAACTATTAAATCATAGCGTGGGTCTTCTTCAACATGAAATACCTTACTGGCAAACGCTAAAACTAATCCGATAACCGCACCCATAGCTCCTACAATTCCGGCAACAAATAAACCATTATTTACCATATCCATTTAGTTCACCTTCTCCATTATTATTCTTAAGACTATTTTTGATTTCATTCTTAATTTCCTGAACACGGTTTACCTCAGAATAAGAACATGTACTTGAAGCACAATGTTCACATTTTAGTGAAGGTAATTCACATCCTTCAGGTAAAGGTGTTTTTTTGTTTAAGTATAAACCAATTGCGAAAAATGCTCCTAATCCGGTAATAAGTAATGCGATATATAAATATTGCATCTTAAATCACTCCCGCAAAACCTAAAAAGGCTATCGACATAATTCCAGCTACGATTAAAGCAATTGGTGTTCCTTTAAAACTTTCAGGAATATTGGAATTTTCAAGTCTTTCGCGGATAGTTGAGAATACATAGATAACTAAGGCATAACCGGCAGAAATACCTATACTGTAAACAATCATTTGGATAAAATTATACTCATATTGAATGTTAAGTAAGGCGACTCCCAATACGGCACAGTTTGTCGTAATTAACGGTAAATAAATACCTAGCATCTTATAAATTAACGGTGCGGTCTTTTTGATAAACATTTCCACGAATTGAACAACACCGGAAATAATCAAAATAAAAACGATTGTACGCATATATTCTAATCCATTAGGAACTAATATAAGAGTATCTATCGACCAAGTTAAGATTGAAGACAATGTAATGACAAATATAACCGCAAGTCCCATACCGACGGCGGATTGACTCTTTTTAGAAACACCTAAGAACGGACAGGTTCCCAAGAACTGAGTCAGCATGACATTTTGAACTAATATTGCAGATAAACCTAAAGCAATTAATTGACCAATATCCATTTTTCTTCCCTCCTATTTATTAGCCTGAGCTTTTTTATCACGTGCAGCTTTAATTGAATTAATTGTACCTAATAATAAACCTAATGTGATAAAAGCACCGGGGGCAATTACAAAGATAGTTGCAGGTGTTACTAAATTAAATGGTGTCACATCAAATCCTAAAAAGGTTCCTGATCCCAATATTTCTCTTACAGATGAAATAATAATAATTGCGATAGTATAACCAACACCCATTCCGACGGCATCGATAATTGATGAAAAAACACCGTTTTTACTTGCGAATGCTTCAGCACGTCCAAGTACCACACAGTTTACAACGATTAGAGGGATAAAGATTCCCAAACTTTCATAAATATTATATGTATACGCATGCATTACCATATCGACTATCGTAACCAATGTAGCGATAACAACGATATATGCAGGAATACGAATATCATTAGGTATAAACTTTCTAATTAAAGATATAATTAAATTTGACATAATAAGTACCGCGGTAAATGCTAAACCCATACCTAATGCGTTTAACACCGATGTGGTGATTGCTAGCACGGGACACATACCTAACACTAAAACAAATACTGGGTTTTCGGTAAAAATACCTTTAAGAAAATTTTGTTTACTATTCATTTTGTGCACCTCCTGCTAGTTCTTCATTATAATATGCTAAAGCCATTTCAATACCTTTTTTAACGGCAGTTGAACTCTTGGTCGCACCTGATATTGTATCTGCTTTGCTCACATCATTTAATCCGATAAATTGATCGGTAAAATCATCATCCGTTATTTTTGTACCCAATCCAGGAGTTTCTTGAATATCCAAGTAAGAAATGCCTTCGACTTCACCGTCCGTATTTATTCCCACAATAAACTTAATGCCTTTATATGGTTTAGGTGCGTCCACATTGAATACATAACCGATAATATTTTCACTATCATCATAGATAATATAATATTCAGTTAAATTATCTTCATTTAAAGCTATTTTATTTTCTTTCTTCGTTAGCTCATCATCATTTAAGTTAGGAAAAATATCTTTAATACCATCAGCTAGTTTTTTTGCATCAGCTAAGGCTATTTCCTTTTTAGTCAAATCATTTACAACGCCTAAAATAAAACCACTAAGAGCTGCAATGATGAACAATACTAAAGTTAAATGCACATATTTTTTCATTATAATGCACCTCCTAATCTTGAACTGGCATAAAATGTTAAACCAACGATTACTAATAACGTAAAGATCCAGAATGCCAATTGTTTCTTAGTGAAACCTTTTCTTTGTCCCATTAAAGCGTTGTCAATAATAGGTGTAAACATATTCATAAATAAGATGGAAAATAACACACCTTCTGGCAAACTACCCAGCATTCTGATTGCAAAGGTAATAATTGCAAGATATGTAGCGAAAATAACTCTACCGTGTTTTGTGATTGGTTGAGTCACAGGTTCAGTAGCCATAAATACGGCACCGAATAATAAACCACCAGTTAAAATATAATATAAAGGATAATAGATACCAAATGTATTTAAACTAAAGCCTTCATTTAAACCTGTCCATAACATTGTATCTTGATTTAATAAAGCAACGCCCCAAGTCATTATAAATACTAAACCTACATAAATAACAGGTACAAACCAGTTAATTGTTTTCTTAAATGATAAGTAGATAAACGCTAGAATAATCCAGAATGTCAAGCTTTCTCCCACGGCGCTAGGATAGAATCCAAGGAAAATACGCCAGAATGATCCGTAAAGATTTTTAATTGTTTCAAGCGTAAATAATCCTTCTTGAGCTGCTACGGCAAGTGGAGTTGCTGATGTAATGACATCAGAAGCCGAAGCTGTGGTTGGGTTTAAGCCGAATAAAATCGATGAAATATTTAACGTAAATGGAGTTGTTTCATAATTTACGGCTTGTTGTAAAAGTGAAGTAAAGGCGATTGTCACAAAAGCCCGTCCTACTAAAGCAGGATTAAAGATGTTGTTACCTACCCCACCGAAAAGTGATTTACCGATAATTATGGCAACAAAACCACCGATAATTACGATATATAAAGGTGTTCCAAAAGGTAAAGCTAGTCCGTATAACATACCCGTGATGGACGGATAAGTCGTAGCCATACTTCTGAACCAACCTGCGAAATCATTATATTCTTTATTAACATATCTATTCCATAATGATTCAGCAGCGATACATGAAAATACCCCTGTGAATATTACTAAACCGGCTCTTATTGCGACAATGATTCCTTGGTTGAATGTTGCATCTAGGTACATTGTCACATATAAAAATTGAAATAACATAGCGACAATCGCCATTGGATAAGTTGTAATCGGCAAATCCAGCATATATTTGTGAGTAGAACGTCCACTATGAATATGCGGATAGGCGTTTACTTGAAATTTAGCCATGATAATTCTCCTTCCCAATCAATTACTTATTTTGTTGCGCATTTTTAACATTATAATATGTTTTACCCTTTTTAATAGCTTCATTTACATGAATATGAGAAGGGCAAACGTAAGCACACGTACCACAATCAATACATTTTGTGACATCCAATTTAGCTAATAATTTTTCATCCTTAGCTAAGGAAGCCGTTCTCAATAATGTAGGCTGAAGACCGGCAGGACAATGTGCCACACATGTTCCGCATCGTACACAAGGTTGTTCATCACGGATGAAATGACGTGGATCATGTTGTTTTAAATGCAATACATCTAATATAACATCTCCCACAGGTTGATTATGTGGTATTTCATATTGACCAATACCGCTAAATACTAAGACAGCGGAAGTGGTTTCGGAGATCACAAATTCATCATTCTTTTGGGCAACACCCATCATAGGTCCGCCGGCAATTACTCGTATTTCTTCATGTTCTGCGGCATATCCGCCCGATAATTTTATTAATTCATTCGCTAAGGTACCAATGCGTACCCGATAGTTTTTCGGTGTAATCACAGCTTCACCGGATACGGTTACTACACGTTCAACAAGTGGCATACCAAGACTTACAGCATGCGATACGGCTACGGCTGTTGACACATTGTTTACGATAACACCGCATTCGTAAGGATAATTATCATAAGAACGTTTTAAAGCACGATAAACTACCTGTCTTTCCCATCCTGCTGGATACTCGTCAGGTACTTCAACGATTTTGATGTTTTCGTATTTTGCTGAAGCTTCGACAAGAGAGTCATGAGCTTCTTTTTTACCTTTTTTAATCACAATGATACCGTTATTGGCGTTTACGACTTTCATTAGGATCCGTAAACCATTGATAACATGATTCGTATCTTCGATCATAATACGGTAATCAGCTGTAATATAAGGCTCACACTCAGCACCGTTCAATATTACGGTGTCAATGTTTTCGACATTTTGGTATTTTAATACCGTAGGAAAACCAGCTCCGCCCAAACCGACGATTCCTGCTTCATGAATAATATTTAGTAGAGTACTATTATCAACTGAATTAAAATCTTTTACAGGTTTTAAATCAATTGTCGTATCTTTAAAATCATTCTTAATTTTAATACATACATATGGTAAACCTGTATGGTGTTGTTTTCTTTCAGTACCTACTACTTCACCACTTACAGATGATATTTTTACTAGTGGTAATCCTTTTTCTTTGCTTCTTTGAGCTATTTTTTGCCCTACTTTAACAGTATCACCAGGTTTAACTAATTGTTCAAAATCGGTACCTTTAACAGATAAAGGAATATATACATATTCTGGTGATATATATTTAACTGTTGACAGTTTGGCTGTTTCATCTTTTTTTCCAGGAATATGGATTCCTTTTTTCGCTTTTAATAGCTTCATCCTAACACTCCTTTTTTATATTATTATCCTTAAAGATTATAACCTTTATGTATTATAAAGTAAATAGTTTTAAGCGTTTTCCAAAAATTAATAATATAAAAACCTTGTTTTTTCGACAAGGTTCATTTATAATAATTATTTTTATACTATATAAAGGATTTGACAGCTAATAAAAGTAAAATAATTCCACCAATAATCGTTGCTTTATTACCGATATAATGCTTTAAATACATACCAAAGGCAGAGCCAAAATATGAAAAAAGATAGGTGACAAGTCCGATTGATAACGCAGCCCACAGTATGTGATCATTAACCAAACTATAGGAAACTCCGGCGGCAAAAGCATCTATTGCCGTAGCCGTGCCGTATATCAATAAGATTTTCGTTGTTAAAAAGCGATATTCACCGGTATTTAAACACTGATTTTTTTTACAATGAAAGCATTCCTGATGCGGACATTTTTCTTTTACCTTAGTAAAAGAATCCTTTAACATTTTAATTCCTAACAATGCTAGTAAAACACCTGCGATAACGGAGTTATACGATGTTAATTTGCTACCGAATAACGACAAAGTCAAACAACCGAGTAAAAATAAGCCACTTTGAAAAAAACCAAATGTAAGTCCTATTTTTAGACGTTCCGTAACATGTTTGGCCAAGCCACTCATACCTAAAGTGATAGAAATAGCAAAGGCATCCATGGCGAGTGCTACAGATATTAAAACAATGGTGACAACCTCTAAAAACATTTATTAACCTCCAATAATAAAGACCTTTAATAAAACATATTAAAAGTCACTGACACTCTTTTTATAATTCTTCTAATTATATGCAATTTAACATTTAATGTCAAGAATGGGTAAAAATCCTATTCCAAAACCTAGATGAAATCTGAATAATGAACCCAATTAATGTTATTGTCAGTAATGTGCCTATACCGATATTATTAAAAGGTTTTCCATTGATAAAACCAATAATAATCGCTAAGATAAAAGCCATAATCTCGGTCATTGTTTTTGCTTGTGCATAATTTATCTTAAATCTTTTAGTGAGACTAATCATTAATATTTCAGGGGGTGTCGGAGGAAGTTTGGTCAAAACAAGTAAGGAAATTCCAAATCCCAATAAGAATAGACTGAAAAAAAAGAGTGGTATTCTTATATATAAAGATAAATCATCAATAATTAGTGTTAACCAGTAATCGATTAATTTACTGACGATGAAACTGGTGATTATTGCTAAAAAACTCTTTACATCATAGTGCAATAACAGCGATATTAGGACAGCTAAGATACCGACAATAAACACCCATGTACCAACTGTAAGCTGATAAAAATCATAAAGGTTATTATGTAACACATCCCACGGACCAACACCAATATCAGCTTTTATGTAAAGTGCGACTCCAAGCGCGATTAAATTGAGGGCTAATAAAAATTGGATTATTCTGACAAATAATTTCATACAACACAACCTAAATCTGTTTTTCTTACTCCACTATAATAGCATATATTTATCCTAAAATAAAATGTATTTTTACTTAATAATCAAGGAATTAAAAAAGGAGCTAAGCTCCTAGGAAATTCTGACATCGCCGGAAGTTGTATTTATATTAATCATATTATTGCTTTCGCCTACTTTTCCTTCCTTATGGTGTTCTTTATTTGCTGAACTATTCACCAGATAATCAAACTTGATTGTAATATCACCGGATACGGTCTTAATAATAAAATTAAAATTGGAATCATTACTAAGATCAATATATACCTCACCCGATATACTGGAAAGATCCATCTTAAATTCACTGGCGGAATTATGTAAGTCAATGTCTCCGGATACTGTTTCACCTGTTATATCACCGGCAAAATTAGTTAGTTCAATATCTCCGGAAGAAGTATCAAAGTTAAGACTTGCGGTAATGTTATCACCTTCAATATCACCAGACACCGATTTTAGAGAAAGATCAGTTTCAACAACAATATTCCTCAATGAAATGTCGCCGGAAACAGATTTAACATGATGTTCATATACGGTAATATCCTTTAAATGGATATCGCCGGAAACAGTTTCAATCGATAAATTGTTTAGTGTTAAATTCTCCATATTTATATCACTTGACACACCGTTAAGCACAAGATCATGGGAATAATCATTTGGAAGATAAACATCCATTTTGACATTGGATTTGAAAAACATCCCAAAATTCTTAAATTTAGCGTTAAATTCTATTTTGTCATCAGTATTACTGCTTTGTAATTCCGCATCAACCGTACAAAACATACACTTTATCTCTCCGTGATACTTAACCTTTATTTCGTCATTTTCCGTTAAGAAAAACCTGATATCCGCACTGGTGGACTTAATGTTAATTTGCTTTTGCTCTTCTATCACATAGGACTGCTCTTTATTGATTTCAAACGAATCATAAAATGATGCCTTTTCATTTGTGGCATAAGTGATTACAGCACCTATTAATGAAAAAACAAACACTAATCCAAGTATAATAATAATTTTTTATTCATTACCGTTCCTCCTACTTGTTATGATATTGATATTAAATTTAAGATATTTAATCGTTGCGATATAAAAATACTTGTTCAGGTATAACGAACCAATGGTCCACAACGATCCAAAGGATATAAGAGCTAATGAGATAAATGCTCCCAATAGCGGACTAGGCGTATAGGTGAAAATACCCGGTATTAAAATCGCCACAATTATTATTAATCCTGAGGCAACTATTGCAACACCTGAAATAAAGATCGCAAACAATCCAGCCGCTAAACCGACAAACGGACCTAATACAACCACTAAATTAAAGAATCCCAACCCAACTGAGGCAAACAAAGCTCTGAAAAAATTTCCGTAGGAAAATAACGCCTCGGCTCTTGCTATCATATAATTTGCCCGCATTTCTCTCGCCAAAGCTTTAGGATTTCCCAGTGAATTAGCAATTTCCTCCTCACTTCTACCCTCGTTAATACCGATATTAAAATGCTCGTTGTAATCATAAAGTATTTCCTCTACGTCACTTTCCGGCAAACCTTTTAATTGTTCTTTAAATTCGTGAAGGAATTCCATTTTATTCATATGCTTCACTCCCCTTTAATATTTGATTTACGGCTTTTGTAAAAGAATACCATTCAGCCTTCAAATCTTCCAAAATATTTCTTCCCGTTTTGGTCAAAACATAATATTTTCTTGTCGGACCTTCCTGCGACTCTTCTAAATAAGTCGTCACATATCCTTCTTTTCTCAATCTCGATAATAGCGGATAAATGGTTCCTTCACTAATCGAAAAGCTTTTGGATATATTGTTGACTAATTCATATCCATAACAATCTTTCTTCTCTAATATTGACAGAACACACAACTCTAAGACACCTTTTTTAAATTGAATATTCATTTTTACCTCCTTTTTCTAACTGCATTATATCACATGGTATATTGTATTGCAAGGTACCTAATAATATTTTATTATATTTTTTTATTTTGTATACAATAAAATGTTTCTTTTATTGAGTTAATCTGACATAAATTAACTTTATTGAGGAAATATATTAATAATTTCCTTTATTCGGTTAATCATAAGTGCTATAATATGGATAAAAGGTGGTGAAAATATGTATTACGCTATCATCGGTGATATTGTTGATTCAAAAAAAATAAAAAATCGTTTGGAGATGCAGGAAAAACTGAAAGAATTCTTAAATAAAATAAATAATGATTACGATGATTCAATAGCTTCAAAATTCATCATTACCCTAGGTGATGAATTTCAGGGGTTACTAGAAAATCCCGTAAAGATGTTTGAAATAATCAACAAAATAGAACTGTACATGAAACCGATAAAATTCAGATTTGGAATTGGTGTGGGAAATATCTTAACCAATATAGATGAAAAAATGTCGATCGGTTCCGACGGCCCTGTTTGGTGGAATGCCAGAAACATGATTAGTGAATTAAAATATCTAAAAAAAGGGGTAAAACAGATTTCTAATATAAAAATATCTGGGATAAAAAATCAAAATGTCCTAGATTTGATTAATATTAACCTATGCCTATGTCATTCGATAAAAAATAACTGGACAAATGAACAAAGAAAAGTGATTGAACATATTGTATTACAATATGGCTTAAGCGATAATTTCGTCCAAAAACATATCGCGCTTGAGTTGGGAATGAGTCCGGAAAATTTAAATAAAAAGTTAAAACTGTCATTATATTATGATTATGTTTATTCGCAAAAAACAATTGCGAAAATATTAGAGACGGAAAGGTGAGATATTCTAATGGGTTTTGGGCTGTTGTTCTCTATCAACTATATTATTGGTGACTTTTACTTTTTTAAGCTAGATGACAACCGAAATTTAAAAAACATCATACTCCATTCAATAATATGGCAAATCTTTTTAGCGTTGCTACTGAATTTATTATTCAATAATCGCATTATTCTTGCCGTTATAATATTAGGAATCAGTCATTTTTTTCTTCATTTATTAATTTATTTATTTCGGATTAAACGCTTTTATTTTGAACATTTGGCGCATATTTTTCTGATTGTTCTATGTTCTTGGGATCTTTACAATGAATCCTATAGTTCAGAATTAGCCGAAATAATTTTTAAAGATGATTATTTCTTTTTACGAATTATCTTTTCTTTACTATTATTAGCTAAACCAAGCAATATCTTCTTTAAAAAGATCTTCCATCATTACCGACCTAGTAATGCTGAGGTTGAAAACCAATCATTTAAAAATGCCGGCGCCACAATCGGTATTTTGGAAAGAATTCTCATATTCATCTGTTTACTTAATTCATTATACTCTTCCATCGGCTTGATTTTTACAGCAAAATCAATTGCGCGTTACAATCGGATAAGCAATGAACCGGCATTTTCCGAGTATTATCTTATCGGAACCTTATCAAGTGTGCTAATTACGATTATCATCTATGTACTGACTTTTCAATTACTATAAAAATATTTATTTAGTGAGGTAAAAAATGAAAAAAATTAATATTGGAAACGGAAAACTGCTTGGTTCTGAGATTTCACTGGGTTGCATGAGGATATCAAATCTTCCGGTAAATGATGTCGCTAAGCTAATTCACACGGCACTAGATTGCGGAATAAACTTTTTTGATCATGCGGATATCTATGGTGGAGGAAGATCGGAAGAGATATTTGCCGAGGCTTTGAATATGAAGCCAAGTATTCGCGAACAAATAATTATTCAAACAAAATGCGGTATTCGTAATGGCTTTTTTGATTATTCAAAGGAACATATTCTAAACTCTGTTGATAAAAGTTTAAAAAGACTAAAAACCGATTATCTTGATGTCTTACTGCTTCATCGTCCTGATACTTTAATGGAACCGGAAGAAGTAAACGAAGCCTTCACTAAGTTATATGAGAGCGGAAAAGTAAGACACTTTGGTGTTAGTAATCAAAACTCGATGCAAATCGAATTACTTAATTTCTATCTCGAACATAAAATTATCATTAATCAGCTACAATTGAGTATTATGAATACGGGAATGATCGATGCCGGATTAAATGTAAATATGCAAAATGACAGCTCAATCAATCGGGACGGAGAAGTTCTGGAGTATTGTCGTCTGAAAAATATTACCATTCAAGCATGGTCTCCGTTTCAATACGGTTTCTTTGAAGGTGTGTTCTTAGATAATCCTAAATTTCCTGAGTTAAACAAAAAAATCAATGAAATTGCCGACTTAAAGGGTGTGTCCAATTCCGCCATTGCCGTTGCTTGGATATTAAGACATCCGGCAAAAATTCAAACGATTGTCGGAACGACCAACAGCAATCGCTTAAAGGAAATCTGTAAAGCAAGTGAAGTGGAACTAACACGCCAAGAATGGTATGAGATATATCGGGCAGCCGGAAATAAATTACCATAAAATAAAACCAGCCACTTAGATTGTGACTGGTTTTTTTAACTACAACTTTGTATCATCAACCTGATTTAAATATGCTTCAATTGGTTGTATAACAGACTTAATACATCCGTTTTCAAATGGATTCTTCAATTCGGCTGCTTTTACCAACTCTAGGAATGGTTTCGTACCGCCTAATTTACATAAGCTAATATAGCTTTCCCAGGCCTTTTCTCTGTCTTCTCTGGATAATGCCCAGTATTGAAAGGCACATACCTGTGCTAGAGTATAATCTATATAATAAAACGGTGTGCTGAAAATATGCCCTTGTCTGAACCAATATCCGCCGCGTTCTAAAAAGTCGTTATCTTCATAATCTCTATGCGGTAAGTATTTCTTTTCGATTTCCCGCCATTTTGCTTTTCTTTCAAGCGGTGTTGCCTCAGGATTTTCATAGACAAAATGTTGGAACTCATCGACTGTTACTCCGTAAGGAATAAAAAGAACAGCATCGCTTAAATGTGCGAATTTATACTTCTCGACCTCATCCTGGAAGAATAAATTCATCCATGGCCAAGTAAAGAATTCCATACTCATTGAATGGATCTCACAGGCTTCATATGTTGGCCATGTATATTCCGGTACCTCATAACCTCTACTGCAATAAACCTGGAAAGCATGACCGGCTTCATGAGTTAAAACATCGACATCCCCACTAGTACCATTAAAATTAGAAAAGATAAAAGGTGATTTATAGTTACTGATGTAAGTACAATATCCCCCACTGGCTTTTCCCTTCTTAGATACCAAATCCATTAAATGGTGTTCAGTCATATAAGTGAAGAATTCATCAGTTTCCTTTGATAATTCGCGATACATTATTTTCGCATTGTTAATCATCCAGGTTTCATCGCCCTTAGGCTTTGCATTACCTGATAAAAAGATTAGGTTTTCATCATAGTATTTTAAATCATCCAATCCCAACCTTTTAGCTTGCCGTTTAAGCAGTTTTTGCGCTAACGGAACCAAATCTTCATATACCTGCTTACGATAATTTTTTACCATTTCGGCATTATAATCGGTTCTCGTCAAACAAGCATATCCTAACGGGACATAATTATCATAGCCAAGTTTTTTGGCCATGTTATTCCGAACTTGAACTAACTCATCAAACAAGGCGTCAATTTTACTTTCATTTTCGACAAAAAAATTCGTGATGGCCATTTGCGCTTTCTTGCGCATATCGCGATCCTTTGACTGTGTGAAAGGAACCATTTGCGGCAGATTCCGTTCTTCACCTTCAAACAAGATTTTGGCTGAGGCTATTAATTTCTGATAGTTACTTGCCAGTTTATTTTCTTTTTGTAAATCTTCGATAATCTCTTTCTTAAAACTTTTTAATTTCAAATCAGCAAGATTAAACAGGTGTTTACCCCATTTTTCTTCTAATTCTTTGCGAAATTGCGAGTTTACTAAAGCTTGATAATATTTATTAATTTGTTCTCCATATATTGGACTGAATTCATCAAAGAAATCCATTTCTTTTTCATAAAATTCATCAAGTGTATTAATGGTATGCCTAATACTGACTAATGTCTGCATTGTATCAAAATCATTGCGAAGTTTATTAATCGCTTTCATGCAATCATCGACTTCTTCAAACGATTTTGCATTTGTAAAATCAGTAAGTAGCTTTTCGAACTTTCCCGTCAATTCCTCAATATTTGGCCGTTCATACTTAAAATCCTCGAATATCATTTTATCCTCTCCTTTTTCAATTATTATATAGTATAAAATGAAAATATTTTGTTGCAAAATAGCGATTAATATTACCATTATAACATATTTTGCCAGCATATCAAATTTATATGAAAAAAGCAGTAAATTTACTGCTTTAATCTAAAATTACTTCAATATTATTGATTCTGTTCTCTTCCAAATAAGCTTTATTAATGTCTTTTTCAATGATTTCCTTTTTGTTAATTATAATCTTACTTACTTTATAATCATTTAATTCTTTTCTGTTTATGTTTTTATAAACGATGTTGACAGGTTTATTAGCAAAGATTGTCGTAATTTTAGCCTCATTATTATCATCAAATAACGCTAAAGGTAATTTCGGATTTACCACCAGATTACCGTTATTACCTGAGACCCCGAATAATTCTGTTACAACATTCAAAATTAACCAACTGGCTGATCCGGTCAGATAATGATACATTCCTCTTCCGTCACTATCGAAATATTCGGGTATGCCCGGATAAATTTTAGCCGTATCAAAATCCAGACAATGTTTATAGATTAAATTTATGATATCATAGGCTTCTTCACTATATCCCTGTTTATACAAAGCATTGACAAACATCATTGCCATATGACTGAACATTGCTCCATTTTCCTTATGTCCGTAGGCAAATCCGAAAAGCCTACCCATGTCAAGCTTTAATTCTTGAAAATCAGTGTTTAATCGATAACCGGCCACATCTTCATTATATAAGTATTTTTTGGCGGTATTTAAAATCATTTGTACTTGTTTGGATGTGGCAATTTTACTCATGATTGGAAATACCTGCCCGGTCAAGGTCATCCTTATGCCATTATTTGTTAGTCCCTCGAGCCTTTTCCCATGATTGTCATAATAACCGTTGAAGAAACCCATTTCATCATCAATTTCCATCCATTCCTGCTTTTGAAGATGTTCCCTGATGAATGTCGCTTTTCTTTGCAGAGAAATAATGACATCATCAATTATGAGATTTATAGTCTTACCGGATAAGGAATGCTCAACCATAGAAAAGTATTCAGCTAATAAAGCCTTCTTGGCCTTTATATCATCATAGTCAATGTTATCGTTTAATAAAATACCTAATTCATGAAATATTTCAATTGTGGTAATCCCTCTTGCTTTTAAATATTTCAAATAATCCGCTATTTGGACAAGGTTTAAGTAATAAAAGGCGGTAAAAGCGACACTTTCACCTTCATCCTTAGCCATATCCATTCCGTCATTCCAATCGGCACCGTCAAGTAAAATGTTGTTGTGTTTTCCCACATGATAGAACTGAATGAGATTTTGAAGTAGTATGTGCTCAAGAATTGTACCTTCATAGATTTCATTATTATCCGTCAACTGTTTATTTCCGTAGGAGGTGTCCCACTTGTTATCTTTTTTCTTACCGAGACTGATATTGGCATCCTTAAAATAAGCCTGTTTTTGAAATAAGAAGGAATAATCGCCGGTTTGATCTAAATAAAGTTTCGTCGTATTCCACGGCCAGATACCGTGATCCATCCATACGCGTACAATATTATTTCGGTCAGCGATGAATTCTCCCGGATTGTTTCCGATAATCGTTGCATTACTTCCGTCAATTCTTACTCCGCCAAAATTATTATACAATAAATTTTTAACATCATTGTTAGCCGTTAATAATAATGCCAGACAATCCTGCCATAAGTCGCGCCATCCCCTGCCCCCTTTACCATAATCATGATGAGGTAGGAATGAACAACCGTAAATTCTTCTTAAAATTGGTTGTAAAAAAGTCCATTTAATCCAATGATCAAAATTCTCATCACCCGTTGAAATTTCAAGGGACGATAATTTTTCAGTCCACATCTTTTTTGTACTATCAAATAATGCGGTAAATCTCTCATTATTACAATAATCCCGTAAAATATTCGGAAAGTCTCCGCCCTCTTCATCAATTCCGATAGCCACAACATAAGATATAGAATCGTTTACCTCTAAAGTCATTGATATTAACTGCAAAGCACCGATGATTTCAAATCCCTTGACTTCATCACCTATTTTATATTGTCCGATTTTATCCTTCAATAAGCTTTTTGGCCAATCAAGATATCCCCCTTCGCCAATAAACTCTTGAAGCTTAGGATTATAGGCAATAACATCACCGGAGACAAAAACGCCGTATGATACGTTATTCTTAAGATGTCCCCGTTCGTCAAATGATAAGGTAGGTTTATTTATAATCCCGTTTTGCACGATACGCGAAGAATTTAATAAAGAAGTGACATGGCGATGATCGCGAAGATTATCGGCGGACCGTGAGAATAAAGGAATTGCGACGGTCGGTACAAAAGATAATGGTTTTTTACCGTTATTAGTAATGGTAAATCGGGTTAATTCGATATTTTCCTTACCATATGGTGAAAAAGTTGTGATTTCCGTCTTTAGTCCGAGATTATTATTATATCTGTGAACCGTATGGTATAAAAAACCGGCTTCTAAGTCCACGGTATCATCTTGCTTATATTTCTGCCCGGCTGAAACACCGGATAAGTTATATAAACCATAATCGAAAATATTTAACCAAAAATGACGACCAAACAACGAATTTTGTAAATCTTCCTGAGATACAGGCAATAAGGAAAAATGATTTTGATCTAGTTTTAAATCACCGTTTAAATTGGGTGTAATTGACCCCCTAAATAGTTGACCGTTGGTAATGGGAAAATATAAATTGCTTATTTCATTCACATTTTTAATATAAAAGGAACTATCCCTGTTAAATTTAATTCGCATATACTCCTCCTAAAGAAAACGTTTTCGTATCTATTATAAATTATTGACTACATAATGTCAAATATGAAAAAAGAAGTTATCAATTAACTTCTTCTCTAACTTTTCCGTTTCTTCTTCTTTCCAGTAATGTCAGATATTTTTTGCGAAGACGGATATCTTTTGGTGTAACTTCAACTAACTCATCATCATTGATGAATTCCAATGCTTCTTCAAGCGTGAAGATTTTTGGTGTTTCCAGTCTCATTGCTTCGTCGCTGTTTGAAGAACGCATATTTGTCATTTTTTTATTTTTACATGGATTTACCGTCAAATCAATATTCTTATTGCATATACCAATTATCATACCTTCGTAAACCTTTGTTCCTGGATAAATAATCATCTGACCTCTGTCGCTTAAGTTATATAAGGAATAGGTCATAGCTTCACCTGTTTCCTGAGAAATCAGCACACCTTGGGATCTTTGCGGTATTTCACCATTGTATTCATCATATTTTTCAAAGCGTCTTATTAAAGTACCTCTACCGCGGGTATCATTAATGAATTCACTGCGATATCCGATCAAACCCCTCGTAGACACATAATATTCGATTTTTGAATAACCATTTTCGCTATTCATCGTAATTAATCTACCCTTACGTAGGTTTAATTTCGTTATAACAACACCGCTATATTCATCGGGTACATTAAGGATTACTTTTTCAATTGGTTCATACCATTTATTATCCTTCTTCTGCATGATAACCTCAGGTTTGGATACTGCCAGTTCATACCCTTCTCTTCGCATATTTTCAATCAAAATTGATAAATGCAATTCTCCTCGGCCAGATACTTTAAAACCTTCCACATCATTGATTGTTTCTACTCTTAAACCGACATTAACTTCCAATTCTTTTTCCAAACGATTTTTTAAATGTCTATTTGTCAGATATTTACCGCTTAATCCGGCAAACGGCGATTTATTTACTAAAAAATTCATCGAAATTGTCGGCTCTTCTATTTTAATCTTTTCCAGTGGCAAAGGATTATTTTCTAAACAGATTGTCTCACCGATTGAGATATCGCTGACTCCGGATACCACGACGATATCACCGCTATGGGCAACCTGTACCGATACCCTTTTTAAACCGGAATAACAGAATACCTGACTAATTTTATTTTTCGTAATCCTGCCATCATGTCGACAAATAGATACAATTTGTCCTTCCTTAATATGTCCTTGATAAATACGACCGATTCCTAACCTACCGATATAATCATCATAAGCTAAAGAGGATATTTGCAGTTGTAACGGTTTATCATCCAAATCAGGATAGCTATCTACCTGTTTAATGATGGTTTCAAATAGCGGAACGATATTATCATTATCATCTTCCATTTCATACTTAACAATCCCTTCTCGGGCTATACCGTATAAAATTGGAAAATCAAGCTGTTCATCACTGGCATTTAATTCGACGAACAAATCAAAGACCATGTTCACAACCTCTGTTGCTCTTTCATCTTTTTTATCAATTTTATTAATTAAAAGAATCGGGCGTAATCCAAGTTCTAAGGATTTTTGCAGGACAAAACGGGTCTGAGGCATGGGTCCTTCACTTGCATCTACCAATAAAATAACCGTATCAACGGTCTTCATTATCCGTTCAACCTCCGAGGAAAAATCGGCATGCCCCGGAGTATCAACGATATTGATTTTGTAATCTTTATACATAATTGCACAGTTTTTCGAATAGATGGTAATTCCGCGCTCTCTTTCCAAATCATTACTATCCATTATACATTCTTGAACAACCTCGTTTTCACGGAAAATGCCACTTTGAGATAAAAAGGCATCAACTAAAGTTGATTTACCGGCATCGACGTGAGCAATTACAGCTATGTTAATTATTTTTTGTTTTCGATCCATTTTTCCACTTCCTTTTAACACACAAAACATATTTTACTCTTTTTTTCTTTATTATTCAATGTTTATCCAACTTTATTTATTATTTTCAAAGGTATTAAAAGGTAAGTAAATCACAAAATATAGCAGACAACTTTTTTCGGAAAAAAGTTGAGAAATTGGTAAAAATAGTTTAAAATGAAAATGTTATAATAAATATGAAAGGTTGATTTTAATGGGAAGAGCATTTGAAGTTCGTAAAGCCGCCATGGCTAAAACTGCTGCGGCAAAAACCAAAGTATACTCTCGATTTGGAAAGGAAATTTATATAGCCGCAAAATCGGGTGTTCCCGACCCGGAAATGAATTTAAATTTAAAACGCATTATTGATAAAGCAAAAAAAGCGCAAGTTCCTGCTGATATTATAAAACGCGCCATAGATAAAGCTTCAAGTGGAGCTGCAGAAAACTACACCTCTGTTCGTTACGAAGGATTCGGTCCCGGTAGCTCAACGGTAATTGTTGACTGCTTGACCGATAATGTCAATCGAACAGTTAGTGAAGTAAGAAATTGTTTTACAAAAACGAAGAATAAGATGGGGATTACCGGCAGTGTTTCATTTATGTATAATAGCCAGTCCGTAGTATCTTTTACCGGTCTTAGTGAAGACGAAACATTGGAAGCATTAGTTAATGCCGATATCGATGCCGATATTGAAGCAGATGAAGATATTATCACGGTTTACGGAAGTCCACAGGATTTATACAAGATAAAAACAGCCATTGAAGAAGCAAATCCAAAGGTTTCAATTGATGTTGAAGAGATTTCCATGATTCCGCAAAGTTACGTAACATTAGAAACGGAAGAAGAAAAAGAAAACTTCAATAGATTACTTGACATGTTAAATGAGTTAGATGACGTACAGGAAGTCTATCATAATGTCGAATTAGAATAAATTAAAAAACAAGTGGAATTTCACTTGTTTTTATTTTACAGTGATAATTTCTTCACTTATATATTCTTCAACAAAATATTGTCTGATTGTTTTAAGTGTGAAGGAAATTTTAATATCTCCATTAAAATCACCCTTTCCGTCCTGTAATATCGTTATCGTTTTTTTGTCAGCTATTCTAAAACTGTCATTATTGATATACGCATCGGTATATAAAACTCTTGATTCCGGATTTAAATTGTCAATCACAATCTGGTCTGTAAGCAATTTATCAGGAAGATCACTACAGGTGTAATTATCGCATTTACTTAGCTTTTGTTCATCTGTAAATGCATAGCTTTTACTTATATTTTCACTGCTTCTGACAACACCCATATATAAATAATAACGATCATTATAATAGGATATATTTCTTATATCATTTATTAGACGAAATTTGAGTAAATCGATATCTGTCAAATGATCTTGCTTTTCTTTTGATAATGGACTAAATACCTGGTATAAATCCAATATTACCTCACTAAACATGAACGGATCTAAATAAAAAACAAAATATTGTAAATTTTCAATATTATCAGAATGCATATTCAACCGTGCTATTTCATCATTTATGTGATAACCATATAAATTTGTATTTTCCGATGTTATTGTTATGTTTAAGTCATCCATCATCAACCTGGTCGTATCAATATTATGATAATCTCTATTGTAAGGAGTAAATCTATCGTTAATAAAATCATATATATAAACATTATTATCCAGTATTGATATATGAATCGATAAATTATCAACGCTACTGATTAATTCTAAATTCTTGATAATATTAAAAACAGGCACATAATAATCATTAATTAATTTATAGTAGGTCTGCACATACATATAAGCATTCTGATATGAATACAGTTTTCCTTCTGAAGTATAAAAGATATCGCTGTACAGATAATTAACCTCTATATCTTTATCACTAATTTTATCAGGATTTATCATTGTCGTAATTAATTTTTGATGCGTTATATAATTTTCATTAATCTGTATCGGTGTTTTCCATACACGATATTTTGCGTTACCTAATTTTAAATCTGATGGATAACATACTTTGTAATCATATGTAAGGCATTTATTCACCTGTGCTATCTTATCATAGTTAAATGCTTTTGTCGGTTTTATTTCATTTATCTGTATAACGGAATATAATACGGCAATTATGATAATCACGTAGCTAATAACCATAATACGATGATTAATATAAGGTCTAAATACGGCATCATGATTTTTTTTAAGCAAGAAAAAATGTTTATTTAAAAATATTCTCATGCTTAATTCATATAAACCATAATTCAATAAAATATTGATAATAAAAAGCAAAATAAAATATGTCGTGATTATATTATAAAACTCATGATA
>JAWLBU010000012.1:0-52373 GCA_041687555.1 Haloplasmataceae bacterium | reverse complement strand
TTAGAAGATGTCAATAAAAATGGTATAAAAAAGTTATAATTATATATACTTTATTTGAGTAAATTAAAAATAAAGAATTCATAATAAATATCTAAAATCACCTTGAAAAAAAATAGTAACCCATTAAAATAGAAGTGAATATATCCGTTTAGGATTATTTGTTTTTTTGTTAGGGATATTCAATGGGAATATTCCTAAAAATAATTAGGAGGAATAAAATGTTTAAATCAGATTTAGAAATTGCAAAAGAAGCTAAATTAATTCCAATTCAAAAAATAGCCGAAAAACTAGGGATTTCCGAAGATGACCTTGAATTGTACGGTAAGTACAAGGCAAAGTTATCACTCAGTTTGTTTGAGAAACTAAAGGATAAAAAGGATGGGAAGTTAATTTTAGTAACAGCAATTACACCTACTCCAGCAGGTGAGGGAAAATCGACGACAACAGTTGGTTTGGGAGAAGCATTTGCTTTGCTGAACAAAAAAGCAATTATTGCCTTAAGGGAACCTTCTTTAGGTCCTGTAATGGGGGTAAAAGGAGGAGCAGCAGGTGGCGGATATGCACAGGTTGTACCAATGGAAGACTTAAACTTACATTTCACCGGTGATATACACGCGATTACTACGGCAAATAATACTTTGGCTGCTTTGATTGACAACCATATTTATCAGGGAAATGAGTTAAACATCGATCCTAAAAACATCACATTTAAGCGTTGTGTTGATATTAACGACCGTTCCTTACGTGAAGTAATAATTGGTGCCGGTAGTAAAGTAAACGGTATTATGCGTGCCGACGGATTCAATATTTCCGTGGCATCTGAAATAATGGCTGTTCTATGCCTATCTAAAGATTTACTCGATTTAAAGAAACGTTTAGCACAGATCGTCGTGGGATACACATATGATAAGAAGCCAGTAACGGTAGGAGAGTTAAAGGTAGAAGGTGCCTTGGCATTATTATTAAAAGATGCCATTAAACCAAATCTAGTACAGACAGTAGAAAATACACCTGTATTAGTCCATGGCGGACCATTTGCCAATATTGCTCATGGATGCAATTCGATTATCGCAACTAAGTTAGGTTTGAAATTAGCTGATTATTTAGTGACGGAAGCCGGATTCGGTGCCGATTTGGGTGCTGAAAAATTCCTGGATATCAAGAGTAGAATTGCTAACCTAAAACCTAATGCGGTTGTTATTGTGGCTACCATTCGTGCTTTGAAAATGCATGGTGGCGTTAATAAACAAGATTTAAAAACGGAAAATGTCGATGCCGTTATAAAAGGAATTGAAAATCTGGAAAAACACATCGATAGTGTAAGACAATTTAACTTACCATATGTTGTTGCGTTGAATAAATTTATAACAGATACGGAAGCAGAACTCAATGCATTGCTTACCTGGGGTAAGGAAAACAATCATCCGATTGAAATGTCAGAGGTTTGGGAATTTGGCGGTAAGGGTGGTATTGATCTTGCCAAGAGAGTAATAGAAGTAATCGAAAATGAAAAGGAATACAAATTCGATTATTTATATGATTTAAATGATTCTATTGAAAAGAAAATAGATACTATCGCCAGAAGAATCTATGGTGCGGATGGAGTAGAATTCACAGCTGATGCTAAAAAACAAATTGCTGAATTTGAATCATTGGGCTGGGGAAAACTTCCTATCTGTATGGCTAAAACACAAAATTCTTTATCAGATGACCCTAAAGTAATCGGTCGTCCGAGAGGATTTAAAATTACCGTAAGAGAATTAAGACCATCAATCGGCGCAGGATTTATCGTAGCCTTAACCGGAACGGTATTAACGATGCCGGGATTACCTAAAGTACCGGCAGCTAATGCAATGGATATTGATGAAGATGGAAATGCTTACGGTTTATTCTAAAAAAAATTAAAAGGGGCGCCTTAATGTATGTCAAAAAAATTATTTACACCAGGACCTGGTAATGTTCCGCAATATATACGTGTGCAATTATCAAAGGATATTATTCATCATCGTATGAAGGATTTTGATAAAGTATTGCATAACGTGACTAAGAAATTACAGGAAGTATTTAAAACATACCAGGATGTAATAATACTCACTAGTTCAGGTACCGGTGCGATGGAATCGTCAGTTGTAAATCTTTTTTCCAAAGGTGATGAAGTATTAGTAATTAACACAGGGTTTTTCGGAGAAAGATTTATCGAATTATGTAAAACATATGAACTGAATGTACATTCATTAGATTATGAGTGGGGAAAAACATATGAACTGGCCGATGTGATAGATATGTTCACTAAATATCCTAACATTAAAGGAGTGTTTGTCACATATCATGAAACTTCAACAGGTGTAGTGAATAATATTGAGGATTTAGGTGTATTTTTACATTATTCAGATGCCCTATTAATCACTGATTGTATTAGCGGGATGATTCATCATCCGTTTGAATTTGATAATTGGTATGTCGATTGTGCTCTGGCATCAAGTCAAAAAGGATTTTTATTACCACCGGGACTTGCTTTTGTAGGACTATCAGAAAAAGCAAGAAAACGGATGGCACAGTCAAATCTACCTAAATACTATTGGAATTATCAAAAATATCTTGATTATTTTAAGAAGGGTCAAAATCCTTACACACCATCAATTTCTTTAATATTGGCTTTAGATATCGCCCTAAACACTATTATCGAAAAAGGAATCGATAATATTGTTAATGAAAAAGCATCCTTAAGAAAATATACAGAGAGAAGATTGCAAGAAATTGGCTTTAAGCCATTTATTGAAGATGAAAACATTAAAGGTAATGTCCTAATTCCTGTTCTGGCAGATTCCGATATAAATATTAACAAGCTTGTTGATTTTCTAGACAGTAGATATAATTTGACCGTATCAAAAGGACAGGGAAAATATGCCGATAAAATGTTAAGAATCGGTATACTAAGTGAGATTACTAGTGAAGATATTGATGATTTAGTAGATAAAATCAAAGAGTTTAAAACGATTGAGGAAGATTAAAAGGGGAAAGATAAATGAAGTCTATTAAATAGGCTTCATTTATTATTAAAATAATTAAAGGAGATGTTAGTATGAGTGCTGTTATTGTTAGTGGGAAAGATTTGGCCAATAAGATGAGGGCGGAATTAAAGGAAAAAGTTAATGAATTTATTAAAGAAAAGAATGTCGTGCCACACTTAGTGGTCATATTAGTTGGTGACAATCCTGCATCTGTTTCTTATGTTACAGGTAAGCAAAAGGGCTGTGAACAAACTAATATGAAATCAACTTTAATTAAATTACCAGTCGAGGTAACGGAAACGGAATTAATTGAAGTTGTGGAAAAATTAAACAATGATGCTGATGTACATGGGATCTTAGTTCAATTACCTTTACCTGCACATATAAATGAAAGCAAAATCATCAATACCATAAGTGTGGCTAAGGACGTTGACGGTTTTAGTCCGGTTAATGTCGGTAAAATGATGCTAAATGAAGAGTGTTTCTTACCATGCACACCGGCGGGTATCATAAAATTAATTAAAGAGACAAATATTGATATTAGCGGAAAACATGCCGTTGTAATAGGCAGAAGCAATATTGTGGGAAAACCGGTATCACAATTATTATTAAAGGAAAATGCCACCGTGACCATCTGTCATTCCAAAACGAAAGATTTAAAATCCATTACTAGACAAGCTGATATTTTGGTTGCGGCTATCGGTAAGGCTAAATTCGTTACGGCGGATATGATTAAACCAGGTGCTGTTGTCATTGATGTGGGTGTAAATCGAGTTAATGACAAATTATGCGGTGATGTTGATTTTGAAGGAGCATTAGAAGTTGCTTCCCACATTACTCCGGTACCCGGTGGTGTAGGACCGATGACGATTACGATGTTGCTAGAAAATACATTAGAGGCCTGTAAAAGAATGGTTAAATAAATTGATAACGGAGGATTAACGTGCTAGACAGATATAGTAGACAAGAAATGAGAGATCTATGGAGTGAGGAGAATAAATTTCTAGCCTGGTTAAAAGTTGAAGTTTTATCATGTGAAGCCTGGTCTAAGTTAGGTGTGATTCCGGCAAAGGATGTAGAATTGATAAAAGAAAAGGCAACATTTGATATAAAGAGGATTTATGAGATTGAAAAAGAGGCAAAGCATGACGTCATAGCTTTTACACGGGCTTTGAGCGAAACATTGGGAGAGGAAAAAAAGTGGATTCATTACGGACTCACTTCAACCGATGTCGTGGATACGGCGTACGGATATATTTATAAACAGGTAAATGAATTGCTTCGAAAGGGAATAAGAGATTTTATCGAAATATTAAAAAAGAAAGCAATTCAATATAAACATACCGTACAAATGGGAAGAACTCATGGAATCCATGCGGAAATAACGACGTTTGGCATGAAGATGGCATTGTGGTATGCGGAAATGAACCGTAACCTGCAGCGATTTAATGAGGCGGCTAGGGAAATTGAAGTCGGAAAAATTTCCGGTGCCGTTGGGACGCATGCCAATATCCCGATGTTTGTGGAGGAATATGTTTGTGATAATTTAGGCATATCCAAAGCATTAATATCAACACAAACACTTCAAAGAGATCGACATGCTTATTATATATCTGTTTTAGCATTGATAGCTTCCTCATTAGAGAAAATGGCCGTGGAAATTAGGCATCTGCAAAGAACGGAAGTAAGAGAGGTTGAGGAATTCTTTGATAAATTCCAAAAGGGTTCGTCAGCCATGCCTCATAAACGTAATCCTATTTCATCGGAAAATATTACCGGTTGCGCTAGAGTAATGAGGGGTTACATAATACCGAGTTATGAGGATATGATATTATGGCATGAAAGGGATATATCTCATTCATCGGTTGAAAGGATTATTATGCCCGATGCCACAATTTTATTGGATTATATGTTATATCGGTTCGCTAAAGTTATAGACAATTTAATTATCTATGAAGAACAAATGTATCAAAATATTTTTAAGACTCATGGGGTCATTTTTTCGCAAAGAGTATTATTAAAGTTGATCGATAAAGGTCTGTCAAGGGAAGAATCTTATGACCTCATCCAACCTCAAGCTATTTATGCTTATCAAAATCAAATATCATTTAAAGAAATAATTATTAAAAACGAGAAAATTAGACAATATTTAAATGAGGAAGACATCGAAGACTGTTTTAATGTAAAATATCATCTGCAATCGATTGATCAAATATTTAATGAATTAGGTCTATAGTTCAAATCATCATTTTTTGCTGTTTTAGTGAATATACTAAAACAAAGAAAGGTGATCATTTTGCGAAATCGTAATGATGAGATAGTTAAAGATCTTATTAATATGGTTAAAAGGGATTTTGCCCTTCAAAATGAACTGTCGGACACTAATAATATTCATGATGGGTATAATGAATCGTTGGAAAATCTTCATATTACCAATGCAAACAGGTTAAGAAAAATAATTAAGGAAATTGGCTGGCCAACCGTAGGTAAGGTTGGTAGTGCGGGAGCGCATGCCGCCTGGATTATTTTACAACATGCCATAAGCTGCCCGAGTTTACAAAGAGAATGCATTCCGTTACTAATGGATCTGGCAAATAAGAATGAAGTATTAGCCAGCGAAGTAGCCGTTTTGTATGACAGAATGTGTTATTTTGAAATGCGTCCGCAAAAATATGGCACACAGTTTGATTTTGACGAGAATGGCATTTTAAATCCTTGGGAAATTGAGGATATGGATAAAGTAGATGATTATCGTAAACAGGTTGGATTGCCGAAATTAGCGGAGGCAATTAAACGAATGCAGATAATCGCCGAAAAAATGAACGATAAACCGCAAAAACCTTATAATGAAAGATTGAAAGAAAGGCGTAAATGGGCGAAAAAGGTCGGTTGGATTTAAAAAAACCTAAATAGTAAAATGCTATATTATTTGTGATAAAACTGGGGAGGTTAATATGAAAAAGATCCAAATATTGTTGTTATTATTATCGATGATACTCCTTTCAGGATGCTTAACTTCGAAAAAGAACAATTCTAAAACTACCGATACTATTTCATCATCCACACAATCATCGAATTCGGTTATTTTGACGGAAGGTTTTGAAGTTGGAAGTTATTATGAGATTAAACAGGAAGATACTTCAAGATATAGCAGAATTACTTTTTATGATGAAGTAGATCGGATTATTGAAGAACATGAATATCATGTTGAGTTAATCAAAGTTCCTGAATACACACATAAGATTTCATTAAAAAATCTGACATTTAGAAAAGCCGAATTTAGCGATGAAGTATATCCGGCTGATAAAGAAATAAAAGATGAGGAACAGGGTGGGGAAAAACCGGTCTTTGTTTTGAAAGAACAACTCTTATCAGGAGTATATTATATTAGGTTTAGAGATTATTTATCCCAAGTATGGACTTTAGGATTATATAGGGATAATAAACTGGTTAGAACATATAATTACAGTAAGAAAGATTTTGACTATAACCATTATTATGGTGGTTTTGTTTTATGGTCTGATCAAGATTTCGATTTTGCCCGACTATATAATTGTTCTTTAGTCTATTATAGTGAAAATTAGAGAATTGGGTCTGAATTATCAATTGATGATTCAGCCCTTTTTTATAAAAACGTTATCATTTTTTTAGTCACTTGAGTTGGTAACAATTTTACTGTATAATAATAAAATTAATATATATGAAGTATGCGGAGGATAGCATGAAAAAAATCTCGGAAATGTATGGAAGTAGCGTTTTTAATGATCAAGTAATGCGTGAAAGATTACCTAAGGATGTCTATGAAAAATTACAAAAAACAATAAAAGAAGGAACACCGCTTCAATTGGATGTGGCAAATGTTGTGGCTAATACCATGAAGGACTGGGCAATTGAAAAAGGGGCGACACATTATACACATTGGTTTCAACCAATGACCGGCAAAACAGCTGAAAAGCATGAAGCTTTATTTAATATGACGGAATACAATAAAATTTTGGAGGAATTTTCAGGAAGAAATTTAATCATGGGTGAAGGGGATGCATCATCTTTTCCAAACGGAGGTCTAAGAGCTACCTTTGAAGCCAGAGGATATACTGTTTGGGATTGCACCTCACCTGCTTTTTTAAAAGAAAAAGATGGAACAGTCACATTGTGTATTCCCACTGCTTTTTGCTCTTATAATGGTGAAGCTCTAGATAAGAAAACACCGCTTTTGCGGTCGATGCAAGCTTTGGAAAAAGCTGTGAAACGTGTTTTAAAGTTTTTTGGTGTAACACCGCTTCGAGTATATTCAAATGTAGGAGCGGAACAGGAATATTTTTTAATCGATAAAAGGTTGTATCAACAAAGGAAAGACATTATTTACACCGGAAGAACATTGTTTGGTGCTCCTGCTCCTAAAACTCAAGAGTTAAATGATCACTATTACGGTTCGATTAAAGAAAATATTTATGCTTTTATGAAGGATATAGATAGGGAACTCTGGAAACTGGGAATACCCGTTAAAACGAAACATAATGAAGTGGCACCGGGTCAACATGAACTAGCACCTATCTTTTCAACGGTTAATATCGCTGCTGACCAAAATCAGGTCATTTTAGAAATACTTGAGACGGTCGCAAACAGACATAATTTAGTTTGTTTATTGCATGAAAAACCTTTTGAAGGTATAAATGGCTCGGGTAAACATAATAATTGGTCGATATCAACAAGTGATGGTGTTAATTTACTAGATCCAGGTGAGACACCACTGGAAAATACGCAATTTCTTGTGTTTTTATCCGCAATTATTAAAGCTGTTGATAAGTATGCGGAATTATTAAGAATATCAGCTTCGTCTTACACCAACGATTGCCGGTTGGGTGGTCATGAAGCACCGCCTGCTATCATCTCGATATTTGTCGGTGAGCAACTAGAAGAGGTGCTTCAACAAATTGAACAGGATGTTTATTTTGAAAATAAATCATTGTCCGAATTAAAAACCGGAGTAATCACCTTACCCGTACTGCGTAAGGATGTGACCGACCGAAATCGGACTTCACCTTTTGCTTTTACCGGTAATAAATTTGAATTTAGAATGGTCGGAAGCTCACAAACAATAGCTGACCCTAATATCGTTCTTAATACGATAGTTGCTGATGTATTAAATGAATTTGCCGATGAATTAGAAAATGCCCAAGACCTTCCGCATGCGTTAAAAGAGCTTATAAGCAAGACCATAAAAGAGCATCGTCGTATCGTCTTTAATGGTAATGGTTATTCTGATAAATGGACAGAAGAAGCTAAGAAGCGAAATTTACCGTTTTTTCCATCAGTTGTAGATGTCATTCCTCATCTAATATCGGAAAAATCTTTATCCTTATTTACCAGAAATAATGTGCTTAATGAAAGTGAATTGAGATCAAGATATGAAATAAGGTTACAGGATTATGTAAATCGTGCCAAAATAGAAGCCTCGGCAATGTCACACATTGTCAATAAACAGATTATTCCGGCAACTATAAAATATATTAATGAATTGGCCGTTTGTATTAATAATACTAAACAGACTGATCTAAAGGTCTCTCTTTTACCTCAGGAGAAAAGACTTAAGGAAATAACGGAATGTTTAAATGAAGTGTTTGTGAAATTGGAAAGCTTAGAAGCATCGGTCAAAGAGGCTCTTGGTATTGCTGATTTGTATGAAAGAGCCAAGTATTTCCGCAATATTGTTTTACCGCTTATGGATGAACTCAGAAAGCCGAGTGATGAATTAGAATTATTAGTTGCGAAGGAATATTGGCCATTCCCGACTTATGGTGATTTATTATTCAGAATTTAGAATTTGACATATTTATAGATTTTGTTAAAATAAAAGCACAAAGGTGCTTTTATTTTTAATTTAGGTTAAAAATATTAATGAATTTAATAAAGATGAAAGGGAAATGATTATATGGATTTTTCCAAAGAATTATATGAAGCAAAAAAAATAGCGATAATTGCCGGGAAAAAGGTTATGGATATATATCGAACCGATTTCTTAGTCGATTATAAACAGGATGAATCACCGGTGACAAAGGCTGACCTTCTGGCTAATGATATAATTATTAATAGATTACATGAAGTATTTCCTCATTATGCCTATCTATCCGAAGAAAGTGCCGATGATTTTGCGAGGCTTAATAATGATTTTTGTTTTATTATTGATCCAATCGACGGTACAAAAGAATTTGTCAATAAAACCGGCGAATTTACGATTAATATAGCTTTGGCATATAAACAGGATATTGTGATGGGAGTTATTTATGCTCCGGTCCTGGAGGAGTTGTATTACGCAGAGTTAAATAAGGGCTGTTATCGGGTTAAAGATGGAGAAATAACGAAATTGTCCGTATCCGACAGGACTGATAAGCTAAGGGTTGTGGAAAGTCGATCACACAAATCAGAAAAAGTAAAAAGACTATATGAAGAGAATTTTGCTAGGATAGAAAAAGCATATGAGCTTGGTTCAACATTAAAAGGCTGTTTATTGGCCGGTGGAAAACTGGAAGCTTTTTATAAATTCGGCTTAGGTACTAAGGAGTGGGATATAGCCGCTATGGATATCATTATTCATGAAGCAGGCGGTATTTTTAGAGACTTAAATCATCAAAGGTTTAAATACAATAAAGAAGATGTTTATAATAAACATGGATATTATGCGCTAAATAAAGAATGTAATATTTTTAATTTTGAACATATTAAATAAGAAAAACTTGTTATTGATAACAGGTTTTTTTAATGTCTATCAAAAGTATATGGAAAATTCTAAGATAAACTAATAAAATAAAAATTGGTATTGTATAAAAATGGTAGTCTTCGTTTTGATAGCCCAAAAAATCATTATATAACATAATTACCTCCAATTCCATATATTTCATTATATCCAATATTTTACGATACGGCAAATATAGATAGAGAATTATAGTTAAAAAATAGTAAATAATAATATAGATGATAAAATACAAATATGTAAACTTTTTTTCACTAATTTTCCAATAATTATTTTGAAGTTTGTGAAAAAATTACTTTAAATTAGTGAAAGTTTGTGATAGAATTAATTTGAAATATAAATCAGAAGGAGGAAGTGTAATATGAAACGAATCGTCGTTCTTGGTGGAGGATATGGTGGAATTTTAACAGCTAAGCATTTGGAAAAGAAGTTAAGAAAATTAGACGTTAAAATTACTATTATAGATAAAAACCCTTATCACACCATGTTAACAGAATTGCATGAGGTTGCAGCAGGTCGCGTTCATGAAGATTCCATCAAAATATATTTTGACCAGGTTATAGCCGGACGAAATATCGATTTTGAAATGGATGAAATTAAAAATATTGACTTTAAGAATCAAAAATTAGTTTCTGACAATTCTGAATATCCATATGATTATTTAGTCATTGGTACAGGTTGTAAACCAACTTTTTTTGGACATGATGAGTATAAAGAACATGTCTTCACATTATGGTCATTAGAAGATGCGACAATATTACATGAACATATTTTAGAGCAGTTTAGAACTGCCGCAAAAACAAAGGACGAAGTAAAAAGAAAACAATTATTAACATTTGTAGTAGTGGGTGCAGGATTTACCGGAGTCGAAATGGCGGGTGAATTAGCAGAATATATACCGGAATTATGTCGCGAATATGAAGTTAATAAAGACGAAGTAAGTATTAAGTTATTAGATATGGCGCCACGTGTTTTACCTACTTTCCCTGAAAAATTATCTAATAATGCGGTTAAAAAACTAGCAAAATTAGGTGTTGAAAGTTTAACAGGTAAACCATGTACTAATGTTACCAGTGAGTCAATTTCATTTGGTGATGAAGTAATAAAATCCGATACGATTATTTGGACAACGGGTGTTGAAGGATCTACATTAATAGATAATTTGACCGATGTCAACAAACAAGGCAGAGGACGCATCGTATGTAATAAATATTTACAAACGGAAGAATTCGAAAATGTTTATGTTGTCGGAGATAACATTTTCTATATTCCTGAAGGTGAAAGCCGTCCTGTTCCACAAATGGTGGAAAATGCCGAAGCTTCATCAAAACTCGTTGCTCATAATATTGTTGCAGATATTAAAGGAACGGAAAAAGAAGAATATGATCCTAGTTTCCATGGAGCAATGGTAAGTATTGGTGCTAGAAAAGGTTTAGCACAAGTCGGAATGCCTAATAAAATGTTTAATATTAAGAACAGCTTTATAGCTTTATTTATTAAACACTTTATTAATGTTTTATATTTCATGCAAGTTCTTGGTTGGACAAAAGTTTGGTCTTATATCAAACATGAATTTTTCCATACCAATAATAATCGTTCCGTAGTTGGTGGATTATTATCTAAGAAAACACCAAGTATTTGGACTGTTCCTGTTAGAATTTGGTTAGGTTTTATGTGGTTCTTACAAGGACTTCCTAAGGTTGTTAATAAATTATCCGGTGGCTGGGATGATTATTGTAGGTTAAATGAATTCCCTGCGACATTTGAAAATAACGGTTTAATTTGTTCATCTTTAGGTAAAACGATAAACTTTGTAAATGCTACTTCTTATGCAAATAATCCGGAAATTCCAGAACAATTATCACATGAAGGATTAAAAGGTTTCGACAGATTCTTAGCCTATATTAATGATTTCTTTGCCGGATTTAAACCAACTGAAGTTACTGATTACGGTTTATCTTATAATGTGTTCTATATTTTCGAATATTATCAAACACATTTTAAATGGATTGGCTGGTTATTTGTCGCATTCGAATGGATGTATAATATCTTCATGAATATTTCTGAATGGTTTATGAATACAATAGTGACTTGGATGGCTCCATTCTTTGAATTTGGTTTAGCTATTGGCGAATTGGGAGTAGGTATTTTATTAATCCTAGGTTTATTTACTGTATTAGCTTCAACCGGTTCGTTAATATTAACAATGATGGTTATTGTAGGAAGCTTATTCTCCTATAATGGTATCTTCTTATCAGAATTGTTCTGGTATTTGGTAGCCAGCGTTGTTTTATTAAACTTTGGTGGAAATGGTCATGTATTATCGCTAGATTATTATGTAATGCCAAAGGTTCATGGTTTCTTACAAAAGATTCCTTTTATTAAGAAATGGTATCTGTACGGAGAAAAAGTTGACTTTTAAACTCCTAAAACAAAATATATGAAGGAGGAAAAGATATGAAAAAATTAATTGCTTTATTAATGATAATTGGTTTTGCTTTTATTATTACAGCTTGTGGTCCTAACTCAGATTATTTTAAATTAAATAATCAAACCGTTTATTATTATAATAACGAACCGTTAGTAATTAATCCGTATCAAGAATTTAAGAATAATAGTGATTGGATTAAAGACTTATCAATGGCAAGAAAAAATAATCCGCAAAATTATTTTGACGTTAAAGTTGAATATCGACTAACCGGTTCTCATGATAGTTTTAAAAAGCTTGAATTAAGCGAATCAATGATTAAATTTAATGATCCTAAGAAAGAATTAGGCGATGGATTAAGTTATGAGTTCAAAATTCATTTCTTAGATAAAGAAGAACCAAATGAAGAAAAAATGATTAACTATTATGGTGTTTACACATTTAAGAAATCTCCTGCTAATGTTGAAGCAAAAGAAATCAGCAGAAAAGTAAATACATCATATAATTTACTTAATAATGTGGTGGAATATAGCGGTGAGGACAAATTAACACCTGAAGGATTTGCTTCTGTATATGATATAAAATACACTGTTACTTTAGGCGAAAATGAAATTTCGGTAACTGACGGTGTAGTGACATTTACTCAAGTAGGCACATATAATGTCAATATTCAATTAACCACCAAAACTAGTGATTCCAGCGATGCGGTATCAGGAGCTACTGGAACTGCCGGTGGCGGAGCTACGGAACAAATGATTCTTAACTTATCATATACAATCAATGTAACTGAATAAAAAATGTAAAAACCGGTTTAAAAAACCGGTTTTTAATATGTCCGTTGTTTTAAAGTATCCAATATTTCAATGAGAATCTGTTTCTTATCGTGATTTAATTTTCTTATTGCCGACTTAGCTTTTTTTAGGTATTTTTCGCTTATCTTTTTACTTTTGGTTATGGCTTTACTTTTGCTGATATAATTTATGCATTCGTTAAAATCATTAATTGGTGCGTTTTTGGTTAATGAGCGGATTTTCTTGTTAATAACCTTATCCTTTAACGCAAATATAACGGGTAAGGTAATATTACCGTTGATCAAATCCGCACCGTTTGGTTTTCCCAATTGACAGGTATCCTGAGTGAAATCTAAAATATCATCAATTATCTGAAATGATATTCCAAGGTTAATTCCATACGTATATAACATCTTCAAAGTTTTATATTCAACATCAGCCAATTTGGCACCGCCTAATAATGATGCGGCAATCAAAAGTGCGGTTTTGTTCTTTGTTTTATTAATATAGTCATCAAAGGTAATATCAAAATTAAATAATAAAGATTGTTGCTTTATTTCTGATTCACATAAATCCGTGAGTTTAAAACTATCATAATAAAATTCCTCGAAATTCAATTTAGAGATGTAATCACTGCATAAGGTGACTAAATAATCACCCAAGATAATTGTGTTATAAACTCCATTTTCAATATGAAGAGTCGGTTTACCTCTTCTCATGCAGGCTTTATCGATAATATCATCATGGATTAGCGATGCTGTATGGATTAATTCAAAAATAGCGGCAAGAATATAAACGACATCCTTATTCGCCTTACCAAAATAGCTACCCAAAACAGTGAAAATCGGTCTTAACCGTTTTCCGGATGAAAAAAGCAGATGATATAGTTGTTTACGGTATTTATCCGGTAAACTCTCATCGTAATCGATAATATCTTTTATTTTCATATCCAGTAAATTTTTATCCACATGACAAATTGTCGCTAAATCCATGCTATCACCCATTTTTTAGAGTACTAATAATATTATTAAGAAGAGGATCTTCTTCATTATGATTCATAATATTTAACATCAATTGTTTTGTACTAGCGGAAAAAACTTTTAATATATTATATAATTTATTTTTATATAATAATTCCGCGACATAACTGCTGATATAATCACCTAATAAAATATAGTAAGGCTGTTTATCTGTTTGCTTTTCCGCTTCATTATGATATGAAAGACTGGAATAAAACAGGGTATAACAAGCATATATTAGTTCGGGTTTATTAACGATAATATTTTCCTTTTCCATAGCCTTTTTAATCTCACAATATTTATCTTCACAATATATAAAATCCACAGGAGTATTATTATAAATATAATTTTTGATATAAGCGATATATTGATTATTAATCATCATAACACCTCTTGTATAAGTCCATTTTATTCTTACATATTCTACTACAAATGTCAAATAGTATTCACCTGTTCGGTGTTCACTAGTATTGTGAACTTGTGAATAAGGCTATAATTTCTATTAATTTTTTCACAAAATCTATTGAGTTTATCACAATTGTATTGTATAATCAATTTGTGAAATAAATCATATTTTAAGGGAGGATATACTATGAAAAAATTATTCATGGTAATTATGGTTCTTTTTGTTGCCGTAGTTATTAGTGCATGTAAAAAAGATAAACCAGGAAAATTCGATTATGCAGATGGTAAATACTTTGCCATTCAAGATGTTGAAGATTTAAAAAAACCTGAAGACTATCGTTATTGGACAGTAGTTACTATTAAAAATAAGAAAATTACTGATGTTGAATGGAATGCTTATCACATTGCCGGTGGAGCTGCAAAGTGTCAAGGTGATGACAAGTATCAATGTTCAGTTGATGGTGTTTATGCAATGGGTGGTAAAGAAGGCGAATGGCATGAGCAAGCCGACGAAACTACTAAATGGATTGTTAAAAACCAAAAGATTGGTAAAGACCTTACCTTTACAAATGGAAAAACTGATGCCATCTCTTCAGTATCAATTACTGTAGAAGAATTATTCGATTTAATCGACGAAGCATTAAAAGGTCAACCTGTAGCTAAAGGTAACTTCAAAGAAGACGGATTCTTCTATTATGAATCTGGTAGAGATGAAACAAATAAAACTACTTACAAATATGTAAAGAGTGATGCTCAAGGTAATAAACCAACTGGTGACTTTGAATTTGAAGAAGGCGAATTTGTAGGATATACATTCGGTTCATTCATAATTGTAAACGGAACATTAGTAGTAGCTGATTTCAATGCCGTTTATACATTATTTGATTTCTTAATGAATGAAGATAACACATTTGACACAGTTACAGTAGATAGTAAACAAGTTAAAGTTGTTAAAGTTAAGGAAGACGGCACACCTACTATTAAATATTTAACAAAAGACCCAGCTAAATTAAACTATGGTATGAGAAAAGACGGTGGAGAATGGTATGTTCAAGCTGACAAAGTTGAAGCTAAATTATTAGCTGACCAAGCTTTAACTATCACAGTTGATGGTGAAAACGGTACGGTTGACGGAGTTACCGGTGTTTCTATGGGTCATACAGTAGCAGCATTCAAAGACATTTATGACAAATTAATTGCTGATGCAAAATAATTGAAATTAATAGCTATCGATAAGATAGCTATTTTTTTATATTAAAAAAATATAAAGAGTAGCTGGAAAATCAGCTACTCTTTTATGCAATGCATTATTCATCTAATAATTCAAATTTATATTTACTATCCACACCATCGGTTTTATAAATATTTTGTTCTTTATCAATAAATACTGCCTCAACTTCAGGGTAATTAGTTTCGATAAAATTAATACCTTCCTCTATTCCTAATGCAAACACTGATGTGGATAAGGCATCAGCCAACGCTGAACTTTTAGAAATAATCGTCACACTTGAAAGGTTATTTTCATACGGATAACCTGTTTGTGGATCAAGAATATGATGATATATTTTATTTGGATCATCAGGGTCAATAATGTACCTTTCATATATTCCCGATGTGACAACTGATGTATCGGTTAAATAAACATTAGCAATGGCACATGTGACACAACTATCGGGTTCTCTAATACCGACAGCCCAATTATATGATCCATCACTTCTTTGCGCATATCTTTCCCCGATGACATAGACATTACCGCCGAGGTTTAATATCGCATGTTCAATACCGTTGTTTTTAAAATATGCGGCTAGTTTATCGGCGGCATATCCTTTTGATATCGCCCCAAACTCTAGAATCATTCCTTCTTGAGGTAATAAAACAGTTTTATTTATTTTGTCAAATTGGATTTTTTGATAACCAACGAGTGGTAATAAGGCATCAATTTGTGCTTTCGTTGGAGGTTCTGCTTCAGTACCGGTTCTGGCGTTAATATCCCATAAATCAATTAACGGACCTACCGTGGGATCTAATTCACCTTCAGTTTTTTCGGCTATATCCATAGCTATCTTCATAACCTCAAATAAATCATCTGATAGTGCAAAAGTTTGATTTGTGCCGGCAGTCTGATTTAAATCATATAACTCACTGGGAGCAGTTCTTTGAAAGGTATACTGAATATCCTTCATAATATCCTCAGCACCTTTCCAAAGCGGTGAATCTTCGTTATACTTTTTTTCATCCCAGATCTGAAATGATATGTATGTATCAAAATATATTTCATTGTAATCAATTTCAGAATATTTTATGCCATTATCCTCAGTGGTTTTTTGAAAAATAGTGCATCCGGTGATTAATAAATTAAAAATCAATAATACTACTACTTTACGCATTATTTCCTCCAGTTTCTTGTCGCTTTTTCTTTTGTATTAATAATTCTTCCCCTGATATGCCTGGAGATGTAAGATTATTAATATTTAAGATAATTTCTAGATCTTCTTTAGATAGAATCTGTTTTTCAATTACTAAATCTTTAACTGATTTATTTAGTTTTATCGCTTCTTTCGCAATTTCAGCCGCAACTTTATATCCGATATGAGGTGCTAATGCGGTAACCGTACCGGCACTTCGTTCGACATAAAGAATACATAGATCTTTATTAACGGTTATACCGGAAATAGCTTTTTGATAAAAAGTTCTGATACCTCTTCTTAAGATGTCTAAAGATTGGAAAAGGTTGACAAATAATACCGGTTCAAAGACATTTAACTCTAATTGACCGGCCTCGGCAGCCTTAGTGATTGTAATGTCATTTCCGATAACCTGGAAAGCAATTTGATTTATGACTTCGGGAATAACAGGGTTAACTTTACCAGGCATAATTGACGAACCCGGCTGCATTTGTGGTAGGTTGATTTCATTAAAACCGGTTTTAGGACCTGAAGCCATAAGTCTTAAGTCATTAGCCGTTTTGGATAAGGAAATGGCACACGTTTTTAAAGCTGACGACAACCAGACGAACGGATCGAGGTTTCTTGTGGCATCGACCAAATCCTCCGCCTGTTCAAAATCAATATGGGTAAATTCCGAGATGATCTTTACCACTTTATCGATATAGGTTCTGTTGGCATTTAGTCCCGTACCAACAGCCGTAGCACCCATATTTAGGATTTTTAAGTCCTGTATGGCATTTTCAACCCTTTTAATATCCCTTTCTAGTGCCGAAGCAAATGCGTTAAACTCTTGACCCAAACGGATTGGTACGGCATCCTGAAGGTGGGTCCGCCCCATTTTAATTACTCCGCCGAATTCATTAGCTTTGTCTAAATATGAACGGTGTAATCTTTTCATTTCAAGCAATAATTTATTGGTAAGCTTGATTGCGGCTATTTTACCCGCCGTAGGTATGATGTCATTTGTCGATTGACCAAAATTGGCATGGTCATTTGGGTGGACAATATCATAGACACCTTTTTTACCGCCCAATATTTCTTGAGCCCGATTGGCGATAACTTCATTGGCGTTCATATTCATGGAGGTTCCGGCTCCTCCCTGAATCATATCGGTTATGAATTGACCATGCAATTTCCCTGATATTATCTCGTCACATGCCTGTGACATAGCTTTATATATTTCTTCGGAAATCATCCCGGCTTCAAAGTTAGCCCTAGCGGCTGCTTTTTTTGTTATGGCAATGCCCTTAATCATTTCCTTATGTACTTTTTGTTTTGTGATTTGAAAATTTTCTTTAGCACGCAAAGTTTGTATTCCGTAATAAGCATCTATAGGAACCAGTTTTTCCCCTAGTGAATCGGTTTCTATACGATATTTAGAAATATCCATTAATATCTACTCCTATTATTTTATTTGTGCTACATCCGTTTCGATCGCTGCCTGAATTACAGCCTTACTTACCGCGCTTGCAACTCGATTATCAAAAGGTGACGGAATAATGTATTCCGGTTTTAACTCGTTATCTTCGATTAGGTAAGCTATAGCCTTGGCTGCTGCTAATTTCATTTCTTCATTAATTTTTTTGGCACGGCAATCCAGTGCGCCTCTAAATATGCCAGGGAAGGCAAGCACATTGTTTACCTGATTAGGATAGTCGCTTCTTCCGGTACCTACGATAAAAGCACCGCCCGCTTTTGCTTCATCCGGCATAATTTCCGGCGTAGGGTTAGCCATTGCGAAGATAAACGGTTGTTTATTCATAGTCTGAACCATTTCTTTTGTAACTAATCCCGGTTGCGATACTCCGATAAAGACATCTGCACCACGTAAGGCTTCGGCTAATCCACCTGTGATATCACTTTTATTGGTGATGGCTAATAGCTCCTTAGTCAAATCATTATATAATTCGATTTTTGATTTATGAATGATTCCCTTACTGTTTAAGGCAATTATATCCTTAACTTTTAAGTCATTTAACATTCTGATTATTGAGCTTCCGGCCGCACCGGCTCCGGAAACCACGACAACTAAGTCTTCAGGTTTTCTGTTAGTCAAACGGCAGGAATTGATGATTGCGGCAATCGTGACAATAGCCGTACCGTGTTGATCATCATGGAAAACAGGAATATCAAGTTCCGCCTTTAATCTTCTTTCAATTTCAACACAACGGGGAGCGGAAATATCCTCAAGTAATATTCCTCCGACACCCGGAGCAATTAATTTACAAGTTTTAATAATTTCCTCGACATCCTGTGTGTCCAAACAGATAGGAAAGGCATCGACATTGCCAAATTGCTTTATCAGTATGGATTTGCCTTCCATAACGGGAAGTGCTGCCTCAGGACCGATATTACCCAATCCCAACACTGCTGAACCATCAGTAACAATAGGAACTAAATTTCCCTTATTAGTATATCGATAAACATCATCCTTATTTCTCTTTATCGCCAGACACGGTTCAGCAACTCCCGGCGAATATGCCAAACTCAATTCCTGTTGATTTGTGACAGGTACTTTGGAACGCATTTCTATTTTTCCACGGTATTTTTCATGCAATTCCAAAGATTGTTCATAAATACTAGACATTTTACTCCTCCACTCTATATTTTTTTATATTATCTTGCATTAAATCATTTCCGTATATATCGTTAATAACGATTGCCGGAAAATCTACTACTTCCAGCCTTCTAATCGCTTCGGCACCTAAGTCCTCATAAGTGATTATTTCAGAAGATTTAATGGTTTTGGCGATTAATGCCGCTGCTCCGCCAACAGCTCCAAAATAGATACCCTTATATTTGATAATAGCATCTTTAACCGCCTGATTTCTGTCACCCTTACCTATCATTCCCTTTAATCCGTGTTTCAAAAGAATCGGAGAGTAAGGATCCATGCGATAACTGGTTGTTGGTCCGGCTGAACCTATTACACTACCTGGTTTTGCCGGTGTGGGTCCCACATAATATATTATTTGATTTTTAATGTCAAAAGGAAGGGGTTTATTTTCTTTAATCAAGTTCACTAAACGAGAATGAGCGGCATCTCTTGCGGTATATATTACACCGGTAATGTATACCTGATCACCGGAATGCAAGCTTGCTACCACATCTTCAGTTAATGGCGTTGTGATTTTCATATTTACCTCCACTAAATAATGGCTTTTTTATGGCGTGATGCGTGGCATTGGATATTAACTGCCACAGGTAAAGAAGCGATATGGCACGGATAAACATTTACCTTAACGGCCAGTGCCGTTTGCGTTCCTCCGAAACCTAAAGGACCTATTCCCAATTTGTTTATATCCCTAAGTAGCTCAAATTCTAATTTCCTGGCTATTTCATCGGGACTTGAATCATTAATAGGTCTCATTACTGCTTCTTTGGCTAATAAAGCCGCTTTTTCAAATGTACCGCCGATACCGACCCCGACGATAATAGGCGGACAAGGTTTTCCCTTCGCATCAAACACGGTATCCAACACTAATTTTTTAACTCCCTCATAACCATCCGCCGGAGTCAACATTTTAACCAAACTCATATTTTCACTGCCCGCACCTTTTGGTGCAATCAAAAGGTTTATTTTATCACCGCTAATTAATTTGGTATGAATAACTGCCGGTGTATTATCATTGGTGTTCACACGATCTAACGGGTGTCTTACAACTGACTTTCGTAAATAACCATTTTTATATCCGTTTCTTACACCCTCATTAATTGCTTCATAAATATCGTAATCTATATGACAATCAGTTCCTATTTCTAAAAAAACAATTACTACTCCTGTATCCTGGCACATAGGTACGGAATCTCTACGAGCAATCAAATCATTATCAATAATCTGACTTAATATACTTTGACCAATTGGTGATTTTTCGTTTTCACGGCTTCTTTCAAGTGCTTCCAACACATCATCATCAATGCTGTAGCATGCTTCAATGCAAAGCCGTTCAACAGTTTCAACAATTAAATCTCTTTCAATATATCGCATTTTATGCACCACCTTATCTCTTACTACATACTATTATAACGTACAATGCTAAAGAAAAAAATGTAAATTTAGGAATAATTTAAAAAATTACACAAAGCAAAGTATATTATGGAAGGGATTAATGATATGAAAAAAATTATCATTAATGGAGGTGTAAGTTTAGATGGCATTGTCAATATTGATGGCTCTAAAAACAGTGTTGTCGCCTTAATCCCTGCTGCAATATTATGCAGAGATAAAGTAAGAATCTATCATTATCCGAAAATTTCGGATGTATATGTTTTATTGGATATATTAAAGGATTTAAACGTTTTAGTTACTGTCAATGATTCATATATAGAAATAGATAGTTCAAATATTAAAAACACCTCCCTAGTCAGTGAGAAAATGTCATTACTTCGTGCATCTTACTATTTTATGGGGGTACTGCTTGCGCTGTTTAATGAAGCACATATTTCATTACCCGGCGGATGTTATTTAGGACCGCGACCGATTGATTTACATTTGAAGGGTTTTAAACAATTAAACTGTGATTATGAAATGGATGACGGAATGTTACACTTACATTCCGAAAAATTAAAGGGCAATAAGATCTTTTTAGATATACCAAGTGTTGGTGCGACAATTAATATAATTTTTGCATCAATTTTTGTTTCAGGAGAAACAATCATTGAAAACGCGGCAAAAGAACCGGAAATTGTCGATATTGCCGAATTTTTGAATCAAATGGGAGCCAAAATTGAAGGCGCAGGAACATGTTTGATAAAAATTACCGGTGTTAATAAGTTAAAAGGGACATCACATCATGTTATCCCCGATAGAATAGAGGCGGGTACTTACCTATTAATGGGAGCATCCTGCGGTGATTATGTCGAAATCCGAAATGTCAATTCATTTCATCTGCAAGCAGTAATAGCGAAATTAATCGATTGTGGCGTGAATATTATTGTTGAAAAGGATAAAATAATAGTAAAGAAAGCTAAACACTTATTGCCTGTTAATATTAGAACTGCGGTATATCCCGGATTTCCAACCGACCTTCAGCAGATTATGACATCGCTTATGACACAGGCGGACGGACTAAGCATTATCAGTGAAACAATTTATCAATCAAGATTTAAAAATTGTGATGATTTAATTCGGATGGGCGCAAATATTATCATTGAAAATGCTACGGCCATTGTCTTGGGACCAACTAAACTAAAAGGAACGGAAGTAACCGCCAGTGATTTGCGCGGCGGAGCTTCACTAGTTTTAGCGGGACTTAATGCCGAAAAAGAAACGATAATTGATCAGGCGGAGCATATATTTAGAGGATACGGAAATATTGTTGAAAAGCTTCAAGGATTGAATGCGGATATAAAAGTTATTGAATAAGGATTATTTATACTTGAAAAAGATATAATATATGATATAATATTCTAGTGCAACTTACTCTGAATAATTATGTATTCAGGGCGGAAGGAGTGAAAATATATGAAACAAGGTATTCATCCACAATATACTAAAGCAAAAGTAGTATGTACTACATGTGGAAATGAATTTGAAACTGGTTCAACAAAAAAGGAATTACGTGTGGATACATGTTCTAATTGTCATCCGTTTTTTACAGGAAAACAAAAACATGTTGCCGCAGCCGGTCGTGTTGATAAGTTCAATAAGAAATATGGTTTCAAATCCGATGTCGAAGAATAAAAAGAACGGTATTCTGATATTATACCTATATGGTGGACGCTTTATAAAAAGTGTTTTCTATGTAGGTATTTTATTTTATAAAAATTGTCTTTTTAAGTTGAATGGTGTCATGATAAATAGTAGAATATGTTATAGATGAAAGGAGTGCTTGTTGATGTATTACACAGGTAAGGATGGTTGGATCGAAGTTATCAGCGGTAGTATGTTTGCCGGAAAAACTGAAGAGTTAATAAGAAGAATAAAAAGATTACAGTATGCGAAGAAAAATATTTTAGTATTTAAGCCTAATATTGATAATCGTTACAGTATTGATGAGGTTGTATCACATAATGGAGCAAGCATAAAATCAATTCCGATTGAAAAACCGATGGAAATATTAAAATATATTGATGGCAGAATTGATGCCGTTGCGATAGATGAAATCCAGTTTTTTGATTTAGAAATTGTTGAGATTCTTGATTATTTGGCGGATAAAGGAATTCGTGTCATAGCAGCAGGTTTGGACCGTGATTTTAGGGGGGAACCTTTTGGACCGATGCCCCAATTATTAACAAAAGCTGAATTTGTGACTAAATTGACTGCGATTTGTTGTGTTTGCGGTGCACCGGCTACGCGTACCCAACGTTTGGTTAATAATAAGCCGGCATCATATAACGACCCGATTGTGTTAGTCGGAGCAAGCGAGTCATACGAACCTCGTTGCCGTCATTGTCATCAAGTTCCAAATAAACCGCAAATTTAAAGCTGCATTCAAACCGAATGTAGTTTTTTATAAATGTTATAAATGATTGACAAAATGCATCATAGATGTGGTAGACATAATTATATTTCTATTTATAATAAATAGAAAAGTATTAGGTTTACGGAGGAATTATGAGTTATTCAGAAAAAATATTACAATATCGTCGAGAAAGAAATTTATCCCAGGAACAACTGGCTTTAGAAATAGGTACTACCAGACAGGCTGTTTCCAGGTGGGAAACAGGTTTGTCGGTACCATCTTTTAAATATATCCTTAAGTTATGTAGTTTTTTTGGTGTTTCTGTTTCTCAATTTATCGGTGATGAAGAAGAAAATAATTATACTGATGCTGATTTCAATTTATATTTGTGCCAATATAAAAATAAATCATTTCTGTTTAAAGGCATTAGTAGTTTTATTACTATTCTTTTTAGTTTGCTTCCTTACTTTTTTCATGATTATTCAACTAAGTTAATATTATTGTGGATATATATTTTATTAATCACATTTCTCGTATTTTTTGAAATATATTATGCTAGAGAAATATCATTAGAAAATAATAATAATAAACTTTATAATACATCAGTATATCAGATTCGGTTTACTACTTATAATATTATTCTTTGGGGACTTATCACAAATTTATTCTATTATGCACTACTTAAATATATGGACATGTACATCTTGTTTTTGGCTTGTATTATCGCGGGTGCTTCTGTAAGTAAGTTTATCGGGATTAATATTGACATAATCCTAAAGAGAAGGTTGGGTAAGAAATGGATGGTTGTAGAGGATAATAAAAATTTGCGAACATTAAATATTGTCTATCTGGTACTATCCTTTATTTCAATATCTGTATACATATTTTTGTTAATTATGGTATATTATATATGGCAATCATATATATATGTTTGGGATATATATTTAGCCTTTCTGATATTTGTCATATTATCATCTATAACACTTATTATTTATCGGGTAGGTTGCCATAATATATTACGTAAAACTAATGAAATATCCTAATTTGGGTGAAAAAATGACTGATGAAAAAACATATTTTATGAATGAAGCTTTAAAAGAAGCAAAAAAGGCATACGACCTAGGTGAAGTTCCCGTCGGGGTAGTTATCGTCAAAGATAAGGAAATTATTGCCCGGGCTTATAACACAAGAGAATCGACGCAGAATGCGACTAATCATGCCGAAATCGTCGCGATTAATGAAGCATGTAAATTTTTAGGTACTTGGCGTCTTATTGATTGTGACATGTATGTGACACTTGAACCATGTGTAATGTGTGCCGGTGCCTTAATATTATCAAGAATAAGAAAGGTATTTTTTGGCGCAAGTGATCCAAAATTTGGGTCGGTTGTCAGTATTACCAACATTCTTGATATTGAAAAATATAATCATAGGGTAATTTATGAGGGGGGGATATTGGAAGATAAATGTTCAAGTCTTTTAAAACAGTTTTTTAAATCCTTAAGAGAAACAAAAAAAGATTGATAAAATAACCGTATTCAGTTATAATATGTAATGTAATTAAACTCTCTTTTGGAACCCTCATCCAATGGGTAAGCATGAACCAGGTCAGGTCTTAACCGAAGCAGCCTTAAGTGTCTTTATTCATGTGGGTGGGGGTCCCCAAAGGGAGTTTTCTTTTTGTTAAAATGTTGTTAAATAATTTGCATTATGTGAAATTTTTAGTAAAATTAAAGTGGGTATGAAAATTTAAATTACGGAGTGATAAAATGGCTAAAATATTGGTTATTGAAGATGAGGTATCGATTCAAAAGCTCTTAACATATGATTTAGAACAAGCAGGATATGAGGTGGATAATGCCTTGGACGGGATAACCGGTTTACAAAAGGCTCAGACAAACGCCTATGATGTAATTTTACTCGACTTAATGCTGCCTAAATTAGACGGTATTGAGATCTGCAAACGCTTAAGAAAAGATGGTAATGATGTATATATCATTATGTTAACAGCCAGGGACGATGAATTCGATAAGATCACCGGTTTAGAATCCGGTGCGGATGATTATATGACAAAACCATTTTCTCCCCGGGAAGTAGTTGCCCGAATAAAAGCAGGACTAAGAAGACAAATTAAAAAAACAAATACCATTCAATTAGGGAATCTTTTCCTTGATTTAAACAGGCATGAGCTTTTTGTTAATAATGAATTAGTACCATTAACGTATAAAGAATATGAACTGTTATTATTTTTACTTAATAATAAAGGAATCGCCTTATCAAGGGATGTCTTACTAGAGACCTTATGGGGTTTTGAATATGACGGCGATACACGAATTGTTGATGTTCATATCTTTAAGTTAAGAGAAAAGTTAATAAACAGTAATGTGGAAATTATCACCAAACGCGGATTGGGCTATATGTTAGAGGAAGTAAATAATGAAACCGACTAGAGCTTTAAATATCTCTTTTATTTTAACTGTTTCCGTAATTGTAATATCTTATTTTATTGATATTTTAGACTTACAATCTCTTTTACTTACTTTAGGTTTATTAATTTTATTTTATTTGCTATCCTTATTTAATTTATTAAAGTTAAGTAAGGATTATAAACAAATGAACGAGACGATCGAGAATATTATTAATGATAAATTAAAAGCAAAAATTATATCGAAGTTTGTGGCTTACCGTGAATTAAATGCCAATCTAAATCGATTGGTTAAGAAAATCGAAAAAATGACTTTAAAAAAAGAAGAAGATCAATTGACCATCCAAATATTGACCAATAATATCACAAGTCCCATCATATATATCGATCGTGATGGTCGCATAAGGTACGTTAATAATCAATTTTTAAACAGTTTTGAGGCAAATATCGAGATTAATGAAATATATGAAAAGCTTAGAATAAAGAAGATCTATAAATTTATCGATGATGCTTTTATTTTCGAGACAAAAGACGTAAAAATCATTATGATAAATGATCGATATTATCAGGCCAATGCTATTCCGATTAATAATAATGAAAACAATCATTTTTCTTTTTTGGGTATTTTGTTTATTTTTCATGATATTACCGAATTAAAAAAATATGAGAAGTTGCAGCGGGAATTTCTTGCCGATGCTTCTCATGAATTAAAAACACCTATTTCGGCGATTAAAGGTGCGTCTGAAATATTATTAAATGGCGAAAACCATTCCGCAGAAACCGTTAGGGAATTCTTATCTATTATTGAGAGTGAAAATGCGAGAATGGAAAGAATTGTAAATGATCTTTTATTAATATCAAGATTGGAAAATGACAAGGTAATATTTAAATTTGAAATGATTAATCTCGAGAGTTTAATTAATGAAGTTTGTAAAATACTTCAAATAAAACTTGAATCGAAAAAGCAGATCTTACATTTGCATTTTGAAAAAGATTTGTTTATTAAAGGAGATTACGAACGACTTAAACATGCTTTCTTAAATTTATTATCCAATGCGATTAATTATACCGATGATGAAAAATCGATTACAATACGGACATATCAGGATCAGGAAAACGTGATGGTATCAATTAAAGATGAGGGAATAGGAATGGATGAGGAATCACTATCCCATATTTTTGAAAGATTTTATCGGGTTGATAAAGCTCGAAGCAGAGCAACGGGTGGTACCGGATTAGGGTTGGCGATTGTAAAGTCGACACTTGATATTCATAAAGCAAAAATCGTCGTTAACAGTAAAATTGATGAAGGAACGGAATTTATCATATACTTTAATAAATAAAGGCGCATAACGCGCCTTTTTTAGTATTACTACTTTTTCTGGTTAGTAGGTAAAATATTAATTGTTAATTTATCTTTATTTGGTACTCTTTGTAAATCAACCACAGGTTCATCAATTACGACATAATATTCGTCATTAATGGTATATTCGGCGATGTTACAGCAATGATCACCTATACGTTCAAGATTGGATAGTATTTCAATAAAACTAAATCCTGCTTCTGAAGTACATATTCCTTCGTTTACTCTGATTGTATGTCGTTTGCGGGCTTTCTTTTCTAATCGGTCGACGTTATCTTCGACTTCAATTACCTTACTTGCGAGAACCTTATCACTTGTCTCAATTACGCTTAAATCATCTTCCAACATTTTCATGACGGTTGTAAACATTAGGTCAAGGTCTTCATTAGCATCATCGGTAAAGATCCCTTTATTTTCATGGAGGTTTTCACTAATCTCCAGGATATTTTCACAGTGATCGCCGATTCTTTCCAAGTCACGAATAACATCCAAATATTTAGATAAGGTATTTGAATGCGCCGAATCGATTTTTGCGGTTATTTTAACTAGAAAATCATGAATTTTATGATCCAGAGTATTAATTATTGCTTCAAGCTGCATTGCTTCCTCATAGATTTTAGCGCTGGGATTTTTTAAATATTCATATGATAAATTTAACATTTTCTGGACAATTCTTCCCATATGGCTGATGACATTTTTCATGCTTTCCAATGCTAAGATTGGTGAATCTTCAATTAATCGTTCATTGAAGACATCGGTATTAAAAGATTCATCCATTTCATCATTTCCGGGGATGATTCTTTTTAATAACCAGATTATTTGTTTTATGAACCATACTAATAGTATAGTGTTTGCGAGATTGAATATTAAGTGAGCATATGCTATGGTTAACCTTGGTGATGCGTCTGTTATATTACTTAAATATTCTATTAGATTTGAATATGGTGTTAATAAAATCAGGAAGATAAACGCGCCAATGACATTGAAGAAAACATGGAAACTGGCGGCTCGCTTAGCGGCTATCGAACCTCCCAAGGCAGCGATTACGGCAGTAATCGTCGTTCCGATGTTATTTCCCAGTAAAACAGGTAGTGCGCCTTTAATTGTCGGAATGGCCTGAGATTCATACAGACTTTGGACTATACCGGTTGTGGCTGATGAGGACTGGACAATTGCGGTGACAACCGCACCGGATAATAATCCAAACAGTGGATTGTTGGAGAATTTCAACATAAAGTTGCTAAAGCTTTCGGTTTCTGCCAGTACTTTTAATCCTTGACTCATTAAATCCATTCCGTAGAACAAAAGTCCGAATCCTAAAATAATCTGACCAATTTGATTGGTCTTTTTGTTTCTAAAGAAAAAGATTAGAACAGCTCCTATTCCAATGAACAGTAATGAATATTCCGAAATGCTTGGGAAGCTGAATAAAAATGCCGTCACAGTAGTACCGATATTGGCACCCATAATTATTCCGATGGCTTGCGGCATACTCATAAGTCCGGCACGAATTAAACTGATGGATAAGGCAGTTGTTCCGGATGAGGATTGTATTATCGCGGTGACTAAAGCTCCGATTACTATTCCCATAAAGACATTGTTTGTCAGCTTTTCTATCACCTTTTTCATTTTGTCTCCGGCAAGCGTTTTTAATGATTCTCCCATTAAATTTATTCCATAAAGAAAAATTCCTAATCCACCAATTAATCCTAAGAGGATATCGATAAAATCCTTCCTTGTAATATAATCGATAATATTATGAAACATATATACCTCCATTATGATAACTACTTGATATCCTTATCTATATTAACATTTAATATTATAATAATAAAGAATTATCTAGATTATTAACAAAAACTTAACAAGAACCGTTATATAAACATTTACATTTCGGATAAATTATTGTTAGAATATGATTAAGGACTTATCGGAGGGAAATAATGAATAATAAAGGTCTGTTAGTTGATAGTATTGAAATTTTACGACTTGATATAAAAAATCTGGTATCTTTGATTATTGAGCAGTATAAAAAAGTAATATATTCTATAAAGACCAGTAATAGTGATCTAGCGATGGAAGTAATTAAAAATGATGGTGAAATAAATAAAATGGCTGAAGATATCGATTTTGAATCAATTAAAATCATTGAAAGTTATCAACCCATTGCTTTGGACTTAAGAAGGTTAATGACTATTAATAAGCTGGCATATGAATTAGAAAGAATTGCCGATTATGCGAAAAATATCGCCGAATATGTGATTATCGGGAAAAAGATGAATGTTTTAAAAGCAGGCGAATTTATTTCGAATTTCGATAATATGTTTAATATTATCTTTAATATGTTAGAGCTTAATTTGGAAGCATTTTTAAAAGAGGATAAGAAGCTGACAAGGGAAGCTATGTTGATGGATAATGAAATTGATAAACTTTATCGAATGAATTTTAATGAATTATTATCTAAATTTAAGAATACAAATGATGAAATGGAACAACATATGATATCACATGCCTTGATATTAAATAAACAGATAGAACGATCCGGTGATCATTTGACAAATATTTCGGAACAGATATTGTATTTAATTAAGGGCAAAAAGAATTAGAGGTGTAAACATGGCTTTCTTACCAATTAGTAAAGAGGAATTGCAAGATAGAGAAGTGGACTTTGTATTAGTTTCCGGGGATGCATATATCGATCATCCTTCTTTTGGCGTGGCAATAATATCGCGAGTATTAGACGTTTTCGGTTTTAAAGTTGCCATTATTCCTCAGCCTGATTGGAAGAATGCTGATGAATTTATGAGATTTGGCCGACCGAAACTGGCTTTTTTAGTTACCGCCGGTAATATTGATTCGATGGTTAATCATTACACCGTGGCGAAAAAAAGACGGACAAAGGATTATTATACGCCAAACGGGACGATGGGAAAAAGACCGGATCGAGCCACAATTGTTTACTCGCAGATGATTAGACGGATATATAAGGATGTACCGATTATTATCGGCGGTATAGAGGCATCTTTACGCCGTTTAGCCCATTATGATTATTGGGATGATAAGGTCAGGCATTCAATCTTACTTGATTCGCATGCCGATTTATTGGTTTACGGTATGGCCGATAAGACGATTGTCGAAATAGCCGAAGCATTAAAAAGCGGAATGAAGATTAGCGATATCATTTATATACCTGGTACGGTTTGGAAAACGAAGGATATTAACCGGGTTTATGAACCAATCATTTTACCTAGTTATCATGATATCGTCCAAGATAAAAGAAAATACGCCGAAAGTTTTAAAATCCAGCATGAAAATATCGATGCGATAAGTGCCAAAACTTTGGTAGAACCGTATGATGACTGGTATATCGTGCAAAACAAACCTGCCATGCCATTAACGGAAAAAGAAATGGATTTTGTGTATTCATTGCCATATGAAAGGAATCCTCATCCCTATTATGATAAAATTGGTAAAATTCCGGCAATTGAAGAAGTCAAGTTTAGTATTATATCTAACAGAGGATGCTTTGGTTCCTGTTCATTTTGTGCGCTTACCCATCATCAGGGAAGAGTTATATCTTCCCGCAGCAGTGAATCAATCTTGGAAGAAGCGAGACTTTTAACCGAGGATAAGGATTTTAAAGGATATATAAACGATGTCGGCGGTCCGACCGCAAACTTTCAAATTCAAAGCTGTGATAAGCAAATGGAACATGGCACATGTAAACATAAGGAATGTCTTCATCCAAAACCATGTAAGATGCTAAAGGTCAGTCACAAAAAATATCAAACACTTCTTGAAAGTATTAGGAAGTTGCCTAAAGTGAAAAAGGTGTTCATCCGTTCCGGTATCCGCTATGATTATTTAATGTATGATAAGGACGACAGCTTTTTCCATGACCTGGTAAAACATTACATATCCGGTCAGCTAAAAGTAGCCCCGGAACATGTTTCACCTAAGGTATTAGAGATGATGGGAAAGCCGAATAGGGATTTATATGATCAATTTGTGACGAAATTCAAGCAATTAAATGAAAAGTATCATAAAGACCAGTATATTGTCCCTTATTTAATGAGCAGTCATCCGGGTTGTGACTTAAATGCGGCTATTGAGTTAGCGCAATATTTGCATGAGATTAATTATATTCCAGAGCAGGTACAGGACTTTTACCCGACTCCGGGAACATTTTCCACATGTATGTATTATACCGGTCTGGACCCAAGAACTTTTCAAGAGGTTTATGTTCCAAAGTCAAATCATGAAAAAGCCATGCAGCGTGCCTTAATCCAATTTAATCGAAAAGAAAATTATCATTTGGTCAAAGAAGCATTAGAAAAAGCAAGCCGAGAGGATTTAATCGGTTATGATAAAAAATGTTTAATAAAGCCTAATAAAAAATCACATTAATAATGTGATTTTCGTGCTTTTATTCGATTGAGATGCCGCTTAAAATAGTAAGTAAGATTTTTTTCGGGGATTTCTTTACATAGAGAGCGATATTTGTTTTTTGGGATGACAAGAACCTTACCCACATAAAATTCTTGCCGCCGATTAGAATACAATATATCATCCGGATCTACTGCAAATTTATCTGCGATACTTTCTATGGTATCTCCCCAATTAATGGTATAATGAATAAATTCTATCATCTATATCACCTATTAAATGTTTATGTGATATAGATGAAAAAAAGACTAATTTAATGATGATTTATGATTTCCTCGGCTAATTTTTTAAGATGTCTTACCTCGTCGTGATTGCGAAAGTAATTTAAATAGCTTTGTAAGTTCTTATTTTGGATGTTTATATCACGGTTTTTTTCTTCCATTAAATAATCTACTTTTTCTTCAACGGTTGTTAATCGTTCGTTAAGATTATTTATTGAGGAATTGATTCTCTCAAATTTATTGGAAAATAACTGGTCTTCTTCCAATGTCGTTTTTTTGTTTAACTTGTTTGGATTATTAATAAAAATGATGATTTTATCATCATAACGATTAATAATACCACCATATTTTTCAACCAAATAGTCCAATGTTTTCTTTGTTTCAAACGAATAATGATTGATGGGAATTATTTTTTCAAATGCTAAATCTTTATTCTGGATAATTTCACTTTCAATCGTATTTAGAAGATCGGAATTAAACTGCATATAATCGCCTCACATTAATCTTCATGATCTGTCTGGCAAAATGAGCAACCTCCAAATTCTTCTTCTAATTCTTCACTCGTAAATGTTTCATCACAGTTAAGACATGTAAATATCTGTAAATCTTCTGTGGCCAACGTACTTCCGCATAAGGGGCATATGTATTTCATCTTATTACCTCCTCGTATTATAAATATCCCATAAGTTTAATTAAAAGAAAGATTATTCCTAAAATGCCAAATGTCACGATAAACAGTCCAAGCGGTGATGGCTCCTCATTGCCAACTATTTCCTTATTATTAGCATATATATCATCATAACTATTTATGCATTTATCATGAAAATTGTGGATAAATTCTTCCAATATAGAAAAGAATTCTTTGCCTTTAAGGGTTTTGGTGAATATTAAGTCAAGTAATTCATCATAGGTCATAACCTTTTCATTAATTACAACTTTTTGAGTGTTTCGATCATATTTTAAGGTTTCAAATGAGTCGAGGATAATCGCTGATTCCTTATATTGCATATAATCATACAGTATGGAATGAATCGCAAACTCAGGTATCAAACGAAACTCTTCGATGTATTTTTGATTATTGACAATCCAGAGATTTTTTTTAGTATTCCAGCACATGTGTGCGATTGTGACATTCTTGTAAGGTATGGTTTCGATGAGCTCTTTTAAATTGTTCTTTGAATATGTAAAGTTAATCTTTAATTCAAATAAATAATTTCTTTGGTATTCTTCAAATACAGTTAATTTTTTAAGATATTTGGTCGTATTTTCGTGATAAAAAAGGGAATTCTTTCTCTTTTCCCGAAATATTTTCAAATCTTCTCTGATAATTCTGATATCTTCATATTTACCCTGAAAGATTATAATATTGTTTAAAATCATTATTTTCACCTTCTCATATAATGATATTTTATCATATTTTTTATTCATTATGAAATATCTAAGTTTAAATTAAATAGAATGTAGGAAAATAAATATATTTATGTTATAATATTTTAGAAATAATGTCAAGGAAAGAAGGCGATACCTTGAGTTATAAAACTTTGTACAGAGCATACAGACCCCAGACTTTTGCCGATGTATTCGGGCAAGATCATATCACGAGGACTTTTAAAAATGCATTGAAAAAAGATAAGATATCTCATGCATACTTATTTACCGGTCCTAGAGGAACGGGAAAAACATCGGTGGCGAAAATAATCGCAAAAACCGTTAATTGTGAAAAGGCTCCGATTGATGAGCCATGTAATGAATGCCCAAGCTGTAAAAGCATTAATAGTGGTTTTGACAGTGATATTTTTGAAATTGACGCCGCAAGTAATAACGGTGTTGATGAAATAAGAGAGATTCGTGATAAAGTCAAATATGCGCCGACTGTCGGACGGTTTAAGGTGTATATAATAGATGAAGTTCATATGTTGTCAACTGGTGCTTTTAATGCACTATTAAAGACATTGGAAGAACCGCCAAGTCATGTAATCTTCATTTTGGCTACTACGGAACCGCATAAAATACCGGCTACGATTATTTCGCGTTGTCAACGGTTTGATTTTAAATCAATATCTATTAAAGATATTATTGCTTGTATGAAAAATATTATAGCTGTGGAAAATATTAAAATAGAAGAAAACGCCATTCTTACTATCGCAAAGAATGCGCAGGGTGGAATGCGTGATGCTTTATCATTACTCGATCAGGCCATATCTTACAGTGAGGATTTGGTTACCGAGGAAAATGTTCATGAAATTACCGGTACCGTTTCTGAAGATAAATTGGCAGAACTCGTTTTGGAATTAACCAATTATAATACCTCTAGAGTCATAGAAATGATTGACCATTTCATTTCCTTAGGTAAGGAACCTCTGAGACTTATAGAAAATATCATTCTTTATTTCCGTGATCTGTATTTATTAAAGAAAATGACCAAAATTGATGAGCAGTTAATCTTTAATCACAGTAATAAATCGTTTGAAAATTCTAAGAGACTAACCGATGAACAGCTAGTGAAAATTATTAATATATTGAACAACACTCAGTATGAAATGCGTAGAACCAATTTACCGAGAGTTTTTATTGAACTTGCCATATTTGACATTGTCAATTCGTTAAGAAAAGGTGCTGTTTTAGAAAATAATGAAGTTCAAGTAAATGAGGTAATGGAAGAGAAAATAAGTGAAAAAGTAGAGATTGAAGAAAAACAAGAAAAAGAAGAACTACTAACAGAGAAGAAATATATCGATGTGACGGAAATTGAAAATGTCTTAAATAATGCAAGTAAAGAAAAGAAATTAAAGGTAATTTTACAATGGCAATCGGTAAAGGGCAATGATATAAATCTTGCTAATATCGAACAATTACTGGTTGATGGTCAGGTTGAGGCAGTTTCCGTCGATAATAAAATCATTTTATCCTATGAATTTGATACCATATGCGCCATGCTTTATGAAAAGGATATATATGATAAGGCAAGAGAAATCTTGGAAAAGGTGTTAAATGAGCGATATGACATCATACCGTTACCTAAACGGATTTGGAATGAATTGCGTGAAGAATATGTGACGCAGTTTAAGAAAAAAATCAAAAATCCTAAATTAACACCGATTAATGAACCGATTATCATAAAAAGAACAACAAATAAATACGAATTTGAACCGGAAATGGTTCAGGAAGCAATCGATTTATTTGGTGATGATATAGTAAAAATAAAATAAGGAGAGATTTGTGATGTTTAATCCGAATATGTTAAATAAACTAAAGAAAATGCAGAAAGATATGATGAAAGCTCAACAGGAATTGGAGGAATCCGTATTTGTAGGATCAGCCGGAGGAGTAGTAACCATTGAAGTTAAAGGTAATAAAGAAGTAATATCCGTGAAAATAAAACCGGAGGCTGTGGATCCGGATGATGTTAGTTTACTGGAAGATATGATTTTGGCGGCAGTAAATGATGCAATGAGACAGGTTGATGAAAAAACACAGGAAGTAATGGCACCATATACTTCAGGACTGCCTAATATGGGTGGATTGTTTTAAAAATTAAGTTGTATTGAATTATTTCAATACAACTATTTTAATCCTAAATGAGGTGATGATATGCAATATCCTGAAGCGATTAGCAAATTAATCGAAAGTTTTGGCAAATTACCCGGTATAGGTCCGAAGACGGCGGAAAGGTTAACTTTTTATGTCGCAAATAAAATGAAGGAAGAAGATGTTTTAAATTATGCAAAATCATTAATTGCGGTAAAAAGAGAACTGATGAATTGTCCGATCTGCGGTAATTTAACGGATAAAAATCCATGCAGTATTTGTCGTGATAATACAAGGGATAGGTCACTAATTGCGGTTGTGGAAGAAAATAAAGACTTAATCGCTATGGAAAAGATGAAGGAATATCGGGGGCTATATCATGTTTTAAACGGAGTTATCTCACCTATGAATGGAATAGGCCCTCAAGACATAAATATACCTTCTTTAATCGAACGCTTAAAAAATGAGGAAGTCAAGGAGGTTATTTTAGCGACAAATACTACCATCGAGGGTGAATCAACAGCGATGTATATCGCAAAATTGCTGGAAAAAACCGATATTAAAGTGACAAGAATAGCTAGAGGGTTACCTGTCGGCGGGGGACTAGAATATGCGGATGAAGTAACTTTATTAAAAGCGTTGGAAGGTAGAAGAGAATTTAAATAAACAGGTAAAAAATGTATTATAGTCATCATTTTTGCATACATTATCAATAGGTGATGACATATGTTTAAAAATATTAAGTGGATATTAAAAAATATCCTTATTGGAATAATCACACTTTACATTGTTAATTTTTTTGGTGTAGACTTTTCCATATTTATCCCGATAAATATCATTACAATTATTATTGTCGGTTTTTTAAGGATACCGGGGTTAATTATTCTGTTAATATTAACCAAGTTGTAATGAGTGTTGAATTTTTTTAAATATATGATATACTATATATGGATATCATCGCGGGGTAGAGCAGTCTGGTAGCTCGTCGGGCTCATAACCCGGAGGTCGCAAGTTCAAATCTTGCCCCCGCAACCAATATTAACTGCTTGCGCAGTTTTTTTATTTGGATATTATATTGACAAAAATAAAGATAATTGTTATTATAGTTTTGCGTTTAATTTTTACTGGTTCGGTAGCTCAGTCGGTAGAGCAAAGGACTGAAAATCCTTGTGTCGGCAGTTCGATTCTGCCCCGAACCACCATAATGATTTTACAATTGATAGGACCAAAGTTGGTCCTTTTTTATATATAAGTAATATTATTAAGAAATTTATTATTGATTTTTTTCATCTAAAGAGTTTCTTACTAAGTAACTTCATCTTAACCACCACGATTTCTAACGATAGGCTTAAACGTAGAGGTCTAATATCTATGCTAGACTATTATTCTATTAAATATCAATTGAACCACCGTTTATCGAACGGTACGTACGACGGTATGAGAGGTCGATAAATAAATTAATCGATTAAAAATTGTGTAATAAGGCTCTATAATAATAGTTGCTATAGGAATGTATAGTATTTTTAATATTTACGGATTTGAATAATAATCATTGAAATATGGAGATATTCACCTATTCGTGATATAATGTAAAAAAATGACACTATAGTACACGCCTTAAAAGGGATCATTAAGTTTTCCTTGTTAGGATAGAGAAAATATGTAGTGTTCTGGGTTGTGGTGTTGAAAATATCTTATAATTTATACCAGAAGATGGAGGAAAGAAATAATGGTTGATACAAAAAAAGAACAAGAGCGTGATGAATTACATCGTGCAATATGGGCAATTGCGGACGAGCTACGTGGTGCAGTAGATGGATGGGATTTTAAGAATTATGTACTTGGCACAATGTTTTACAGATATATTTCAGAAAATCTATGTAACTATATTAATAGTGGTGAACATGCTGCTGGAAACACGGATTTTGATTATGCAAAAATGTCTGATGAAGAAGCAGAAGAAGCAAGAGAGGGCTTAGTTCAGGAAAAAGGTTTCTTTATTCTCCCTAGTGAATTGTTCTGTAATATTAGAGCAAAAGCAGCAAGTGATGAGAACCTAAATGAAACCCTTGAACGAGTATTCAGACATATTGAGGATTCAGCAAAGGGAAGTGAATCGGAAAACAGCTTTGCAGGATTGTTTGATGATTTTGATGTAAACAGTAATAAGCTTGGTTCTACTGTAGCAAAGAGAAATGAAAAACTCGTAAAACTTCTTTATGGTGTTGGGGATATGAACCTAGGAGATGTAAAGGACCATTCCATTGATGCTTTCGGTGATGCCTATGAGTACCTTATGACCATGTATGCTTCTAATGCAGGAAAGTCCGGTGGTGAGTTTTTTACTCCTGCTGATGTTTCTGAGCTTTTGACACGTCTTGGTGTTGTAGGAAAAACAGAAATTAATAAGGTGTATGATCCAGCTTGTGGTTCTGGTTCTTTACTATTAAAAGCTGAAAAAATACTTGGAAAAGATGCAATCCGTAATGGTTTTTTTGGACAAGAAATTAATATCACGACTTATAATCTTTGTAGAATAAATATGTTTTTACACGATATCGGTTTTGATAAATTTAATATTGCCTGCGAGGATACTCTTATCTCACCACAGCACTGGGATGATGAACCTTTTGAACTTATTGTTTCTAATCCACCTTATTCAATTAAATGGGTAGGAGATGAAAATCCATTACTTATTAATGATCCACGTTTTGCACCTGCTGGAGTGCTTGCTCCAAAGAGTAAAGCTGACCTTGCTTTTATTATGCATAGCCTTTCGTGGCTAGCACCGAATGGAACAGCTGCCATTGTTTGTTTCCCTGGTATTATGTATCGTGGTGGCGCAGAACAAAAAATACGTAAATACTTAGTAGATAACAACTTTGTGGATTGTATTATTCAGTTACCTAGTAACTTGTTCTTTGGGACAAGCATTGCTACTTGTATTATGGTAATGAAGAAAAATAAGAATGATAATAAAACACTATTTATTGATGCATCTAATGAATGTATAAAAGTCACAAATAATAATAAGCTTACACCAGAGAATATCGAACGTATAGTGAGTACCTTCGCAAATCGTGATGAAGTGAAGCATTTTTCACACCTTGCCAGTTATGATGAAATTATAGAGAATGATTACAACCTATCTGTTTCTACTTATGTTGAGGTAGAGGATACACGTGAAAAAGTCGACATTGTCAAGCTTAATGCAGAGATTGAAGAAATTGTCGAGCGTGAAAATGAACTCCGTGAAGCCATTCGTAACATCATTGAAGAAATTGAGGTGGGCAAATGAGTAAGTTAGAAGAATTGATTCAGGAACTTTGTCCAGATGGAATTGAATTTAGTAATCTTGGTAATGTTTGTAATATTCAAAAAGGTAAACAATTAAATAAGGACTCTTTATTAGATAAGGGATTATATCCTGTTATTAATGGAGGAATTACTCCTTCTGGATATTGGAATGAATATAACTTTAATGCAAATCTAATCACTATAAGCCAAGGTGGAGCATCTGCAGGGTATGTAAATTATATTGAGACTCCATTTTGGGCAGGTGCCCATTGCTTTGTATTAACTAATCCTATTAAAAAGATTAATTATAAGTTTCTTTATCATTTTATTAAGATGCATCAGTATACTTTAATGAATTCACAGGTTGGTGCAGGAATTCCAAGCATAGCCACAAAAACTTTATCAGAAATTAAAGTTCCTATTCCCCCTCTTCAAGTTCAGCGTGAAATTGTCCGTATTCTGGACAATTTCACAGAGCTTACAGCAGAGCTTACAGCAGAGCTTACAGCAAGAAAAATACAATATGAATACTATCTTGAAAGTATGATTTTATCTTGCACGGGCTCACGTAAAGCTAAATTAAATGATGTATGTGAGATCTATGACGGTATTCATCAGACCCCTAAGTACACTAATAGTGGTGTAAAGTTTGTGAGTGTTGAAAATATTGATAATTTGTACGATACTACAAAATTTATTTCAGAAGAAGCATACGAAAAGTATAAAATAAAACCACAAAAAAATGATGTATTTATGACAAGAATTACGGCAGGTATTATTGGTAAATGTACTGTAGTAGACCGAAACGAACCACTTGCATATTATGTATCATTGGCATTACTTAGACCAAATAGCAAAGTACTTGATAGTAGATATCTTAAATACTATATAGAGAGTAGTTATGGTAAAAAGGAGCTTCACAAATTTACATTGACTGATGCAACTCCTCCGAAAATAAACAAAGAAGATATTGGGAAAGTTTCTATTCTAATTCCTAGTCTGGAGGAACAACGAAGAATAATATCAGTGATTGAAAAATTTGACACCTTATGTAACGACATTTCCATTGGAATTCCTGCTGAAATCGAAGCACGTAAAAAGCAATACGAATATTATCGAGATAAATTATTGACCTTTAAAGAACTTTCATAGAAGGGGGAGATTGATGTGCCTTATTTCAATATTGTAGCACAGACAAATGAAAATACGGTAGTTACAGAATATGAGCCTGTTAAGGCACGATCTGAAAGCTATCAGAGCGAAGCAGAACTTGAAAAGGAATTTATTCGACTGCTTTGTGAACAAGGGTATGAGTATCTTAAAATTCATAAGGAACAGGATTTGATATGTAATCTCCGTAAAAAATTAGAGGTTTTGAACAATTATAAGTTTTCAGATACTGAATGGGAACAATTCTTTTTAAATGCTATCGCAAATCCCAATGAGCGTATTGTGGAGAAAACCCGCAAAATACAGGAAGACTTTGTTCAAGTATTAAAGCGGGATGATGGATCATCTAAAAATATTATGTTAATTGATAAAAAGAACATCCATAATAACAGCCTTCAAGTTATCAACCAGTATGTAATAGGTACTGCATTCGGTGCAAAATATGATAACCGTTATGATGTAACCGTACTTGTAAATGGACTACCTTTGGTTCACATCGAACTCAAACGTAGAGGTGTAGTTATTCGCGAAGCATTTAATCAAATTAACCGTTATCAACGTGACTCCTTTTGGGCTGGTTGTGGATTGTATGAATATATACAAATATTTGTTATATCTAATGGTACAAATACCAAGTATTATTCTAATAGTACACGTTTTAATGCGATTAAGGATGCAAATTCTGGTAAAACAAAAAGAGAAAAAACAAGCAACAGCTTTGAATTTACTTCCTTTTGGGCAGATAGCAATAATCGTATTATTCCTGATTTAATTGACTTTACAAAAACTTTTTTTGCTAAACATACCATACTGAATATTTTAACAAAGTACTGTATTTTTACATCAGAAAATATGCTGTTGGTTATGCGTCCTTATCAAATTACAGCTACGGAGCGAATTATTAACCGTATTGAGATAGCTAACAACTATAAAAAATACGGTACTGTTGCCGGAGGGGGTTATATCTGGCATACAACCGGTTCAGGTAAAACTCTGACTTCTTTCAAAGCAGCAAGACAAGCATCTTTACTTCCATATATCGACAAGGTGCTATTCGTGGTAGACCGTAAGGATTTAGACTATCAAACAATGAAGGAATATGATCGCTTTGAAAAAGGCGCTGCCAACAGTAATACTTCTACTGTTATTTTAAAAAAACAACTAGAAGATCCTAATGCTCATATTATAATCACTACTATTCAGAAGCTTGCTACCTTTATAAAAAAATACAAAGGGCATGAAGTGTTTAATAAGCACGTAGTTATTATCTTTGATGAATGCCACCGCAGTCAATTTGGTGATATGCATTCAGCTATCGTAAAGAATTTTAAAAAGTACCATCTGTTTGGATTTACCGGAACACCGATTTTTCCAGCTAACACAGGTACAGTAAAGAATATGCAGTTCTTTACCACAGGACAAACCTTCGGTGATCAACTTCACACATATACAATAGTGGATGCGATCAACGATAAGAATGTTCTTCCTTTCCGTGTTGATTACATCAAAACGATGGATACCAATGAAGATATTGACGATGATCTGGTTTATGACATTGACCGTGAAAAAGCATTGATGGCACCACAGCGAATAACCTTAGTAACAAAATACATTCTGGATCATTTTGACCAGAAAACTTACCGAGGTAACATGACTTATATTTTTAATTCACTTACTAATATAAAAGAGGTAGCTTCTGCCGAAAGAGGTGCTGTTGAAGAAATTAAAAAGAAACAGCGTGTCAGCGGATTTAATTCTATTTTTGCCGTGGCATCCGTGCCAATGGCAAAGTTATATTATCAGGAATTTAAAAAGCAGATGGCTGATGACCCTACCAAGAAACTTAGATTAGCTACTATTTTTAGTTATGGCGCAAATGAGGAAGAAGCAGATGGAATTCTTGACGAGGAGAATCCTGAGGACACATCAGCACTTGATCAGACTTCTCGTGAGTTTCTCGAAGCTGCCATCCGTGATTATAACGAGATGTTCCATACGAATTATGATACGTCCAGTGATAAGTTTCAAAATTACTATAAAGATGTTTCCCTACGTATGAAAAACAAAGAGTTGGATTTACTCATTGTAGTCAATATGTTCCTTACAGGTTTTGATGCCACAACACTTAATACCCTATGGGTTGATAAAAATTTAAAAATGCACGGATTGATTCAAGCATTTTCCAGAACAAATCGTATATTGAATTCTATTAAAACTTTTGGTAATATTGTGTGTTTCCGTAACCTGCAAAAACGTGTGGATAGTGCTATTTCACTTTTTGGTGACAAGGATGCAGGCGGTATAGTTTTACTTCAAAGTTTCAAAGATTACTACTACGGTTTTGTCTCAATTGACGGTAAGCCAAGACAGGGATATGTGAGTATGATGGAGGAATTATACAATAAGTTTCCTCTTTCTGAGCCACAAATTTTTGGCGAGCAAAACCAAAAAGATTTTATATCACTGTTTGGCGCAATCCTTCGCATGAGAAATCTGCTATCTTCCTTTGATGAATTCCAAGGTAATGAATTGATTACGGAACGAGATTTGCAAGATTATCTTGGCAGGTATCAGGATTTGCGTGATGAATGGAAACGGAAGCGTGAATCCGGAGAAAGCACAGATATTACAGATGATATCGTGTTTGAAGTAGAACTTATTAAGCAAATTGAAATTAACATTGATTACATTTTGATGTTAGTAAAGAAATATCATGATGCTCATTGCGAAGATAAAGAAGTTCTTATTACCATTAAAAAAGCAATTGATGCGAGTCCGGAACTGCGTAGCAAGAAACAGCTTATCGAGAATTTTATCTCAGGCATTAATAATGCAGATGATATTATGACTGAATGGCACGATTATGTTGTAAATCAACGTGAGCAAGAACTTGAGATGATTATAAAAGAGGAGAAACTGAAACCGGAAGCCACCAGAAAATTTCTTGAAAATGCTTTTCGTGATGGAGAAATTAAAACTGCCGGTACGGATATTGACAAGATTATGCCGCCAATTACAAGATTTGGTGGTGGTGGAAGAGCCAAGAAAAAGCAGAATGTTATTGATAAGCTAATGAAGTTCTTTGAGAAGTATTTTGGTATTGGTGGTTCAGTATCCTTTACAAGATGTGAATCTGAAACACAAAGTGATCTGTTAATGGTTGCCGAGAATCCATCAGAATATGATTCAAATAATTAATTTTAAAGTAAATCATGCCGCATAGGAGAATTTCTTCTCACATGTGGCATTTTTACAGATTAAGAAACACATTATCTGTCTTATTTTAGATATGTTTATGAAAATAGGTCATCATAATGGTAGAACACTTGACCTATTTGATATAATAATATTAATAAGATATATTGAGGAGGCGAAAGTTGTGTATAAAAATGTTTTAGTATCTATTTCTCATGGGTCTAACTCATATCTTTTATTTCAAAAGGGGTTAGAAATCGCATTAAATAATAAAGCCCAACTAACATTATGCCATATTAAAAATATGCAGTATATTATGCCGAACTTTACTAACGGAAGTGTCTATATGCCTCAGGATATCGTATATTTTGAAACCAATGATGGTATAGAGGAAACATTAAATAAATATAAAGAAGAAGCATTGAAAAAAGGGGTATCTAAAGTTGATGTTGTTGTTACCGCTAGTTCTACACCGGCACTGGCAATTACGGGTGTGGTTGCTACGGGATTTGAATGTGATTTAATTGTTTGCGGTTCCAGCAGCAGTAAAGGTTGGTTTTTTAAATTATTCGGTAATGTGACTTCGGATATTGTCAAAAATGCACCTGTTGACGTGCTTGTAGTTAAAAATGTCGTTAATAAAGATGAAAAAGAATAAGGCGTGCTAGCTCTTATTCTTTTATTTTAACGGATTACCGTTTCTATCCTTGAATTTGAAGTTCGCTATTAAAATTAAATCGATAATATAACCAAAACCTAATAAACCAACTGTTAACAACCATAGGATTCCCGTGCCTATTTTTCCGACATAGAAGCGATGTACCCCAAGAAACCCTAAAAATATACATAATAACAGGGCAATCAGCCAATTTTTATTAGAAACGTGTTCATCATTCATAATATTCCTCCAAATTATCTTTATTTATATTATTGCTTAAAAAAACGAGAAATATTATTAGTTTAGCATTAAAAAAGTTGCATTATTTAAAGATGCAACTTTTTAACTTTCTTAATTTATAGTAAACCATTTGACCTGCTTTATTAATATAGTATATGAAATTTTTCTTATTGGTATTATAACGACAATCATATTGGCAGTTTTGACATTGTAAAGTTAGATTAGAAATGGCTGAAAAGCGTTCGGGATGAAAATGTGCTCCAAATTCCCATTGAATTAGTATAATACCGGATAATAATACCAATACATAATTCCAGACATCGGGGATAAATAAGAGAGGAGTGCAATACATTGCATAGCTCCAATTATAAATCCGGCATTCGTTGCAGCATTTGTTTCTTACAATAAAAATATGAAAAATGCAGAAGATATTAATACAAAATGTGTCCAGAAAATAATATAGAAAGAACAACCAGTAAAAGAAAAGGGTATCAAGATAACCTAAAAAGAATAATATCGCAAATGGTAAGTTAAAAGATATCCAAAAAATAGCACTTTTTAACGCTCCGCGTCGATTTTGTTTAGTGTGATTGATTAGTTTATTTTGATGATAATCAATTGCCGGTAAATAATGTTTTAAGAAATGTTTGCCGTTATATGAATTATTGTTAAATTTGGGTATGATAATCGTAATCATGTCAAACATGACAAATAACCAAAAAATATGGATTATAGAGATAGTATTTAGGATTCGGTGATTTATAATAAAATCGATTATTTTCGTATCATTTAAAATATCGAATAAAATTAATGTTGTAAATGTAACAAACAAGATAAAACGAATAAACAATAATTTCTGTGTCTTTTTCCCCATAAAAAAATCCTCCTTTATGTAAAATTTTAACATTTCAGGTTAAAAATTACAATAAAGGAGGATTTAGAAATAGATTATTCGTGTATTGCTTCTTCTATAAATATATTGTTGTTGTTAGGCGCTTCATAGGTGTAACTAGCAAACAATAATGCAGTGGCGACTAGAACAATCAATCCAAAATAATTTAGTCCGTTGACAAATAGTTTAGATATTAAAATAGCGTAACTGAAGATTTGGGCTAGGAGTATCGCAACGACAAAGATGATGATGTCCAGATAAATTTCGGGATCTAAAAAATTAGTATACCCATAATATAAAACGACAACTAAAAAACATGCCAGCAATGAACTAAAGGCTTTCGCAAAAATAAAGTTTTTATAATCTTTACCGATAAAGATATACTCTATTAGTGCGAAACCAACCATTCCATAGAATGCCATCTTTAAATGTTCCCATAATGTTTCATTTACCGGGGCAAATAATTTAATAAATTGATGTTCGTCTAATAATTCATAAGCATAGTGTAAAAAGATACCTATACCCGAAATCAGAATAACGCCAATAAATTCCCATCTGGTTAATTTCATAAAATCCTCCTTTTTAATTGTTAATATATTTTATTCAACCTATAACATTATTTATGACAATTACAATAATTTGCCTGTTAAAATAATCATTTTTCAACTTGCTTTTTTCGGCAAATTAACATATAATGTCTATGTAAGAAAAAACCGAATATGAAATCTTCGAGACAAGGTGAAATTCCTTACCGGTGGTTATAGTCCACAACGCTAATTAATTATTGGCCAGTACGGTGAAATTCCGTAATCGACAGTAAAGTCTGGATGGGAGAAGTTTTTATCGTTTTGGGTATGTTTTTAATATCTCCGAAACTAAAACCCCTTAGAAGATTTCTTGGGGGTTTTTCTTATGAATAATATTTTGGAGGTAAGTTTATGTCAAAACATAGTTATTTAGTAAAAGAAATAGTTATTTTAGCTGTTTTATCCGCATTAGGAAGTGCGTTAATGTGGATAGAAATACCGTTTATTCCACCTTTTAAAATTGACGCCAGTGATTCAGCCGTTATTGTGGGGACTGTTTTATACGGACCCATCGGTGGTATTATAATTGCACTTATTAAGTCCATTGTTCACTTTATCTTTTTAAGTTCCGGGGACTTTGGAGTCGGTGAATTTGTCGCGTTTGTGGCTTCGATGAGTTACACATTGCCATTTTATTTTACGATGAAACTTTTGCAGAAAATTACAAAGGATTCAATAATTATTCGAGTTATTCCTACTATTGTAGGTACCATAGCACTTACTTTAATACTACTGGTATTTAATATAGCCGTAAGCTTTCAGTTATGGTCTTATGTAATGTTTAATAAATTTATGTCCTATGATGAAATTATTCCATTTGCAGTTTCTTTCATTCCTGGCAATATTATTAAAGGTTTTGGATTATCAGTGATTTTTATCATTTTAAGCTTTAGGTTAGATTATGTCGCAGAAAAATTAGATTTGCATCAAAATAAAGAAAATTCATTAATGTTTAATGAATAAGACTTTTCAAAAGGATTGTGAAGACAATCCTTTTTTCTATGGGAATTGTTTGATAATTTATTGATAATAAATTAGGTTATAGTATAATAGGTGATAGACAAAAGTAGAGGTGGTTTCATGTTTAGCATGTTTAAAAAGATTGGCTGGTATTTTAAGGAACATTGGGTTCGTTACTTTTTCGCAATCACATTTCTTAATTTAGCTAGTTTAGTGAGTGTAATTCCGCCAAAATTATTAGAAATCGGTATAGATAAAATCGTCAATAAAACGCTGGATAAATACTCATTAATAGAGTTAATAGTATATATGATACTTATTACCGTTGGTGGCTATATCATATCCTTTATCTGGAACTATTTGCTGTTCGGTGCCGGAATGAAATTAGAATACACGATTCGTAAAAGATATTTTCGTCATTTGCTGAAGATGGATAATCAATTTTATGAAAAAAATATTGTCGGTGATTTAATGGCGAGAGCTACCAGTGATTTAAATGCCGTATCGATGACGGCCGGTTATGGAATTTTAACGCTAGTTGATGCTCTTATCTATTTATTTTTGATATTATCGATGATGATGTTTACCATAAGTTTTAAGTTGACAATTGTTGCTTTAATACCGATACCACTCATTGTCGTGGGCGTAAAAATATTAGGTGATAAAATCCATAAAGCCTTTTCTATTAGTCAAAATGCTTTCAGTGAACTCAATAATAAAGTGCTGGAGTCAGTCACCGGTGTAAGAGTGGTCCGTGCTTATGTACAGGAACGCGAAGATATTAAACGACTGGAGAAAAGTGCGCAAAACGCTTATCAGAAGAATTTGACCTTGGTGAAGATTAATGCGTTATTTGAACCATTATTTAGAACTATTTTCACCATAGCCAGCACAATTGCTTTTGGATATGGAACTTACCTTGTGTTTCATCAACAGCTTACCCCTGGTCAACTTGTGTCATTTACCATTTATTTAGGAATGTTGGGTTGGCCGATGTTTGCTTTAGGGGATACGGTAAATATCATGAGTAGGGGTAACGCCTCATATGATCGGATAAATAATATTATGAATCAAAAATCAGAAATTGTGGAACCGGAAAATCCGGTTGAAATAGATCCTCAATTGAATTCTCTGGTATTTGATAATGTATCATTCAGATATCCTAAAAGTGAATTCAATGCTCTTGAAAATATTAGTTTTAAATTAGAAAGAGGAAAAACTTTAGGGATTGTCGGAAAAACCGGTTCAGGAAAAACAACCATTATAAGACAAATACTGAAGCAATATGATTTAAAACAGGGTCGGATATTAATAAATGATAACGATATTAAAGAGATAAATACTGATGTGGTTAGAGGATTTTTTGGATATGTTCCTCAGGAACACATTTTATTTACCGGAACCGTGGAAAAAAACATCGCATTCGGGAAAAAAGATGCAAGTATGGAAGAGATTGATCAGGCAATTGATTTGGCATCATTTAGGAAAGATATCGAGTTCTTAGATGACGGACTTAACACGATTGTCGGTGAACAGGGTATTACTTTATCAGGCGGTCAAAAACAACGTTTGTCAATTGCCCGTGCTTTTATTACTAATCCGGAGGTCTTGATTCTGGATGATTCATTGTCCGCGGTAGATGGGACAACAGAAAAGGAAATATTGAGTAATATTAAAAAAGTTAGGAAGGGTAAGACAACGATTATCGTAGCTCATCGCTTATCCGCCGTCGAACATGCCGACGAAATAATCGTTTTAGATAATGGCAAAATCATCGAAAGAGGAAATCACCAGGAATTAATGAAAATTAACGGCTGGTACAGTAAACAATATATCCATCAACAAATGATAAGTGATAATAGGGGGGATGACAAATGACATTTTTAAGAATCTGGAAATATGCGTATAAATATAAGAAGCTTGTTTTTGTATCATTGGCTTCCCTCATTGTTGCTATCGCAATCGAATTAGTGTTACCAATATTTTTTAAATCACTTATTGATGACTATTTAGTTGGGATAGAAAAGCCATGGTATCTTGTGGATAACTCTGTGGATAAAGCTGTGGAATATAATGGAGGATACTATGCTCAAGCCCATAATATTAAGGATAAAAAGGAATGGGTAAATGCCAATAATGAAGTTCGCATTTTTCTTATAAAAAATGAGTTTTACTTTATTGACGAGTATGTCGAAAAAGGGACAAAAGAGATTAAAAATAATAAATTAATTGTTACGGATAAAAATAATATAACACATGAATATGAATATGAAATATTATCCACCGAATCATTATTGGATTTTTATAATCCGGCGGTCACGCCGATTATTAGAATCATTGTCCTATATGTACTGTTAAATTTTTTCGCTATTATTATCTCATATATATATCGGGTGAAGTTTTTTGAACTAGGTAATAAGGTCACATATGATATTAGGATGGAATCATTTGCGAAAATTCAAAAATTACATATTTCTTATTTTGATAAAATTCCGGCTGGTAAAATAGTAGCACGTGTAACCAATGATACTCAAACAATTATGGATTTATTTTCCCGTACTCTTATTGTATTTATCAGTGCTTTTATCTACTTTATCGGTATTTATATAAGTTTGTTTAGTTTAAACATCCGTTTAGCGTTTTATAGTCTTTCCATCGTACCAATTGTCCTAATATGGGGAAGATATTACCGTAAGGGAGCCAAAAAATATAATAAAGTAATTAGAAGTGAAAATTCGGAAATAAATGCTTACTTAAATCAATCGATAAAAGGAATGGAAGTAATCCAAGCCTTTAATCGTCAAGATTTAAGTTATGAAGAATTTCAGTATCATAATAAACGCTATTTAGAATATCGGACAAAGATGTTAAAGCTTAACGCCACATTATCGGGTAATTTAGTAAGAACTTTACAGAGAATAATCTATGCCATAATCCTTTTATATTTTGGATGGGGGGCATTGGGTGTGCAAAATGTGGTTTCTGTCGGTATTATTTATGCCTTTATCGAATACATAAATAAACTGATTAACCCAATTCAACAGATTTTTGGTAATATTGAAGTGTTTGAACATTCATTAGTATCGTGTGACAGGGTTTTCTATTTACTTGATCAAGATGAAATTGCCATTTATGATGATGAAGTTGAACGTTTTAAAGGTGATGTTGAATTTAGAAATTTAAGTTTTGCCTATGAAAAAGATAATTATGTATTAAAAGATATAAATATAAAAGTAAAAAGCGGAGAAACTGTGGCTTTAGTCGGTCATACGGGCAGCGGTAAAAGTTCAATGATGAACGTGATGCTTCGTTATTATGATTATAATGAAGGAGAAATCTTTATCGATGGAGTTGAAATAAGACAATATTCCAAACAGGCTTTTAGAAGACATGTGGGTATTGTGCTCCAGGACCCTGTGTTATTCACAGGAACCATCGCCTCAAACATCAGATTGAGTGATGAATCCATAACTGATGAAATGATTGAAGACGCCTTAAGGAAAATCGGTGCCGAACGGTTTATTAACCGATTTTCGAAAGGTATCCACGAAAAGGTATTGGAAATGGGCTCTAACTTTTCTACCGGTGAGAGACAATTAATTTCCTTTGCCCGAGCAATGATCTATAATCCTGCTGTTTTAGTATTAGATGAGGCAACGGCTAATATCGATACCGAAACAGAACAATTGATTCAGAAAGCATTATCCGTAGTTAAACAAAATCGTACGACCTTTGTAATTGCTCATCGGTTATCGACAATTAAAGATGCCAATCAAATATTGGTTTTGGAAAAAGGTCAAATAGTCGAACGCGGTAATCATGAATCATTGATGGAGTTAAAAGGTAAATACTACGAAATGTATCAGTCACAGCTCCATCAAATTTAAAATAAATGTTGCTTTATGTTGTAAAATAAAATATACTATAATTTAGTAGGACTTCATAAATTTAATATCCATTTTTAGGCGCTTATAGCTTAATAGGGAATCAGGTAAAAACCTGAGCTGTCCCAGCAACTGTAAATGAGGACGAAAGGATGATAAGCCACTGCGTATAGCGGGAAGGTATCCGAGTAGGATGAATCATTAGCCAGTAGACCTACCTAAAAGTGTTGATTTAGTTTTCTCCTGGGAATGAGAAAGATATTTTATAACGATTTTTTTTGATAATTGTTATTGTATCTTTAACCTCGTTTCTAACGAGGTTTTTTTAATCTTTTCTCCATCCAGTGTTTGTTTTATGGAGTACTACGGAAATATAATAGGAGGAGAAAAAATGGAAAACAAAAAAAATATTCTAAAATTACTTATTGCCTTTTTGGTATTATCATTAGGTTTAAATATGTTTTTAGGTTACAAAGCATATTTGAACACTAAAGTAGAAGAAGGAGTAAAGGAAAAAATCACTATTAAAGTGGTTGTGGATACTCCAAGTCAAGAAAAGATGGAAAATACTTATGTTTTAGTAGGATCGGAAGTTGAATTTCTAAAACCGGCCATGGATGAGTTGGGAATTGAATATGTCGCAAGCGACGCTGGTTTTGTCTCTACGATTGATGGAGTGACGGCTGTTTGGGATGAAACGCAGAATCGTCAGGAATACTGGTCAATACTTATTAATGGAGAATATGGTCAGGAAGGTATTTCTACACAGGTAGTAAAGGATGGAGATGTTATTACTTTCCAATTTGTTGATGTAAATGCCGAAAATCAAGAAGGCGATAATTAGTGAGATGTAGTAAATCTGTTCTTAAATTTGTCGTAATGGCTATTTGCGCAGCTATTTTAACTGTTACTAAATTAGCCTTATCATTTATTCCGAATGTAGAAACTGTGACAATGTTGATAATCCTTTATACATTATTGTTTGGATTTGGGAAATCACTAATAATCACATTTGTTTTTGTGATAGTTGAAGGTTTTCTTTATGGTTTCGAATTACATTTTATTCAATATTTGTTTGTATGGCCTGTACTTGTTATCCTTACAAAAATATTTGCGAAATATATTAAAGAGGATTTTATTTTATGGTCCATCTTTTCCGGAGCATATGGTATGTTATTCGGCACACTCTGTTCAATTCCCTTAATTATTATTGATAAGACATTTGCTTTTTCTTATATTATCTCCGGTATAATCTTTGATGCGATACATATGGTCGGTAACTGTTTAATAATGTTATTTTTGGGTGAAATAATATATAATAGATTAAAGGAAATGATTTACCGATTAAATTTATAAAGGAGAATAAGGATGAGCATATATACAAAAAACGGTGATAGTGGGAAAACATCTTTATTAAATGAGAGAGTTAGTAAAACCAATATAAGAGTTGAGGTAAATGGTCAGATAGATGAATTAATGGTTAAACTAGCATTTCTTATTGAAGATATCAAAAAGAATAATGAAGAAAACCTTATACAAGCATTACAAAAAATTTATAAAAATCTATTTACGATAACATCAATGATAGCTGATACCAAGAACAATTTTAACTATAAAATCACGGACTATGATATAAGTAAACTAGAAATCGATATTGACAATATGACACTGTCATTACCTAAATTAAAAAATTTTATCTATTATACGGGAACATATACTGCTATGTTATGTCATGAAGTCCGTGCTAAGGTTAGAAGTGTTGAACGCATGGTAGTTAAGTTGTTTGAAACAGAACAGATTGATAATCTAATCTTGATTTATTTAAATCGTTTATCAGATTATTTTTATACATTAGCCAGATATATCAATTTTATTAATAATTATGAAGAAGAAATAATAAGATTTTAAACGATAAACACCAAGAAATTCTTGGTGTTTTTGTCAATATTTTAAATAAAAGACCTATTGACAAGCATAATATATAGTGGTACAATTTATTTCGTTCGCTTTCGAAGACTCTTATATAATACCATAAGCTGGTTGTTGACAAAAAGCATCAAGAGTGATAGAATTTAAAATTGTCGTCCCGTTTAAACGACAAAAAACAAGACAAAAATATTGACAAGCAAACGCTGATTTGATATGATAATATGGCGTTATGCGAGTAGATCTTTGAAAACTAAACAGAACATAAAAACCTTTGAGTACAGAATCTAACGAGAAAATAATTAAAAATTAGAGATAAATTATT
>JAWLBU010000011.1:0-53285 GCA_041687555.1 Haloplasmataceae bacterium | reverse complement strand
ATCATATCTTTTACCATTATTTTTCATAATGACACATCCTTTACTTTCTTTATTTTAGCAAGTCTAACTTGATGTGTCCATACTTATATACTACACCCAGAAATTACCCTTTTATTCATATTCTACCCACTCTATTAAAAATAGACATATTATACTTAATATTTATTATATAAACAAGTAAGCGCAATGACAATAGAAAAAGTCTAAACATTGTCTAGACTATCCTATTGAACCTTCCATATTTAATTTAAGTAATTGATTTAATTCCACCGCATATTCCATCGGCAGTTCTCTGGCAAACGGCTCAATAAAGCCCATAATGATCATTTCGGTCGCCTGCTCTTCGGTTAAACCTCTGCTCATCAAATAAAATAACTGGTCTTCCGATACTTTAGATACCGTAGCTTCATGTTCAAGGGTCGAATCATCATTAGCGACGATATTAGTCGGTATGGTATCGGACTTGGAAAAGCCGTCAAGAATGATTGTGTCACATTCCACATGAGCCTTCGCCTTTGCCGCATTTTTTCCGATATTGACCAGACCTCGATAATTCACTCTTCCTCCGCCACGGGAAATAGATTTGGAAATAATCGTTGAAGATGTGTTAGGTGCCAAATGAATCATCTTCGCACCGGTGTCCTGATTTTGTCCGCTGCCGGCGAAAGCAATGGAAACGGTCGTTCCCTTAGCTCCTTCACCGCGAAGAACACAAGCGGGATATTTCATATTGACGCTTGAGCCGATATTACCGTCAATCCATTCCATATGTCCGTTCTTATCAACCATGGAACGTTTGGTCACTAAATTAATAATATTATTAGCCCAGTTCTGTACTGTCGAATAACGGCAATAAGCACCTTCACGAACAAAGATTTCAACCACCGCCGCATGTAATGAATCTTTGGAGTAAATCGGAGCGGTACACCCTTCCACATAATGAACCGATGCTCCCTCATCCACAATGATGAGGGTCCGTTCGAACTGCCCCATTTGTTCGGAATTTATCCGGAAATAAGACTGCAATGGTTTTTCAATCTTTACTCCTTTTGGAACATAAATAAACGAACCGCCACTCCAGACCGCCGTATTTAAAGCGGCAAATTTATTGTCCGTAGGTGGAACTGCTTTGGCAAAATATTCCTTAAATAAATCCGGATATTGTTTTAATGCCGAATCAGTGTCCAAAAAAATAACACCCTGACCCTCCAATTCTTTTAAGGCATTATGATAGACAACTTCCGATTCAAACTGCGTGGATACGCCCGAAAGAAATTTTTGCTCGGCTTCGGGAATTCCTAATTTATCAAATGTATCTTTAATTTCCTGGGGTACGTCCTCCCAATTACTTTCGGTTTTTTCCGTTGATTTTATATAGTAAGTATATTCATCATAATTGATATCGGACAAATCGGGACCGAAAGCAGGATCGGGTGAATTGCGGAAATGTTTATATGCTTTTAATCGAATATCAAGCATCCATTCTGGTTCTTGCTTTTTTTCCGAAATAAGTCGTACGACTTCTTCATTTAATCCTTTACCTGTGTCAAAGACGCTTTTTGTCTCCGTGCGAAAACCATATTTATATTCACCGATAATGTTTTCTAAATCTTTATTATCCTTTTGTTCTGCCACAATTTTCACCTCTTTATTATTTGTCTAATTCTTCACCATCATGTTTATGACAACAATTTTGATGATTTTCAATCGCTTTATCCAATGCTTTCCAGGCAATTGTCGCACATTTAAAACGAGCAGGGAATTGCGACACACCTTGATACACTATCGCATCCCCCATATACATCTCCTTGTCAAAATCCTCACCTTTGACCATTTTTATATAATTATCAATGATTTTTTTAGCTTCTTCCAGACTTAAACCTTTTATCGTTTCACTCATAACCGATGCCGCCGACATCGAAATTGAGCAGCCCGTACCGTCATGATAGACTTCGGTAATCTTATCATCCTCAACCTTTATTTGGATTGTTAAGTCATCTCCGCATGTCGGATTTTTCAAATGGACGGTGTAAAATAATTCATTATCCTTTAAACCTTTATTTCTGGGATTTTTATAATGATCCATGATAACCTGGCGATATAAGCTTTCTAAATTTCCATATGACATCCTAAAATCTCCCCTTTAATTAAATTGCCCAAAAAATGCTTTGGCTTTGTTTATTGCTTTGATTAATTGTTTAATATCTTTTTCCGTATTATAAAAATATACCGAGGCGCGAATGGTTGCGATTTGATTCAAACAATGCATTAGAGGTTCTGCACAATGATGTCCCGCCCGAATCGCCACATTTTCCTCATCAAAGACACTTGCCGCATCATGAGGATGAACACCGTCTATATTAAATGTGACTATGCCTGTTTCCGTCGTGGGATTATATATCGTCACACCGTCAATTTTCTTAATTTCCGATATCATTAAATCCTTTAACAGCTTTTCTTGCTTCTGAATAAAATCAAAGCCAATCTTTTTTATATAATCAATAGCTGTTCCCAATCCGATTGCCGAAGCGATTAGTGGTGTTCCGGTTTCAAATTTATACGGTGCATCCTTAAACGCCACATCATGTAATTCGACATGATCGATCATATCCCCACCGAATTCAACCGGTTCCATCTCCTGAAGCAAATGATACTTTCCGTATAAAACACCGATACCCGTTGGTCCGCACATTTTATGGCCTGAGAAAGCAAGAAAATCACAATCCAAATCCGCAACGTCGACTTTCATATGCGGAACGGCCTGTGCGGCATCCACAATCACAATGGCTTTTTTTTCATGGGTCAACTTAATGATCTCTTTTATGGGGGTGATATACCCCATCGCATTAGATACGTAATTTAAGGCAACGACCCTTGTTTTATCGCTTAAGACCTTTTTAAAATTTTCCACCGTTATTTTCTTCTCTTCATCCAAAGGTATATAAACAAGCTTTGCTTTTTTTACTTTCGCAACATGTTGCCATGGCAGCATTGAAGAATGATGCTCTAATTCGGAAGTAATTATTTCATCACCCTCATTAATCATATTCATGCCAAAACCCGAAGCCACCAGATTAAGTGCGCTTGAAGCTCCGCGGGTAAAGACAATTTCCTCAAATCGACAATTCAATAATTCTGCCGCTTTTTCCCTTGACTGCTCATACAGATTAGTTGCTTCATAGCTTAAGCGATAAACTCCGCGATGAATATTGACACCCAACTGTTCATAATAGTACTTAATCATCTCAATAACCGGTTTGGGTTTTAAAGCAGATGCGGCATTATCCAAATAAGCTAAATCCGTATTTTTCAACACATAAAAATCCTGTCTTATATCATTAACATCCATAAAATCATCGCTTTCAATCTAAATAGATAATTTCTTTTCAATCGTTTTAATAAAATTTGTCTTAATTTTATCCGATTCAATGAGCTCAATAATCGGATAGAGAAAGCCTAAAATGATGAGCTTTTCTGCTTCCTGTTTTGATAAACCTCGGCTCATTAAATAATATAATTGCTCACTGTCAACCTTACCTACTGCTGCTCCGTGTCCTGCCATTACATCATATTCATCGATTAACAAATATGGATTACTATCCACTTTAGCATCCTTTGATAAAGTTATGATACTTGTTTGCTGGAGAGAATTGGATTTACTCATTCCCTGATTGATTTTGCCGATACCATCAACATGCAAATACCCCTGATCCTTTACGATACCATGGTTTGTTATTTTACCGTTACTATATGGTGCCAAATGCTCGATATTAACTGTTACGGCATGAATATTTGTTTTATCAGTAAGCAATACATTACGTGATTCGCCATTAGCGTTTTTCCCCAATAATTTAATCACATTATCCGATATTACATTACCGTCATTTAACTGCCCCAAGGCATAGATTAATGAACCATTGTCATAAACATAGCCGTATCTGCCTATAAAGGCATTTGTTTTTTCCGACAGACGGTCAATACCTATATATTGTATTTTCGCATTATCTAAAACCCGAACTTCACTTAAGTAATTCACTTTTATCGGATTAAGATTTTCGATTTTTTCCACAATTGTCAATTCGCTGCTTTTTCCGCCCACAATCATCGTATAGTGTATCAAATCACTCTTTTCACCGATGATATGGATTTTCAGCGTTTCTTTAATAACTACATTTTGGGGAACAGATATATATAACAAGCTATTCTGATATGCTTTATTTAAGGCAATTAATTTATTATCTACATTTTTATTAAACCTTTCCTTAAAAAGATTAATTACCTCACCGTCATTAGCTGTCAACGCATCATAATAACTCATTATTTTTACTTGTTGAAATGCTTGATCCAAATTAGTGTAAATAATATTCCCGTCTTTAAGGACGATAATATTGTCATCATCATCAATTAGTTTATTTATGTCTCCTAATTCATGATGTTTTTCTTCCTTAACATACATTACGTTTAATTTATCCAAATTAAAATCCGTTAGTTTAATTTTACCTATCTTGGGATATTGTATGTTATCAATATCATTTATTTGTCTATTTCTTAAACTAATGATTTCATTGTCATCATGGGAAAATCGTTTAACTAAATTATCCATGATTATACCTCCGTTCATTACTACTCCAATGGTTTTCTTGTCGCACATTCACCTAACATCGCCGGTCTTACATGATTTTCCTCTGGAAGTACTCGTTCATCAACAATTCCCAATTCATCCTTAATCCAATCATAACCTTCTTTATCGATTCTTTCAATTAAATCAATACCGCCCGATTTAACTATTTTCCCTTTCATCATGACATGAACAACATCGGGTTTAATATAATCCAATATTCTCTGATAATGGGTAATCAGCAAACAGCAAAAATGTTCACCACGCATTGAATTTACAGCTTCTCCCACTATTCTTAAGGCATCAACATCAAGTCCGGAGTCAATTTCATCAAGAATCGCAAAATCAGGCTTTAACATGAGCATCTGTAAGATTTCATTGCGTTTCTTTTCACCGCCGGAAAAACCGTCGTTTAAATAACGATGCGGAAGATCGCTTCGCATCTTTAATTTTTCGATGGCTTTATCAAAATCCATGATAAATCTATATAAAGGTATGGATTGACCGGTTCTTGCCTGCATTGCCGTTCTGATAAAATCAGAATTAGTCACACCCGGTACCTCGGCCGGATATTGCATTGCCAAAAAAAGACCTTTCCTTGCCCTTTCATCTACCGGAGTATCTATGATATTTTCATTATTTAATAATATTTCACCTTCGGTTACCTTATATTTGGGATCACCCATTATTGCGGAAGACAATGTTGATTTACCGGTTCCGTTAGGACCCATGATTACATGAATTTCTCCACCTTTGAGTGTTAAATCAACCCCTTTTAATATTTCTTTGTCTTCAACATTAACATGTAAATTTTTTATTTTTAATTCGGGTTTCATGACTGCCTCCTACTTCTAAGTCTCACTATATCTAATTATACATAAAACACTAATCGATTTCCAATAATATAATAATAAATTTGTGAATTTTTTAATCATTAATATTTTATTCAAAAACATTTATTATATTTTCAAACAAGATAATCTGCTTTTATCTTCCACTAAACTTACATAAAATATCCTTCTATCACTTGATAGAAGGATTAACTTTAATCATGGAATATTTATTTTTTCTCTGTTGCTGTCATCGCGATCTTTTTTGTTATCTTCATCGGCGAATTCTACTTTATCATTATTTTTTTTGCGATTTTCTTTATTGATATCGAAACGATCTTCATCACAGAATTCAACATTATCATCGCGATCTTTTCTATTAATATCGAGTCTGTCTTCTTTGTCAAATTCTACATTATCATTACGGTCATTACGATTTTTATCGTCAACCTTTTCTAGATTGTCGTTTCTTTTAATATCTTTGTTGTCTTTATAGTCCATTTTAAACCTCCATTTATTTTATTTTCAGACATATTTTTGTCTGTTTTTGTATTTTTATTACGAAAGTCAGATAATAAATATTACCAAATTTTATCAATCCCATTTATTTTTAAAAAAATCATTACTTAATTAACAAAAATAAAAAATGATTATAAATTAATGTTAATAACCATTATTTAGAAAACTAATTATATTACTAAAATTCAATTATAAATTAAAAGACCTAAGCATCTCGCTTAGGTCTTAATATATATTATTCTTTTATAGAATAATCCATTGCTTCATATCGTTTGTACATTGCATAACGACGTTTAGCTTCTTTAATATTTGCTTCCAATAATTCCTGTGCCAATTCTGGATTAATTTGTGTCAATTGGGCATATCGAGCTTCATTCATTAAGAATTGATGATATTTATCCCAATCTGGTTCTTTACAGTCTAATTTAAATGGATTTTGTCCTTCTAATGCTAACATCGGATTAAATCTGAATGTTGGCCAATATCCGCATTCCGTAGCCAATGCTGATTCATATTGCGAATTAGACATACCACCTTTAATACCATGAGCTATACATGGTGAGTAGGCGATAACAATTGATGGTCCAGGATGAGCTTCAGCTTCAGCAAATGCTTTCAGTACTTGAGCCTGTGAATAGCCTGAAGATACAGTTGCCACATAAACATGTCCATAACTCATCGCAATGGCTGCTAAGTCCTTCTTCTTACCAGGTTTTCCGGCTGCAGTAAATTTCGCAATCGAACCTGTTTGTGAAGATTTAGAAGATTGACCTCCGGTATTCGAATATACTTCCGTATCCAATACTAAGATATTAACATCTTCATTATTAGCGATGACATGGTCCAAACCGCCGAATCCGATGTCATAAGCCCAACCGTCACCACCGAAGATCCATTGTGAACGTTTAACCAAATGCTCTTTAACTTCAAGGATAGCTTTAATTTCCTTATTATCACTTGCTTCGATTGCTTTGATTAAATCATTTTCAATTTCCCGGGTAACAAGACCTGATGAACGGTTTTCAATCCACTTCGTAAATAATCCTTTTAAGTTTTCATCAACTTTGTCCATATTTGTAGCCATGATGTTTTGGATACGGTCACGCATTGTTTCCGCAGCAATTCTCATACCAAAACCAAATTCGGCATTGTCTTCAAACAATGAGTTAGCCCAAGCAGGACCACGTCCCTCAGCATTTGTCGTGTATGGAGTTGATGGATAGGATCCGCCATAAATTGATGAACATCCTGTAGCGTTAGCAATAACCATTCTGTCACCAAATAATTGCGTTACCAATTTAATATAAGGTGTTTCACCACATCCGGCACAAGCGCCGTGGAATTCAAATAATGGTTGGGCAAATTGTGAACCTTTTACTGTATTTTTAGCCATTAAGTTATCTTTATAAGTCACATTATTGAATAAGTAATCGGCATTAACAACTTCGTTTCTTTCGACTTCTTCACCGATTGGTACCATTTGCAGAGCTTTAATACCCTTCTTACCAGGACATGCATTGACACAAACTTCACATCCGGTACAATCTAAAGGTGATACTTGAATACGATATTGTAATCCTTCCAAACCTTTGCCCACAGGGGTTAAAGTAACCATTCCTTCAGGAGCTTTACTCATCTCATCCTCAGTAATTAAGAATGGACGAATTACGGCATGAGGACAAACAAATGAACATTGGTTACATTGAATACAATTTTCTTCAATCCATCTAGGAACAAAGTTCGAAATACCGCGTTTTTCATAATGTGTGGAACCATTAACCATTGTTCCGTCAATATATTTTTCAAATGCGGAAACAGGCAAATCGTTACCGTTAATTGAGTTAACTGGTTCGGCAATATTTTTTACGAATTCAGGACGATTATCATCATGAGCTTTTGTTTCATCCTGTAAGTCTTTCCATGCTGGATCCACCTTAATTTCCGTCAATCCTTCGTATCCTACTTCAATAGCTCTCCAGTTTAATTTAACAACGGCTTCACCTTTGCGGGAATATGTTTTTTCAACATATTTCTTCATTAATTCTTCAGCCTTCGCAAATGGCAGGATTTGTTCGTTTAATTTAAAGAAAGCAGATTGTAAAATTGTGTTGGTTCTGTTTCCTAAACCTATTTCTCTGGCTAAAGTAATAGCGTCAATTATATAGAATTTAGCTTCTTTTTGAGCTAACAATTTCTTAACTTTATTAGGTAATTTTTCAACGATTTCATCCGCAGTATGAACCGTATTTAATAAGAATGTTCCACCTTTTCTTAATCCTGATAACATATCATATTTTTCAAGATATGATTCCAATGAACAAGAAACAAATGATGGTTTTGTTACTAAATAAGTTGAACGAATAGGGTTTTTACCGAAACGCAAATGAGAACGGGTAACCCCACCTGATTTCTTTGAATCATATGCGAAATATGCTTGTGCATATAAATCGGTATTATCACCGATAATTTTAATCGTATTTTTATTTGCTCCAACTGTTCCGTCAGAACCTAAACCAAAGAATAATGCTTCCGTAGTATCTTTGTCGGCAACATTAATCGTTTCATCAATAGGTAATGACAGATGAGTCACATCATCATTAATACCAACCGTAAAGTTATCATGACCATTATTAGCCAAATGATCATATACTGCAACCATTTGAGCCGGAGTTGTATCTTTGGAAGATAAACCATAACGTCCGCCGATAATACGTGGGGCATTTTCTCTTCCGTAGAAAATAGCTTTAACATCTAAGTACAATGGTTCTCCGGTAGCACCTGGTTCTTTTGTCCTATCTAATACGGCAATGTTTTTAACTGTAGCTGGTAATACGTCAAAGAAATACTTGCTTGAGAACGGACGATATAAATGAACGCGCACTAATCCGACTTTTCTTCCTTGGGCATTTAAGTAGTCAACTACTTCTTCAATAGTTTCCGTTACGGAACCCATTGCTACTATTACTTCAGTAGCGTCTTTAACACCATAGTAAACAAATGGTTTATATTCTCTTCCGGTAACTTTACTGATTTCATTCATATATTCGGCAACTACATCAGGAACCGCATCATAGAATTTGTTTTGCGCTTCACGATTTTGGAAATATACATCCTCACCTTGTGCGGAACCGCGTGTTACTGGGTGTGCTGGATTTAATGCTCTATTTCTAAATTCTTGTACGGCTTGACGATCTAATAAGCTATCAAAAACACTATAATCCAAAACCTCAATCTTTTGAATTTCATGAGAAGTACGGAATCCATCAAAGAAATGAACAAACGGAATACGGGATTTAATTGCTGCCAAATGAGCAATACCTGCTAAATCCATAACTTGTTGAACAGATGATGTTGCAAGGAATGCAAATCCTGTTTGACGCGCCGCCATTACATCTTGATGATCACCATAAATTGATAATGCATGTGTTGCTAATGTTCTTGCAGCCACATGAATTACACCTGGTAATAATTCACCTGCGATTTTATACATATTAGGGATTTTTAATAATAATCCTTGTGATGCAGTAAATGTGGTAGTTAATGCACCTGATTGTAATGACCCATGAACGGTACCGGCTGCACCTGCTTCTGATTGCATTTCAACTATTTTAACAGGCATGTCAAATAAGTTTTTCTTACCTTGTGAAGCCCATAAATCTACGTATTCAGCCATCGGAGAAGATGGTGTAATAGGATAGATGCCTGCTACTTCGGTAAAGGCATACGCAGCATAAGCGGCAGCTTGATTTCCATCCATAGATTGGAATTTTTTAGCCATTTTGCTTCCTCCTTGTTATTGATTTTTTAACCAAAGTTTATTATACATCAAAAGACATAAACTTACAATAAAACGAAAACGTTTTTTCTAATATAATAATTATATTAGTCGTTCTTATTATATTACTATCTCGGTTAATAATCCCGTATTTTTACTCTGTGCCAAAATTTATCAATTTCGGTTTAATGGAAAAATGTCATGCTCTTTGTAAGTAGTATGTAGCAATTCATGAGCTTTATGGCTATTTGGTTTTTCTAAAAATTCCCTGTATAAAGTCTGTACTTCCTTATTTTGATGACTCTTACGCACCGCTTTATCTTTATCCTCTTCATAAAGGACCTGTGCCCTAAGCTTTCTCACATCAATTCCCGTATTGCGGACACTTGCTTTAACATACGGTTGACCTCCGCCATTGACACAACCGCCTTCACAACCCATGACCTCAACAAAGTGATATTCTTTCTTACCGCTTTTAATTAAATCCATAAGTTTCTTGGCATTTCCACCGCCATGAGCAACGGCTATTTTAATGGTTTTTCCGCCGATTTCTATTTCCGCTTCTTTAATTCCTTCCAAACCGCGAACTTCGTGATATTCAAACTCATCCAGATCTTTTTTGGTCAAGATATCGGCTACGGTTCTTAACGCCGCTTCCATTACGCCACCGGTCGTACCAAAGATAACACCTGCTCCGGTGTATTCTCCCAGCGGATGATCAAAGTCCTCATCAGGTAACTCGGTAAACTTAATTCCCGCTTCTCTTAACATGTTGCCGATTTCTCTGGTAGTTAGTACGGCATCGACATCCTTTAAGCCATTGACAACCATTTCTTTACGATTCATTTCGGACTTTTTCGCCGAACATGGCATAACCGATACCACAAAAATATCCTTCGGATCAATGTGCATTTTCTCAGCATAATATGTTTTTATTATCGCACCAAACATTTGATGAGGAGACTTGCATGAGGATAAATTCGGAATAAATTCAGGATAATATTGTTCCACCAATCGAATCCAGCCAGGTGAGCAGGAGGTTAACAGTGGTAGCGGACCTCCTTTTTGCAAGCGGTCCAATAATTCATATCCTTCTTCCATAATTGTTAAGTCAGCCGCAAAATTGGTATCAAAAACCTTATCAAAACCAAGTCGACGAAGAGCAGCGACCATTTTTCCCGTACATCTTGTGCCTATAGGTAAACCGAATTCTTCACCGATTGCGGCTCTCACCGCAGGTGCTGTTTGCACAACAACATGTTTTGCCGGATCATTTATCGCATCCCATACCATTTCAATATGGCTCTTCTCTTTTAAAGCACCTACAGGACAGACATTAATACATTGTCCGCAGTATAAACAACCGGCATCACCCAATTTGTAGTTAAATCCCGTTCCGACGACCGATTCAAATCCTCGATTAATATAGGTAAGAACTGACATACCTGCTGTTTTTTGACATGCCGAAATACATCTACCGCATAATATACACTTTGATTGATCCCGAACGATGGCGTCCGATGAGGCATCATAATGCGGTGTTCTTTTTTCGAAGGTATCAAAATAAATATCTCTTATATGGAATCTCTCAGACAAATCCTGTAATTCACATTTCCCGTTACGGTTACATTTCAAACAATCCTTATTATGGTTGGCCAGTAATAATTCCAATGTGGTCGTTCTTGCTTCCTGAACTCTTTTGGTATTTGTTTTGATACTCATGCCATCCCTGACTTTTAATACACATGAAGCCTGTAAGCTTCGCGCACCATCAACTTCAACCACACACATCCTACAGGCGGCTGTTTCATTTAAGTCCTTCAAAAAGCATAATGTTGGTATATCTATTTTAGCTTCTTTACATGCGTCTAAAACAGTATAATTACTTGGTACTTCATAAAGTAATCCATCTATTTTTACTTTCACCTTCATAATTACCTCCTAATGTCTTATGATTGCCTTAATTTTAGGTGGGCAAGCTTCATAACAGGCACCGCATTTTAGGCATTTGGTATGGTCGATAACGTATTGTCGACGATTTGATTTACCATTCAATTCTTTTCCCAACGGTTCAATGCATCCTTGCGGACATACCTTCGCACATGATCCGCAACCAACACATTTATCCGTTATCGTATATTGAAGCAACGCTTTACATACACCGGTAGGGCATCTGCGATCGACAACATGCGCTATATATTCGTCTTTAAAATACCTTAATGTTGATATCACCGGATTAGGTGCCGATTGACCCAAATTACATAAAGCATTATCTTTTATATAGTATGCCAGTTTTTCCAGGCGCTCAAGATCTTCAAATGTTCCTTTTCCCGAACAGATTCTGTCAAGCAATTCCTTTAATCTTTTTGTCCCTTCCCGGCACGGACTACATTTACCGCATGATTCATCACAGGTGAAATCCAAAAAGTAACGGGCTATATCAACCATGCATGTGTCCTCATCCATGACAATCATTCCGCCGGAACCCATCATTGAACCTAATTTGGTTAAATTATCATAACTGATTGGTGTATCCAAATGGTCGGCAGTTAAACAACCTCCGGAAGGACCGCCGGTCTGTACCGCTTTAAATGCTTTACCATTAGGACAACCTCCCCCGATATCAAAAATTACTTCTCTCAGGGTTGTACCCATCGGTATTTCCACCAAACCGGTATTATTAATTTTTCCTCCCAAAGCAAACACCTTTGTTCCCTTGGAATCCTCGGTTCCAATCTCAGAAAACCAATGTCCGCCTTTTAAAATAATAGCAGGTATATTGGCAAATGTCTCCACATTATTGATTAGGGTCGGTTTTCCCCAGATACCTCTTTCTGCCGGAAACGGAGGTTTTGTCCTTGGCATTCCTCTCTTACCTTCAATGGATTCAATCAATGCCGTTTCTTCACCGCAGACAAATGCTCCGGCACCCAATCTGATTTCTATGTCAAAACTAAAATTAGTACCCAGAATATTTTCGCCTAATAGTCCATAATCCTTTGCTTGTTCGATAGCTTTTTGGAGCCTCTTAACCGCAATCGGATATTCCGCCCGGATATAGATATAACCTTTTGTCGAACCTGTGGCATATCCGGCGATTGCCATTGCTTCCAAAACAGAATGAGGTGTTCCTTCTAATATCGAACGATCCATGAATGCTCCCGGATCACCTTCATCGGCATTACATGTCACATATTTTATGTTATCGGTATACTTAGAAGCAATTTCCCATTTTAATCCGGTAGGAAATCCTGCTCCGCCCCTGCCCCTAAGTCCGGATATTTTAATTTCTTCGATAACCTCAGCCGGTTTCATTTGGGTCAAAACCTTTGCCAAAGCGAGATATCCATCCTGCGCGATATATTCATCAATATTTTCCGGATCGATTAAACCGCAGTTAGCAAGAGCAATCCGTTTTTGTTTCACATAAAAATCCACTTCATTGACCGATTTGATTTTATCCTGCTGAATAGCTTCATAATATAATAAATCTTTTACGATACGTCCTTTATATAAATGTTCATTGACAATCCGTTTTACATCCTTAACCTGAACACGGGAGTAAAATGTGCCTTCAGGATAAACAATCATAATTGGTCCCGCTTCGCATAAGCCGAAGCATCCAGTCATTACCACCTGAACTTCATTTTCAATCCCTAATTTCTTTAATTCATTTTCAATTTCTGCTTTGATTTCCAAGGACTTTCCCGATGTGCAACCCGTCCCTCCGCAAAGCAGGACATGTGAACGATAAAATTGCATTGTAATCCCCCCTATTCTACGCTTCCAATGGTATAGTCATTAATAACGCGATTATTGACAATGTGTTCTACAACCACTTGACGTGATTTTTCCGGTGTCATATTGACATAGGTGTATTTTTGATTTCCCATATAAACATCAAACATCGGCTCTAAGCGGCATAAGCCCACGCAACCGGTTTGCACAATCTGGACATTGTTCAACCCTCTTCGATTTACTTCATCAATAATAGCGGTAAGGCATTCTCTTGCTCCTGCTGAAATTCCGCAAGTACCCATGCCGACAACAATACGGCACCCTGAACCGTTTTGGTCACGTAACTGCATTTTTTTAAGCGCTTCCTGCCTAATCTTTGCTAAATCAGCTATCGTTTTCTTCATCATTTTCTCTCCTTATCATATTTTGCTAAGATGCCGGGAACTTGATCCGGAGTAAGTCTTCCATACACTTCGTCGTCAATCATCATAACCGGTGCCAAACCGCATGCACCTAAACATCTTGTGGCAGTTAAGGTGAATCTGCCGTCTTTGGTCGTCTGTTCAGGCTTAATATCCAGTTCTTTTTCAATCTCCTCGATTATTTTTTGCGCACCTTTGACATAACATGCCGTACCTAAGCATACCCCGATTAAATGATCGCCGACAGGTTCCGTGGAAAACCGCGAATAAAATGTGACAACACCATAGATTTCTGCCACTGAAACATTTAATTCTTTAGAAATAAATTTCTGTACCTCAAGAGGTATGCATCCAAAGATATCCTGTGCTTCGTGTAATACGGGCATTAAGCCACAAGTCTCACTACGATTTTCATCAATGTAGCGTTTTAATTTGGCAAATTTTTCTTCAGTTAATTCTAATCTTGCCATGTTAACCTCCCTAAAAATATACTTATTTAAAGAAACTTTTTAAGTCTTCTTTTAACCAATTGATAACGGATATATCATTTATCCGTACTTCCTGTAATAATTTCTTTATTTCCCTAGTATCAAGTTCATATTCGTCATTATTATTTTTATAGATAAATAAAAAATCTACATGAGGATCTAACATTATCAGAGATACTATCGTATCGCCGATGTTACCTAGAGGTATGCAATCAATATGTTCCTTATTAAATGTGGCATCAACTATTGTGCCGATTGATTCCACAGCTGAGATATTTAATGTACCACCCGTAGCTGTCACATTTTGATATAATAGCGGAATTCCCAGTCCTATTTTCCTTGTCGTACGCGTAGTATAGAAAGGATCTCTAACCTTTTCCAAAGCTTGTTTAGACATACCAACCCCATTATCCTCTATCACTAATCTAATAAGACTATCTGTTTCCGTAAGCTTGATTGTTACTAATGAGGCATGGGCATTAATGGAATTCATCGCAATATCCAATACATGCATTGATATATCACGCATCTTTATCACCTAAATAGTGAAAAAAGGCTTCGAGTGATTTGTCAAGCAATATAATATTATTATTTTTTTCACAAATATCAGCTAAAAAATGAGCATCGGAATTTTGAAATATTCGATACTTAAAAATAGTTTCATATTCTTTTAGATTTGCATTCAGACTAACCTCAATCCCGTCAAGAGGCAAATCATCCGGAATAAAGCCCAATACGGTTAAAATGCTGTTAGCGTATTTATCGATATGTGATGCCACAATTCTTCCGTTATATATATGAACCAGTTTAACAAGTTCATTTATTTTGATATTGGTGGAATTAATCAGCATTTTCCGCTCAGTACCCGAAATATCGTCATTTTCATTTAATATTAACTGACTTCCCCACTTAACCTCATTATTTTCGATATCGGGTAAATTATCATCTATTATGCTGGTAAAGTCCTTTAAATCCGTCAATGATTTAAAATAACACAACATATGTATACCTTCAAATGTTTCAACCTCAATACCGGGAACAACGATTAGATTAGTTTTTGAAGCTGCTTTTAATACCGGTTCAACATTTTTACAACTATTATGATCGGTTATCGCAATGATATCCAGTTTTTTTAATAAAGCCATATTCACGATATTATTTGGCGTCATATCCTTATCACCGCACGGTGACAATGCCGTATGGATATGTAGATCATAATAACATTTAACCATTTTTCATCAGCCAATTTTCAATTACCTGTGCACTGTTTAAACTTGTCCTATATAAATTAATTTTTTCTGTTTTAGCTTTTAGAACGGTGTCAGAATCAATTGGAGCATTTTCACAGATAATGACACAGGATAATTGAACGAGTGAGGCGATGGCAACGATATTCACATGAGTTAAAACCGTGCACCACACATTTTTCTCCTTGGCATGACTCATGACCCAGCTTAATAAATCACCGCAATAAACACCGCTTATTTCAATATCCAGATTAGCTGCGTTTATTAATTCAAAATTGTTATCATTAAGAAATTCTCTTACCTTCATCCTTATTCCTTTCCTAAAATAAAACAACCATTCAGTGTTTTTACCTCATTTACGACATCCTCGGCAAAAGCACGGCAGGATGGGGACCCACATGCGCAGCAATCAATATTCGGTAAGTCTTTGAGAATTTGGTTTATTTTATTTAATTTAATTAACGATTGATCGATATTATTACTTAATTTAAAAGAAGCAATTTCCTTTAAGTTCTCGGTAAATAACCATTCATCATCAATTAACTCCGTTTTATATTTGGCTATGATTAACGAACTTAGGGAATCATCAAGTTTATCATAAAACTGATTTACTTTCCATTTAGCCACAAACGGGTTTTCTAGCGCAAAATTACCGCCGACACAACCGCCGATGCATGAATAGGCTTCAATGAGTTTTACATTTTTCAAACGGTTTAAATAGATTTTTTCCAATATCTCATCAACTTGCTTTATTCCGTCCACGGCTAAGACATCATTATTATTTGTGATATGTTTGAATGCACCGACCTTCGCAAATTGAATACCCTTCTTTACCACTTCAACCACCGTTTTATCCTTATCGATGCTGTTGCGGAAAATATCGTTAAACAAAAAGACATTATCAATATGGGAATTTTCTTTACCCAAAGCTTCTTTTATCGCAATGAAATTCGACAGACATTCACTAATATAACTGACGCCAACATCGTCTTCGTTAATGTTATATTTTTTGCTTAGCACTTTTTTTGATAATTTAGCGGCTACTTCAAACGGAAAATCAAAGGGCAAAAGATTTGGCAGTAACTGCGGATATTTTAATTGGATTAACCGTACGACGGTAGGACATTGAGATATTATATACGTATCCTTTCTATTTCTGATAAATGATTCAATCTTCTCAATCAGCATTTCTGTAACGATGGATAAATCAAAAATCTCGTCAAAACCAAAATTCATGATGGTTTTGTAGACACCGCCCAATTCTTCCTTATTGATAGTCATTCCATATACCGCTAACGGTAAAATCGCCACATTGATTTTATTCTGACTTAAATTAGCAAAACTGTCACTATAAACTTTATAGGCATTTTTATGACAATTGACAATGCAGTTACCACAAAAAATACATCTTTCTTTAAGAAGATGTGCTTTATCATCAATTATGCGTATTGCCTCTGTGGGACATGCCCTCATGCACCTTGTGCATCCGATGCATCGTTCACCGTGAATATCAACTAAATGTTTCATTCTATCACCCATGATAATATAACGATTGTTCCATTGGGACTTGAGGTAATTTTCATCACATCACTGTTTTTCTTCATGTTCGGTAATCCCATACCCGCTCCGAAACCACGTTCACGAACACTCTGGCTGGCAGTGGAATATCCTTCTTTCATCGCCAGTTCAATATCTTCGATTCCGGGACCGGTGTCTTCCGATAGTAATCTAATTTTTTCTTTATCAATAAATAATTTGATAAACCCACCGAGGGAATGGATGACCAAATTCATTTCTGCTTCATAACAGCAAATGACGATTTTTCGAATTAACCTCGGTGAGAGACCAATTTGCGTCAAATACTTTTTTATTTCACTCGAAACTAATCCGGCATTATGATAATCCTCATGATATACCTGATACTCAAACATTATATCCATAAACGCACCTATATTTTTAAAGCCTTTATTCCCGCTTGATATAAAATCCCACTTACCTCAAACAGGGTTAATGGGGTTGTAATCAAAGTAATCCGGTTAAGTTTTGCGATATCAATCATTTCCTCGCTTACTTTTTTTCCCCTGGCAAAGATAACGCAATCAATATCCAAAACTAAAGCCGTTCTTAATGCATGCTCGTTGATTAAACCGGTAATCAATATACAGTGATCATCATTTAAAAAAGCAAGGCAATCACTCATCAAATCACAGGCAAAGGCTCGCAAATATTCCTTATTTTCCAATTCCTCCGAATATGTAACCAACTTACCGTTAATTAACTTTACTAAATCCTTTGTTACCATTCTATCACTTCTTGTGAATTTTTTCTCAATCCTTTTCTATTATATAACATTAATATTAAAAATCAACTAGTTTTGACAAAATATCCCATAAAAGCGGTTTACTTTGCCGTCATATACCTTTTTAATTTATTAAGTAATTTAATGCTGTCTTCATCAAGCTCCATATGCCTGTTATTAATGTAAATTGTTTCCATTAAGGTGGTTACCTTATCCGATAGCACATGGATATAATGACCCAGATATAAAGCAATATCTATGTCATGAGTGACCAAGATGACTGTTTTATCCGTTAATTTCTGCATCGTATAAAGCATTTCGACTAAATATTGTTTCATCTGATAATCGAGTGATTTAAAAGGTTCGTCCATGAGAATTAATTCATTACTGCCCAAAAAAGCCCGAATTAAGGAAATCCGCTGTTTTTCTCCGCCGCTTAACTGATGGGGAAATTTATTTTTTAAATCCGCCACGTTCAGTTCATCCAACAAGGCATTAACCTTCTCATAATCATTATCGATGATAAGCAGATTCTTCATCACCGTAAGATAAGGGAACAGGCGGTCCTCCTGAAAAACATAGCCAATCGAATCTACTTTAGGAATTATTTCCCCCTCATATTCAATGAGTCCCGCAATACATTGCAGTAAGGTTGTCTTCCCACAACCGGACTTACCGATAATGACATTTATTTTATGATCAATTATCTCCAAAGAAAAGTTATTATAGACGATAACTTTATCGTACGATTTGCTGATATTAATTTTCATAATAACACTTCCATTTAATCACCTTTTTTGCTGTCACATCGATGATTAAATCGATGATTAGCACATAAATGATAAGAATTACCGTCCAGGCAAAAACACCGCTCATATTCAGATTCACCTTTTCATTTTGCATTATCGCTCCAATGCCGATTTGAGCCTGACCTATTACTTCGGCCATTACGATGATTTTAAAACAAAGACCGATGGTTTGTTTTAATGATAGGATAAAACCTTCTAATAAATGATAAAAATATAAATACCTGATTTTTTTCATCAGGTTGAATTTATAAATAACACAGACCTCAACTAGCTTAGGATCGATATTTTTCAAATGATGAATAAATGATTCGTATAATAAGGGAATAATTACCAGAACCGGTATCAGATATATAGCCTTTTCATTACCGAGCCAGATAATCGCCATTAAGATTATGGATATCGTCGGTATCGTCTTTAAAATACTCATATAAGGATTAATGATTCTTGATAAACCTTTATTGTAAGCAATAACTGCTAGGATCAAAGAAACTAATAAACTAAAAACAAAGCAGACAATGGTTTTTGAGATTGTTTTAAGCGAATAAGTCAAAAAAACACCCGATTTGATCTTTATGATGTAATTTACAATTAAACTTAATTTCGGCAGAATCATTTCATTGTTAACGGTAATGCTTAGCATATGATATAGAATAATGATACTTAATAGAGAAAGTAAATAATATATTATTTTCTTACACATATCATCACTCTAAATAAAAATCCTCATCCGGTATTTTTCCACCGATAAGTTCACTGTTGTATTCTAAAATAATATTAAAATATTCTTCAATCAAGACTTTTGAATCCTTACCGCTAAGATAACCAATATTGGACCCTTCAATAGAATTTACCAGAACCTCATTAGGTAAATTAGGTAACAAACCTTTTTCGAAATAATAATTAGCGGTCATTTCCTTATTACTGTTAACAAATTCGGTACTTTCCCTTACTTTTTCCAAAAAAGCTTCGATAAACTTCTGATGTTTTTTCGCAAAATCCTGATTAATAAAAATCCCCGCCTGCGGATAGGAACTAGTACCCATCAACTTCTTATATTCGTCCTGCAAATCGAGTACTGTATGAACAACCGCTTTAGTCTTCGTAAGCGATAATACTGGTTCGGCTAATAGCGCCACTTTATACGTTCCGGCCACAAAACCGCTGCTCACATCATTTACGTTATTAAGAAAGGTTATGTTGACCTCCCTATCTCCCAATACTTTTCTTAAGGTAATTTCCGGAGTACTACCCTTACCAAACGCATAAATTGTTTCTTCAGAAAGTTTATCCAAAGTCAGCGGTTTATTACTTACTAAAAATAAATTACCGAATGTGATTGTAGCGGCATAAACATAGTCCGCATTTTTCGAATAAAGATTAGCACCGACATTGGTTGGGGCGATAACTATTTCATGTGATTTGCTGGTAATGGCACTTACTAATTGATCCGGTCCGCTGACCGACTCATATTCGACCTTATAGTCAAGTATGGATTCGTCTTCATAAATCATTTTGACCAAACTTAAGGTCGGAGCCCCCGTAGGAATCCTAACCTTGACCGTCACACTGTCTTTTTTTGAATCATTACCGCATCCTGTTAAGATAAACAAAATAAAAGAAAACAAAATAATCATTTTTTTCATACTATCAACCTCCACATTTATACAATAATATTTTACATTAATATCTGGAAAAAAAGTGTCACATATGTTACAATTTTATCAAGTAGGTGAAAAAATGAACAAAGTTAAAATTAAAAACTTTCATGCCGAGTTTTATCAAGAACTTATCTCATTAATCAATAATAAGGATATTCCACATCTTATAAGAACATATCAAAAGGATCAGATTATCGCTAGTAGCGGAAGCATTTGCTATTCTGTGGGAATTATCATAAAAGGAATGGCTAACATTGAACAAATAACCGCCAGTGGGGAAAAAAATCTCATTAACAGTTTAAAACAATATGATATATTTGGCGAAATTCTACTTTTTACTGATTCTCCCTATTATCCTTATGAAATCATCGCTGTAAATTACTGTGAAATTTTATTTATAACTAAACTAAATTTGCTTAAAATATTTAAAGAGGATATAATCTTGCTTGAAAAATTTTTAGCGCACATATCCCAAAGCTATAAAAAACTTAATCTATTGATAAAATTAAAATCACAAAAAAACATTATCAGTAAATTAGCCTATTATTTTATCTATTTTTCTGATATTTCAGAGAATAATCTTAACTGCCACATTGCAAGTAAAACCCAGCTAGCGGAAATAATCGGTATAGAAAGACAATCTTTAATCAGGGTCCTAAATCAGTTACGGGATAAAGGCTGTTTAAGCTATGACAGGCATAATATCTACTTAAAAAATGTGGCTTATTTTAAACAATTAATCGAATAAAATAATTTTTATCTGAAAAAATGCAAAAAAAAAGGAGATATGGTCGTCTAATACATGTAAAATATCACGTTAGTATCTGTCATTAATAATACGGATTTGTCCGGTAAGTCTGGATAATTTTTTTAAATCTATTGTTTAAATTAATTAAAAATGATATGATAATAGCGTTATACAAAAAGAAAAAGGAGTGTCAGAAATGAATTGGAAATCAATACTATTAAAAGGTCTGCCAGTATTGTTGATTGCAGTAGTCTTAGTTATCGTTGCTGCTATTTTAAGTAGACCTAAAGCACAACCTCAGGTAACAAAGACAAATGATCCTGTATTTGATTATAAGGATTTAAAAGTTACCAAGGGCGAATTATATAATATGTTAAAACTTCATTACGGTTCAACTACTTTAGTAGAAATGATCGACAGAAATTTATTAGATGAATACAAAAGTAAAGTTGACCAAGATGAATTGGATGAAAAAATCCAAGCCGAAAAAGATAAAGGCATTGACAATTTTTATGAGAACATGATCCTTCAAGGAGTTATCACATCAAAAGACGATCCGAATAAAGATGAAAAGATTAAGGAATATTTCATGCTTAGTTTACTTCAAAAGGCCTATGCCAAAGAACTAGCAGAAAAAGAACTTACTGAAGATGAACCGGAAAAAATTACTCAGGCAAAAAATGATTACCGTGAAGATTTGTGTATTATCACTTTGAAATATGATACCAAAAAGGCTGCGGATGAGGCTGAAGCAGCAATTGAAAATGCCGAGGATAAGCTTCAATACTTCAAAGATCAATATGCTTTACAACATGCTGACGATGAAGAAGAGGAAGAAGAAGAGGAAGAAGAGGAAGAACTGCCATTTATTGAATCATTTGATTGTGAATATGAAAGAGCCGTTTATAAGAACTACTCATCATCTTCTAAATTCCGTAACTTTATCTACAGTGATACATTCAAGAATGTCGGTGACTACAATGAGGAAGCCTACTTAATTCAGGATGAAGGTTATTATTTCGTCTATTTAGCAGGAAAACCTACTTACAAACAAGCTGATTTCCGTCAATCAACCGAATTCCACAATTATATCCTTGAACAATTAGTTAACGCCAAAACGACTAAATCATACATCGATGGCAAAGTACAAGATTTACGTGATTCAATCAACTTAAAGATTTATGACGAAAGAATCGGAGACGATTACAAGTCCTATAACAAGAAGTTTAAACCGGAAAAGAAATTACACGATAATAAAAAGGTTGTCGCCACATATAAGTATAATGATGAAAAAGTAACAATAACAGCCGATGATTTATATGATGAAATGAAAATACGCTATGGTGTTTCTTTATTATTTGACATCATTAATTATGAAGTTTTACAGCACGTCGATGCCAATCTGAAATTAACTAAAGAGGAAAGCGAAGATAACAGAGAAGCATTGAAGAACTATAAAGCAAGTTATTCGCAAAATCCGCCTAAAGGTTTAACCTGGGAAGAATTCTTAGCATTATATTACCGTGCATTCAGTGAAGAACAATTACTTGACATGTTGGCAGGACCAACATTAATCGAACGCTATCTGTTAGGATTTGAAAACTTCACCGGTGTAAGTGAAGTAACTGATGAAGATTTACAGGCTGCTTATGATGAATGGTTCTCAATCGAAGCATATCATATATTATTTGAATATGATAAAGATGACGCCGAATCAAAAGCTCTAGCTAAAGCCAAAGCTTATCAAGTGCTTAACGGTTGCACCGAAGAAGAAGTAGAAAATGAAACTTGTGAAATTTACTATGATATCGATCCTGATGAAGAAGATGAGGAAGAAAATGATGATGTTGTATTTGTCGGATTTGATGAAACTCCATCATCAAAATGGAAAGAAGTCTTCAAAGCACTTGCTGCTAAATACAGTGAAGAACCAGGTGCTTCAAACAGCATGGGTTACTTAAATTACTTCGGTCCTGGAAAAATGGTTAAGAAGTTTGAAGATAAAGCTCTTGAATTAGCCGGTAAGACCTTCCCAATCGGAGTAGCCGAAGAGACAGAAATCAAAAAAGCGGACGGTTCATATATCTATGGTTTCCATGTCATTTATGTAACCGATGTAAAAGAAAAAACCGAACAACCAAGCGATATGACAAAATACCGTGAGTATTTAGATGATTTGGAAAATGATGATGTGGATATCGATGAAAAATATACTGACGAAGAAATTTCTGAATTCAATGCATATAAATCATTTGAAAACACTTTAAAATCTGATTTAGAAGATGAACGGACTTCTAAACCTAACACAAACAAAAAGTTGGCTGAATTACGCGATGCTAAAGAATTCAAGTTTGTAGACGCCGAATTACAAGCTATTTACCGTAGTTTGACCGACTTACATAAAGCCTATGATCCAGAGGAACAATAATTAAGCATTAAATCACAAGGTTATTCCTTGTGATTTTTTTTACTGTAAAACTAACCTTCCCCGTAGCATTGACACCTATAATCGTAAACTCATATGTTCCGTCCTCGGGGATGGTGAAAGAAAAACTTGAGGATTTTGGATTATCAGCTTCGTAGACCACACTATTTGCGGCTACTTTTATTGATAATGATTTCCCTCCTTCATTTCGAATTGTTACCTCAATGATATCTCCCGTTTTTAAGTCCATCTTATGACACAGGGTGTCGGTCCAATTCTTATAATCAGCCACAAATTCGATATTCGTTCTCGTTATTCCGATGCTTTTACCCTCCGTAAGTAACTTTTCCGTCCTACAACCGTATAATAAAAGGAAGAAAACACTGATGACTAGTATTTTTCTCATATCATCCCCCCATTAGAATATATTCATCTTAATATAAAAAAATCGCACAATTGAATTGTACGATTTATACTTTTATAAATTATGTTTGTAAAAGGAACGGTTATCGAGGGAAAAGATTCGTTTTGTAAAATCATTTTCATCCGTCACTTTTAATTCATCCTCAATCATATTTAAAGTCGAATCCATTAAATCAATTAAATGCAATAATTCTGCTTCAATTATCAGCGGACGTTTCGGTGAACCATACTCCAATAAACCATGATGGGATAAAATCATATGCTGCAACAGTATTACTTCATCACCGCTTATATTTAACTCATTGGCGACAATTTTTATTTCTTCAAAACTGACATTGATATGCCCGATTAGTTTTCCGATTGTCGTATATTCGGGAGCCAAATAATCGGATAATTCGATAACCTTACCGATATCATGAAGAATGACCCCGGAATAAAGTAAATCAAGATTAATATTCTGATAAACATGACCGATTGCTTTAGCCAAATCAAGCATGGTTGAAACATGATGAGCAAGTCCTGAAATATAAGCGTGATGATTCTTAGAAGCAGCAGGAAATACTAAAAATTGCTCTTCATATTTTTTATAAAGGGTACTGGTGATTAAAAATAACTTCTTATTTTTAATCTCATTGATATAGCTTTGGATTTTCTTTTGTAAATCAGCTTTGGACACGGGTGACTGCTGATAAAAAACACTTAAATCAATGTCATCATTATCATCAATCAGTCGAATATTATCGATAATCAGTTGAATCTTATTATTATACTCATTACCCGTCCCCGTTACCTCCACTAGTTGTCCGATTTTAAACAATTTTTTTTCATCTTCGCTGATATTCCACTTTTTGGCATATATATAACCTGTTTCGTCAACTAACAACAAATTCAAAAAATCGGTTTGATTTACTGCCTGCTGTACGTTTAAATTCTCAATTTTCGCAAAAAAAGAAATGGCTTCCTTATTCTTAATATCACATATTTTCTTATGTTCGGATGTGAACAAATCTTTCATCTATTTCCCTCAACTTTCATTAATGTATCTGCTATCGCTTGATATTTTTTATCAAGATATGTTTGATAACTATTGATATAGGTGACTAAATCCTTGGGACTTAATATCAGCTTGTAATCAAGAAACTTACTGGATGATGCGCAGCCCAAACCGATTATTGTCTGATGTTCCTCAATCATTAGTATATTATAAATACTTTCAAAACCTCTTTTCGCATAACCGATATTATCTAAATTTCCGGAAATGTTTTTTTGTCTGTAAAGATAATAGGGAAGATAATGGTACTCCATCAGTTTATTATAAGCATAAGTATGATACTTATTATAATCGACTTTATCATCCATTGTCTCCTTAAATAATTCGGATCCTCTTTTTTGTGCCAGATGATGAACGGTAATGGCTTCGGGTTCGAGTAAGATAGTCTTATCCAGTGAATTCATATAGTCAGTAATTGTTTCATTAGGTAATCCAATGATTAAATCCATATTGACACTAACCGAAGTATATTTTCGTGTTTTCTCGTAGATATCATAAATATCTTTAATCGTATGATTCCTGTTCATCTCTTTTAATGTTAGCTCGTTAAAAGTCTGAGGATTTATACTAACACGCGTTATGGAGCGATCATTAATAATTTTTAATTTCTCGACGCTTAGTGAATCGGGTCTACCGCATTCCAAGGTATATTCTCTTAATTTATCCTTGATTAAGTAATTTTCAATCGAATCCAGTAAAAATGTTAACTCCTCTTTGTTTAATGCCGAAGGAGTCCCACCGCCTATATAAACCGTCGTAATTTTCAGCTTATTCTTATGTAAAAACTCGGCCATTTCCTTTATTTCCAAGGCAAGAACCCTAATATAATCCATTTTTGACACAAGTTGATAATTACTGGGATAGGAAGTAAAAGAACAATAACGGCAACGCGACAAACAAAAGGGGATATTAATATAAATGCTGACTTCTTTATCTAGACTGGTGTAATCCTTAATGACTTGCAGTTGATGATTAACGATTTTTAACAATAACTTTGCCTTATTGATATCAATTAAATACTTATCCGTAAGTAAAGTGATAATTTCCCGGTCTTGATAACTTTTTTTATACTGATGAACAAGTTTGGTTGGTCTGATACCGGTCAATACCCCATAGCTTAATTTTTTATTTGTTAGTTTTGCCAAAAGTTTATAAAATGATGATAGGATAAGATATTTTGTGTCATAATCAACATCACTGATAATACTAGTACTATTTTCCAATAAAATATTTCCACACTTCAGTACTACTTTAATTTCCCGAGCATATATAATGACCGCAAAATAGACCCGGTAATCCTCGTTATCCTTCACTATTTCCGCCAAACGATCAAAGGCTTTAAGTAATCTGTTTAAAGCGATGATAATCTTTTCTTCCGGCACCCCGATAATTTTAATTCTCATAATGTTTTTGCCATCATTTCTATGGTTTCTTTTATCGCGGCATCAACATCTTCATTATTTTTAATTTTCTCAGCCAAACAATCCTCTAGATTTTGGGTCAATATTATCGCCAAAGTATTTTCGATTGCCGCTTTTGCGGCCATCACCTGTGTTACGATTGCCTTACACGATTCCTCTTCCTCAATCATCTTTTTAATACCTCTGATTTGTCCTTCTATAATGCTTAAACGATGTAATAAATTTCGTTTTTTCTTAATCATCTTAACCTTCTCCTTACACCAAAATAAGTATATTATAATATTATTCATTTTTCAATGACAAATTACCCGACAAATGATAAAAGTATTTTATCTATTTGTTTAATAGTATGCAACATTTATCAGCAAAAAAAACGGAATAAACATCTTGTTTATTCCGGCTATTTTAATTTTAATACTGATATTCCTAACGGAGGGATTATCAGTTTTAGACACTGTTCAAATCCGTGCATCCTCTCATCGACAGTTGTTAATATTTTTCCGTTATATTGATTAGAACCACCGTAATAATCCCTGTCACTATTGATAATTTCTTCGTAATTACCCCTTTCGGGAACTCCCAATTTATAATCATGAAATACGAGCGGCGTACAGTTTAAGACCACGACGAGTAATTCTTTATTGTCCTTGCTTTTGCGATAAAAAGAGAAAATACTTTGATCGGCGTTATTAGAATCAATCCATTGAAAACCGTAGCTCTTATGGTCCGTTTCATATAATGCTTTTTCTGTTTTATAGATTTTAATCATATCTTTCACAAACCGGTTAGCCGAATCATGCGAAGGATATTGATATAAATGCCAATCTAATTGTTCTTTGTCCTTCCATTCATGCATATGGGCAAACTCCCCACCCATAAACAATAATTTTTTACCCGGATGAGTCATTAATAATCCCATCAGTAATCGGTAATTAGCAAACTTTTGCCAGTAATCCCCCGGCATTTTATTTATTAAAGAACGTTTCCCGTGAACAACCTCATCATGCGAAAATGGCAGAATAAAATTCTCAGAATAGATATAAACGAGTCCAAAAGATATATTGTTATGCAAATACTTTCTAAAAAGGGAATCCTCCTCAAAATACTCTAATACATCATTCATCCAACCGATGTTCCATTTATAATTAAAGCCCAATCCGCCCAATTCCACCGGTTTCGTGACATTGGGAAAATCGGATGAATCCTCGGCAATCATCAATATATTGGGTTTATGGGCAAATACTTCGGTATTGAGCAGTCTTAGAAACTCTAATGCCTTATGATTGATTCCGCGATTTTTATCTCCCAGATAATAAATCATATTTGATACGGCATCGATGCGAAAACCGTCAACATGAAAATAGTTGAGCCAATATAACACACAGGATATTAAAAAACTGCGGACTTCATTTTTTCCTAAATCAAAATTTGCCGTGCCCCATACGACATTTTCTCTGATATCCTCCAAAATATACTCATAGGTAGGTTCTCCGTCAAATAAATATAACCCATGACTGTCCCGGCCAAAATGTCCGGGAACAAAGTCAATTACGACACCTATACCTGCCTTATGGCACTGATCGATAAAATACATCAAGTCCTTAGGAGTACCGTACCGACTCGTCGCCGCATAATATCCTGTTCCCTGATAACCCCAGGAACCGTCATATGGGTGCTCAATAATCGGTAATAATTCAATATGGGTAAAACCTTGTTCTAAAATATAAGGGATTAGTTCATCAGCCATTTCCACATAGGAATAAAACTTTCCGTCAGCTTTCTTCTTCCATGTTCCCATATGTAACTCATAAATAAACAATGGGCTTTCATAGATATTGGTATTTGACATTTTTGCCTGATAGCTGTCATCTTGCCATTTATAGCCGTCAATATTATAAACAATACTGGCGGTATTAGGTCTTTTTTCCGCATAAAACGCATAGGGATCAGCTTTTTGAAGGTGACGGTTATCCCAGGTAATCAATTCGTATTTATATAATGCATACTCGTTTACTAAAGGAATATAAGTGTACCAAATACCATCATCGGAAATCTTTTCCATCGGATTAACCGCAAAATCCCAATTGTTAAAATCCCCGATAACACTCACAGCTTTAGCATGTGGTGCATAAACACAAAAAGAGGTACCAATCACCTTGTCGTCATCATAAACAAGATGACTGCCAAAATGCTTATAGGCTTCATTTAACTTGCCGTCATGGAACAAATACTTTACAAAATCAGTCGGCTGATTGAACATATAAACTATCCCTCCACATTTATCTTTTTAAGCATTGAAATGATATCCTCATATATGAATCCTTTAGACATTAGCGATTTTATGATATGCCTTTTCAAATCATATCCCTGATATTTTTTTTGATATTTATTATATGCTTTATGCACTTCTTTTTCTAATAAAATATCATCATCGTTATTGTCATCAAATGAATAATTATTTATATATAAATTAACAACCTCATATTCATATCCCTTAGTCAAAAGATTGCGTAATATTGCCTCTTTAAGTTGGTTAATCGATTTTCTTTTATTTAATTTATCATAGTATTTAATAAGGCCTAATATATTGCTTTCAATCTTTTCCTCGGTAATATATTGTAAACTTTTCTCGATTATTTCTAACTTCACTTGTTTATTCAATAATTCCTGCTTAATATATAACGGTCCTTTTTTATTAACGTCAAATTGTTGTCTGACATATAGATTACTGTAATTTTCATCATTAATATAGCTTAAACTTTTTAGTTTAGTAATTATTTCCGATAAAAAAGGTTCAATACAACCGTTATCCTTTAAGTAACAAACAACCTCATATTCCGTACGCATTTTATACGACAGATAGTTTAGGGTTTTGTGATAGACTTTGGAATAATTGGTAAGGGATTTGATTAAGTTATATTCATCTTCACTTATTTGTTTATTTAAATATAATTGATACTTAACTAAAAAGTCCTCTGACAATTGAAAAGTTTCCTGGTCAATGGTTATTTCATACAGGTCATTCTTAAGTTTTTTTAAGTGATTAACAATCATTTTGCTCCTCAAGGAATTTTTCATAATCTTTCTTTATATAATCAATAATAAGCGAAGCTGAATGTTTTATCGCTATTTTCTTAATATTCTTTTTCATATCGTTTAATAATTCATCATCATTAAGAATTGTCAATACTTTATATACCAGTTCATCTTCTTGAAGGGCAATGGTCGCGGCACGTTTACTGCTGAAATAAATCGCATTTTCTAATTCCTGACCATAAACTGGTCGGTATAAAACCACGGGTATTCCGATATTAGCGGCTTCCGTAACCGTTATGCCACCCGGTTTTGTGATCATGATGTCCGATACCCGCATTAATTCATGCATATTATTGACAAATTGGAAAATATGTAAATTCTTTAATTTAGAGAATTTCCGTTTCAGCTTATTGTATAAGCGATAGTTCTTACCACAGACAACAAGGAGTTCAATATTTTCTTCATCGGTTAAATGTGATACTATTTTATAAACATTAGGTACAACACCATGGGCACCTGCGGTCAGCAAAATAACCTTTTTATTTTCGTCAATTTGAAATTGTTTTTTTAGTTCATCAACTTCCAAAGGGGTATAATCTTCATAGAAAATCGGTTTAATCGGTATGCCGGTTACGATATATTGATTTTCTTTTATTCCTTTCTGGATAAGCTGCATTGACACCTTTTTGGTAGCCAGAAAATGAATTCTTGTTTGACTGCTGATCCAATTGGAATTGGCAAAGTAATCGGTAATTAATGTATATACCGGTATATTTATTCCTTCATCCTTTAAATTATAGGTACAGTTAACGGGGAAGGTGTTTAAGATAAGATGGGGTTTTATTTCATTAATCTTCTTTAATAATTTTTTCAGCCCGAATCTGACATATGGTCTTGCGATTTTTAAATCTAAAATTTTATCCGATCCGTAATAAAAAAACCGATAGGCCTGTTGTTTTAGACCTTTTTTATAAGTGCTAAGATAGAATTTCTGCACAAATTTCGTCGTCGCCGGATAGTCTTCGGTATATATATCATACAGGGTATACTCTATATCATCATGATTCTTTAATTCCTCGGTTAAGCTATTCGCCACAGCTAAATGACCATTTCCATATGGTGCTGTTAAAATTAGTACTCTTAGTTTTTCAGTCATTTCATTTCCTCCTCAAGCTATTAATATTATAACATTTATTATGAAATAAATATATAATTTTTAAAAAAATGCCATATCAAATGATTTTTTGATATGGCATCAGTTTATTTAAACTTGTCTTTAAGATAATTTAAGACCTGTTCGTGTAAATCCTCCCGATCTAAAGCAAAATCAATAGTTGCTTTGACAAAACCAAATTTATCACCAACGTCATAACGTTCACCGACAAAATCATAGGCATAAACAGCCTGTTTACGCATCAGCCTTCTAATTGCGTCCGTTAATTGTATTTCATTACCGCTGCCCGGTTCTTGCGTTTCCAGCATTTCAAATATCTCAGGAGTCAAGATATATCTGCCTAAAACAGCCAATTGACTTGGGGCTTCACTGATTTGCGGTTTTTCAATCATGTTTGCCAGTTGATATAGTCTTCCCATCGGTTCATGGGATTTCGATACCTCGACTATTCCGTACTTACTGACATCTTCTAGTGGTACTGTTTGAACACCGACGACGCTTGCATCAACGGATTCATATTGATTTATTAATTGTTTTAAAGCCGGTTCTCCGTTTTTATTGACAACCACGTCATCTCCTAAGAGCACCGCAAACGGTTCATCTTTAATAAAAACCTTGGCGCATAAAATGGCATGACCCAAACCCTTGGCTTCCTTTTGCCGGATGTAGTGGATATTTACCATATTTGAAATTTCTTCGACCATCGCAAGTAGGTCATGTTTTCCTTTTTTTCTTAGTATGTCTTCTAGTTCATATGACTTATCGAAATGGTCCTCAATCGACCGTTTTTGACTGCTTGTGATTATTAAGATCTCTTCTATTCCTGATTGTACGGCTTCTTCTATTATATATTGAATAGTTGGTTTATCAACTATCGGTAACATCTCCTTGGGCTGAGCTTTAGTTGCCGGTAAAAAACGTGTGCCTAATCCTGCTGCAGGTATAACAGCTTTTCTGACTTTTCCCATATTAACCTCCATGTTTACTTTTAATCAATTATACCATAAATTACGCATTTAATTAACAAAAAAGTGAATTTTAACTGCCCCATAATCTAACCAGGATAGTCACATTGACAAATGAGGTATGTGTAAATTTTAAAAATTACATCTCTGTATATATCATAAATATTATATTGTCAAATGCTTAGGATAATTCATCCTGATCAATATTTCTAAAGCCTTTACCCCATACGGTGGAGGAAGGAATGATGTATACAAAAGCATTGGCATCAATTGATGCGATGAAATTTTTTATGATTAAGCTTTCCCTCGGTGAACAAATCGTGATGATTTGTTTTAGTTTACTTTTCGAATAAGCGCCTTCCGTATCGACGATTGTCACACCTCGATGAACGGAGTTATGGATGAAAGGGATGATTTGATCATATTTCGTACTGATTATTTCCATCTTTACTCTTCTGTTGCCAATTCCCAATACAATCATATCAACTGCTTTCATATTGATATATTTCGTGATTACCGCATAAAAAACAATCCGAAAATCAAAGACAAATAAACTTGATAAAATAATTAAGCCATCGACAATTAACAGAACCTGACTGAAATTAACAAACGGTAAGATTTTGCGGTAAACAATTTTGGCAATCGTATCCGATCCACCGGAAGTATATTTACTCCTTAGTATAAGACCGGTTCCGACACCTGATAACACCCCATAGGCAATCGTCGGAACTAAAATGTCCTTAAACTCACTGCCCGAATCTGTTTGTACGGGAATTAACAGAGGTTTTAAATCCAAAAAGGTAAATAAAAACAACAGTAATGGGTAAACAAGCGATAAAAATAAGATTTTAACGGCATCCGCCTTCCCTAAAAAGAGATAAGCCGAAATTAAAACGATAATAGCTAGTATATAATAGATAATACTGTATAAATATTGTTCAAGCAAAGGCGTCAATACTATCATGTTTTTAATAATTCGTTCGATAACTCTTGACAACCCGGTAATACCGCCGGTCATAAGTCCGTTCGGACGCAAAATATAGATTACCGAATAAGCGGAAAGTAAATTTCCCGTAACTAAATAAAGGTACTTTTGGAATTTCCGATTCATATAACACCTCATATTATTTAGGATAATTTATTTCCTTTAAATTCTTTTTATAATTTAAGGTAATCAAAGCAAAAAAACCAAGCAGCAAATATAAATAATAAGTAGTAAAACGCCACAACAACAATGCCGGAATAACCGTCATTTCAAAAAAATGGATAAATATAAGATAGAAAATACCCTCGGCTCCGCCGCTGGCTCCCGGAGTAGGAATATAAGCCATGACCATGGAAACGAAAAACGCACCGACAAAGAGATTGATCTCCATATTACTTATGTTCTCTCCCAAAGCCAAGAAGATAAGTAACGGTATCATATGAAAAATAACTATTCTGAGTCCATGATAGGCAATGCACTCCACCCAGAGCAATTTATGTTTATTTAAATTCTTAATTTCCTGATTGAAATCTTCGATCCAGATTTTTATCTTATCGGTTTTATTTTCCAATTTAATTCGTCTTAAAATCGGCCAGTGAATCATTTTAACCCACACCGACTCGACTAATATATGATATATTTTTTTGGAAAATGCCAGAAAAAAAGTTAAGATAGTCACTGCTAAATTTATGCCAAAACCCATTAGCAATACATATTTATATCCGTCCTCACGTAATAAATCGTTAAAATAACGAAAACGAAAGATTAAGCACAATACGCTGACGATGATAAAGGCAATATTATAGGTAATGTAATTCATAATAACAATACTTGTGGAATCCTTAGCCTTAATTCCGCGGCTTCCCAAATATAAAACCTGAAATGGTTGACCACCCGATGAAAAAGGAGTTATCGCATTAAAAAACTGTGTGGATAAATTTAATCGGAAGGAATCAAATAAAGAGATTCCCTTTAAACTGATTCTAGCCAAAACATAGATGACTAAACCTTCCAAAAGGATATATAGCACTAACAGTAAGATTACTGTTATCAAATATTTCAGATTAATATCCTGTATTTGACTTGTCACTTCTCTTACATCATTGCGAAAAAAAATGAAGATATAGATTCCGACACCAATTAAAATGACAAATAAAAAATTCTTTTTGTATTTATTGATAAATTCATTCATTTTATTACCTCTACTTCTTTCGACATTCATAATTATAACATTAGTATCACTAATTTCAAATAATTACTACTAACATTATGATAAATAGATATTAAATTTATTTAATTTCATATTATAAATAAAAAAATGCTAGAAAGTTAAACTTTCTAACATTTATTCTTGAACCTTAAGATTAATATTGAATTAAATACGGCAAGCAACGCCACACCGACATCGCTGAAGACCGCCATCCACATCGTAGCCAAACCGATCGCGCCAAGAATTAAGACGATAGATTTCACACCTAATGCTAAGATGATGTTTTGCCAGATTTTCCGGTGGGTCAACTGGGCTAAAGCTTTAGCGGAAATTAACTTATTCAGATCATCATTCATGATTACGACATCACTAGTTTCAATTGCGGCATCACTACCGAGTCCACCCATAGCCACTCCCACATCGGAAGCTGTCAATACCGGGGTATCGTTTATACCGTCACCGACAAACATGACGCTTTTATTGGGATATTCTTTTTTTATTTTATTCATTATTGTCATTTTATCTTCCGGTAATAAATTAGCGTACACCTCATCAATAGCCAATTCCTTACCCACATATTGCGCTACTTCATTACTATCGCCCGTTAACATCAGTGTTTTCATACCTGATTTTTTTAAATAAGCAATTGTTTTTTGGGCTTCAGGTTTAATTTCATCATTAATCACAAAATAACCTTTAAAATGATTGTTTATCGCCACATAGACGATCGTTCCAACCTCTTTAGCTTCCGTATACTCTATCTTAAATTCATTCATCAATTTAGCGTTACCCACTAAAATATCCTCATCATCGATATTAACATAAATACCTTTGCCAAAGAATTCTTCGAATTTCTTTATTTTTCCTTGATCGATATCAATCTTAGCATAACTTACGATAGCTTTGGCAATCGCATGCCCGGAATTTTTTTCGGCCATGATTGTTTTTTTAATCAGTTCATCTTTGTCAATACCAAATTCCACGACTTTTGTAACCACAAAATTACCCTTGGTGAGTGTCCCGGTTTTATCAAAAACGATAATACCGGTCCTCCGGATGACATCTAGGTAATTTCCCCCTTTGATGAGGATTCCCTGCCTACTTGATGCGCCTATTCCGCCAAATATCGATAAAGGTATTGATATTACCAAGGCACAAGGACATGATACAACGAGAAAAATCGCTCCGCGATATAAATAATCATTGAAATCATAATTTTTAACAAACAAGATTGGTAATATCACTACTAAAACGGCTGCTAAAATAACGATTGGCGTATAGATTCTTGCGAATTTCGTTATTAATTTTTCCGCTCTTGCTTTTTTGCTTTGAGCATTTTCCACAAGTTCGAGAATTTTACTGACGGCTGAGTCCCGATACATTTTGGTGACTTTTATTTCAAGTAAGCCGTTAAAATTAATAAAGCCGGCTAAAACCTCATCACCTATTTGTATTACCTTCGGAATCGACTCCCCGGTCAACTGCGAGGTATCGACACTTGATGCGCCCTTGACAATTATTCCATCAAGGGGTATTTTTTCACCCGGTTTGATTATTATGGTTTCACCGATATCCACTTCATCGGGACTAACTTTAACGAATTTATCATTCCTTAAGACATTGGCATATTTAGGCTGAATATCAATTAATTTCTTGATTGATTTACGGCTGCGGTCAACTGCCAAATCCTGAAATAATTCGCCCACTTCATAAAATAACATGACCGCCACGGCTTCCGGATATGATTTTACATAGACTGCGGCAAGTGTCGCAATCGTCATTAAGAAGTTTTCATCAAAGAAATTACCTTTTTTGATGTTGAAAAATGCTTTATAAATCACACCGAATCCGATAACTGCATAAGATACGATAAACAATATAACCGTTGATGTTTTATATATCTCATAATGCTCAAATGTCAAAGCCAGAAAAAAAAGACAAAAACCAATAATAATTTTTAAAATTCTCAACCGATTATTTTTATTATCGTCTATAACATTTTCTTCGGTTATTTTTGTCCCCGGCTCAATCTTATGAGCTATTTCATTAAGCTTTCCCAACAAGTCATCATTATTTGAAGTAATAGTTAATTTTTTATTGACAAAATCAAGATTAACATCGCTTACTTCATCTAATTCCCTGATTCTTTTTTCTATTTTAGCGGCACAATTGGCACAATTGATATTTTTAATATCATACTTATGTCGCTTTTTATTTTTGTTCATCACCTTCACCACTTTCACTGATATGTATAAGTCCATATTGAACAATCGTTTCGATATGCTCATCATCCAACGTATAGTAAACAACCTTGCCGCTACGACGGTATTTAACCAAACGGGCATTTCGCAAAACACTTAATTGATGCGAGATAAGTGATTGACTCATATTTAATAAATGAGCGATGTCACACACACACATTTCTGATTTTTGCAAGGTGCTGATTATTTTTAATCTGGTATTATCCCCTAATATTTTGAATAAAGATGCCGTTTTCTCTATTTCTTCTTCCCGGGGTAATTCTTTTTTTACCTTTTCCACCACATCTTCATGGATAACGGTAACATCACATACTGCATTATGTTCTTTCATTACTATCACCTCATATGAATGACTGTTCATATGAAAATTATACTACATATAATATGTAATAACAAGTAAAATGTTTTATTTTAGCAGAAAATTGGATTATAACCCAAAAAAGATGCAAGACATCTTTATTAAAAAGATGTCCTAGCATCTTTTTTAATCAGTGACTATCACTTCTTTATTGATAATTTCGCCATTGCGGATGACGGTGATTGTGATAATATCATTCACATTTGCGGTTGAAAGAAAATACTTTAAATCAAATATATTTACAATTTCTTTATTGTTTATTTCGCTAATGATATCTCCGACTCGAAGATCTATTTTCTGTGCCTGAGAACCCTCCTGAACCTCGATTATTTTATAAGCGAGGTCCCCTTTATATAGAGCTGATTGAATGGTAATACCCAAAAGTCTGATTGGTCTGTACACCTCACCGTTTGTCTCGATATCGGCAATAATCCGGCTTACCAAATTTGTCGGAATGGAAAAACCGATGCCTTCAACATCTTGCTCGGCAATTTTCATCGAATTTATACCTACCATCTTCCCAGCCAAATTGATCAATGCTCCTCCACTGTTACCGGGATTTATCGGTGCATCAGTCTGTAAAACACTTGCGTACCAGTCTGATTTATCATCATTGTCCGTATCAACGGGAACCAACCTTTCGGTGGATGATATTATTCCCAGTGTCGCACTGCTTGATAAACCTAAGGGATTACCGATCGCTATTACATATTCGCCAACTTTTAAGGTATTTGAATCAGAAAATTCCATTTTATGATCGATTGATCCTTTCGGTATGGAAACAACCGCCAGATCGGTTACGGCATCACTGCCGATTATCTCGCCATAGACCTTATAACCCTTATTTGTTTCAATTTCCACACCCGATGCATTTTGTATCACATGATAATTAGTGACTACATAAGCTTTATCCTGGGTCAATTTGTAAATTACCCCGGAACCCGTTCCCTGCAACTGTTCACCTAAGTAATTGTTGACCTGTACGACATTATCAACAGCCTGACTTATCGCAATTGATACCTGTGAATCAACATTAACCGAATAATTGATTTGTTCTTTATAAAACAAGTTTGGCAAATAAATAGGATAAATTGCTGCGAGCTTATTAAACCCGATCATCACGATAACAACAAAAAAGGCACCTAATAATGCGCTTAAAAAATGAGAAAAGAAATACTTCACAACATCACTCTTTTCATTTAAAAAGTTCATCATTAATTTGTGCCTTTTTAGTAAATCTAAACACCAAAGATAATAATTCCTAAAATTCCTGCGATAATAATAACCATAATGGGATTAAGTTTAAACTTCTTTAACAATATAATACTAATGATAAAAATCCCAATACTGCCGACATTGATTAAATCCAGGTTAAAAGGTAAATCAAAGTCTTTTAATATCTGAAAACGACTAAACACTTTATTTTTTTGATTTTCATAAGCAAAAAAAGGTGTCTTGCTGACAATTATCGCCGCATTGATGATTAAGCCCACAACAACCGCTCTGATACCATAAAAGATCATTTTATTTATCGGATGATCCTTATATTTTATTAATAAAGGTGAAACAAATAGCACGATAAAAAATGATGGTATCGGTATGGCTATCGTTGCGATTAAACTGCCTAATAAACCGCCGATTTTATAACCGACATAAGTAGCCGTGTTTATCGCAATCGCTCCCGGTGTCATCTGCGAGATCGCAATAATATTACCAAATTCCATTTGGCTTATGTTAAAAGGTGGTTTTGTGATTTCCTGCTCGATTAAGGAAATCATCACAAATCCTCCGCCGAAATTAAACAAAGCAATTTTTGCGAAGGTGAAAAATAAAAGCACATAAATCACTTTTTATCCTCCCCTTCCTTAAATAATTTTCTGACCTTTTTCGGGTAAATATAATAAATCAGCAGTCCGGTCAATGCTCCGGTAATAATCGTTAATATCGGCATCAAACCGCTTAAAATGCCTTTTATAGTCAGAATCTGGCCCGTCATTAATATTCCTACGGTTAAGATGGTGATAATAAGCGTCGTTTTATCCATTATCGCGACCTTGGCAATATTAATTGCGGAAATAATAATTAACGCCACAATAGCCGATAAAACTCCGGTAAATGCATGTTGGACGATAACCTTATCCTGAATATTACTAAAAAGGATGGCGATTATTAAAATAATCAAAAAAGATGGCAGGACACAACCCGACACGGCTGTTATTGCCCCCTTCTTTTTCGCAATTTTATAACCGACAAATAATGACATATTTACCGCCACAGCCCCCGGAATGGACTGGCTTATCGCCACGATATCCATAATATCTTCCTTATCAATCCATTTACTAATGACAACTTCTTTTTCCATCAAAGGGATCATCGCATATCCGCCGCCAAAGGTAAACATGCCAATCTTGAAAAACTTCCAGAATAGACGTAACAAACTAAATTGTTCCTTTTGCATACATATCACTTCCTAAAAAATTCCATCCATTACGATACACAATTATATCATAAAAGATGGAAATAAAAATCATTTATCACTATATTTTCTTTTATTTTTGACTTTAAACTTTTTATTGATTTCGACTTCAATCTTTTTTCTCTTCCTAGGCTTAATTCCTACGATTTCAAAATCAATTTCCCGCTCCTCTTTGCTGGCGCTTATAACCTTAACCTTGACGGTATCTCCTAGGCGATAGATTTTCTTTGTCTTTTCACCGATTAATGATAGTGTTTTTTCATCATAAACATAATAATCATCGGTCATATCCAGTACATGAACCAATCCTTCTACAGTATTGGGCAGTTCGACATAAATTCCCCAATTGGTGACGGAACTGATTATTCCCTCAAAGACCTCGCCAATTCTTGTCTCCATATATTCAGCCTTTTTCATATCTTCCACTTCACGTTCACAATCAACGGCATTACGCTCACATTTTGAAGTATGAAGTGCAATGTCCCGCAACAGATTAGCGTATTTTTCAAAATTTACCTCATCACATTTTGATTCAAAGAGAAATTCTCTGATTAAGCGATGAACCATCGTGTCCGGATATCTTCTGATTGGTGAGGTAAAATGGGTATAAAAATCAGTAGCCAAACCGTAATGACCGATACTCTGTTCGGAATATCGGGCTTTAGCCATCGATCTTACCAGCATGGTATTAACAACCGCTTCTTCCTTAGTATTTTCAACACGCTCCAATATTTCCTGAAAGGCCTTTGGATGAACGGTATCTTCCTTACCCTTTATCTTATATCCCAAAGCATTGCATAACTGATAGAAACGTCTGATTTTTTCCGTATCAGGACTTTCATGAACCCGATAGATAAACGGATAATTTAACCAATGAAAGTGCTCGGCAACCGTTTCGTTGGCACAAAGCATGAATTCCTCGATGATTTTTTCGGCGACATCCCGCGTTCTTCTCTCTATTCCCAAAGGTTTGCCGGTTTCATCAACGATTATTTTTGCTTCAATGGTTTCAAAATTAATTGCTCCGCGTTTTTTACGCCGATTATTTAAGATTTTGTATAATTCATACATATCGTTAAAAAGCGGTAATAAATTTTTATACCGTTCACAAACATCCTTGTCACGATGAACCAGAATTTTATTGACATTGGTATAAGTCATTCTCTCGGTCGTTTTTATTACACCGGGAAAAATCTCATACTTAACCACTTCACCCTTTGCGTCTATTTCCATCTCACATGAGATTACTAACCGGTCAACTTTTGGATTTAACGAACAAATACCATTAGATAAACGATGAGATATCATCGGGATAACCCGGTCCACTAAATAAACACTGGTTCCCCTTTTTAAAGCTTCCTTGTCGATAGCGTCATTTTCCTTTACATAATAAGAAACATCCGCTATATGCACTCCCAGTTTATAATTATTATCATCGAGCTTGGTCACTGTAACGGCATCGTCCAAATCCTTAGCGTCTTCCCCGTCAATTGTCACGATAATTTGATCTCTTAAATCTCTTCGTCCGATTAAATCGTCTTCAGTCACGACATCTCTTATATTTTCCGTCGCATTTAATGTTGCTTCGGGAAAAACTGACGGCAAATTATATTTATATACCACCGATAAAATATCGATACCCGGATCATTTTTATGACCTAAGATTTCCACTACTTTACCTTCAACCAAAACATCGGAAAGATAATTTGTGATTATAACCTTGACAATATGGTCGGGAACTGCTCCTTTGGCGTTATTTTTGTTAATCATTATTTGTGCCTTAAACTTAGAGTCATCACTTTTAACGTAACCGATATTTTTATGTTCATAATATACGCCGATTATCTCGTGTATTCCTCTTTCAACAACTTTGTAAATTTCACCCTCGGGACTTTCACCCGTCTTTTTCTTGTTTATTTTAACTAATACCTTATCCTGGTTGAACGCACCATTTAGTGCCTGTTTAGGAATAAATATATCCTTGGTGTCTTCATGCAGTAAGGTAACAAACCCATAACCTTTTTTATTGACCTGTAAGATACCGGGTTTAAACCCAAATCTTTCAATTAAATCATAACGTTTATTTTTATCCTGATATATTATATAATCATTTTCCAGAGATACGATTGCTTTCACCAAAGCTTTAAAATTATCGGAGCTTTCACAGCCTAATGTTTCCGCAATTTCTTCAACAGTTTTCCGTTGATATTCGATATCCTGCATTAAATCAATTATTTTGTCTTTCATAATCTACCTTCCAGTTTTAAAAAATTTATTCCAAATCTACATATATTTTACCATAATTATCGCAAATATATTTGTCAAATGGAAACTATTATCATAATATTTCGGATAAATTTGTATAATCACACATATTTTAAAAAATAATATAATAAAATATCATATACAATATTCATTAAAAGTATAAAAAAAGATTGTTTTTAATGGGATTGTGTGATAAAATAATTAAGAAATCATTTAGGCTCTAATATTTAATTTACCTTCGTCTAAGATAACTGACAGTAAATCTAAATATTATACCTATCTTAGAAGGAGGTAGACCCATGGCTGACAAAAAAATTATCTGTAAAGATTGCGGAAAAGAATTTATCTTCACTGAAGGTGAACAAGCGTTTTACAAAGAAAAAGGTTTCGAAAATGATCCTGTAAGATGTCCTGATTGCCGTAGAGCAAGAAAAAATCAAAGACCTACAGGTCGTCGCTAATCGATGAGAGATTTAAGAGAGGAGTTTTCCTCTCTTTTTCTTTTTCTTAAAAATTAGATGCAAATAATTTGCATTTGCATCTAAAATGGTGCATAATAAATATGGTTAATTTACATAATAGATCCGGAGGACCATATGAAATTAATAAAGTATAGCTTTTTTTTATGTCTGGTGATGTTATTTGTCATGCTACTAACCGGGTGTAAAACAAATGAAAAAGACGATAAAATCACGGTTATGACGACGATTTTCCCAATATATGATTTTACGAAGGCTATCACCAAAGATAGGTTGAATGTGGAATTAATCTTACCACCCGGAGTTGAGCCCCATTCCTTTGATCCAAAACCAAGAAGCATCTTTGCCATCCGTAACGCTGATGTTTTCATTTACACAGGTGATTTTTTGGAAGTATGGGCAACGCAAATCATCGATATTCTCGATGAAGATGAAATTATCATCGTAAATGCCAGTAAGGATATTGATATCAGTCATGATGATAAACACGATGATCATGAAGGGATTGATCCCCATGTCTGGGTTGATCCGCTATATGCGATAAAGATGGTTGATTCAATCTTAGAAGGACTTATCGAGGTGGATAAAGCTAATGCTTCATTTTATACCGAAAATGCCAACCTTTATAAACAGGAATTGTTAAAACTTGATTTAGCCTATCAGGATTTGTTCAGCAAGTCAGAATTTAAGACAATCATCTTTGGCGGACATTTTGTTTTCGGTTACCTGGCAAAACGTTATAATATAGAATATGTTTCGCCATATAATGGTTTTTCTCCGGATACGTTGCCCACGCCAAAAAACATTCAAAATCTCATAAACCTGATAAAAACAACCGGAAATAATACGATTTTTTATGAAGAGCTTATAAATCCGAAGGTGGCCAAGGTAATATCCGAAGAAACAAATGCCGTCATGTTACCGCTAAATGGCGCCGGTAATATCTCTAAAACCGATTATGAAAATCAGGCGACGTATTTATCGATCATGTACAAAAATATTGAAAATCTGAAAAAGGGGTTAAATTACAATGGATAATGTTTTAACAGTCGAAAATTTAAACGTGTCATACGGACGTTTCGGGGTTATAAAAGATGTGACTTTTTCCGTACAAAAGGGAGATTACATAAATATCATCGGTCCTAACGGCGCCGGTAAAACAACCTTGGCAAAAGCAATATTAGGATTAATCCCCTATTACAGCGGCTCAATTAATTTGTTTAATCATCGAATCGGTTATCTTCCGCAAAAGACAAGCTTTTTTGGAAAGTTCTTTCCGGCAACCGTTAAAGAAATTGTTTCCTTAGGATTATTGGGCACCAAAAAACATCCGAAAATCTTTAACAGCGATGACCTAAATAAAATTGATAACACCTTAAAAAAACTGGATATCTATGACTTAAAGAACCGGAAAATCGGTTTACTGTCAGGAGGACAACAACAACGTGTTCTTCTTGCCCGAGCCCTTGTCAATTCACCCGACATCTTGCTTTTGGATGAACCGACGAGTGCCCTGGATCCTCATTTTAAACGAGAATTCTATCATATCTTAGAAAATCTCAATAAAAAAGATTTAACGACCATTCTGCATATAACTCATGATATAAGCGGTAATGAGGATAACAACAACAAAATTCTTTATATAAACCAAAGCATTATCTATTACGGTAATCGGGAAAATTATACCTTACCGCAGATGGATTAGGGAGGAAATATGGATACGATTAATTTATTATATGAAGCATTAACATCCGCTTTCGTTTTAAAAGCTTTACTTGTCGGAATATTAGTCGCCGTAAGCAGTTCCTTCTTAGGAATATTCCTGGTCTTAAAAAAATATTCGCTGATAGGCGACGGATTAGCACACGTTAGTTTTGGCACGATTGCGCTCGCTTTATTCATCGGCTGGGCACCGCTTCTTGTCTCAATACCCTTAGTTATTCTATCCTCCATCCTTATCTTAAAATTAAATGAAAAAGCGGAAATTCACGGGGATGCCGCAATTGGTTTAGTAAGTTCCTTTTCTGTTGCCTTAGGCTATATAATCGCCAGCTCGACGGCCGGTTTTTCCGTAAATCTGTCAAGCTATCTATTTGGCAGTATCCTACTGGTCAGTAATTTGGATGTTTACCTGGCAATATTATTGTCTGTTGTCGTAATCCTCACGGTTATGTGCTTATATAACAGTTTATTTGCGGTAACCTACGATGAGGAATTCTCCAAAGTGTTGGGACTAAACACCAAAAAGCTCAACTATGCCCTTTCGGTTTTGACTTCTCTGACAATCGTCCTGGGAATTCGAGTTGTGGGTACGATGCTTATTTCCAGCCTGATTATTTTTCCGACCGTAACAGCTCTGCAAATTTCAAAAAGCTTCAAATCAACCATTAAAATATCCCTCATTGTTTCGGTAATCAGTGTTTTTGCAGGCTTATTTCTATCGATTATCATCAACATACCCACTGGTTCGACAATTGTGGTGATTAACGGCGTAATCTTTTTTATCTGTTACTTAATAAAAAAATTTAGTTTTAATGGCTAATATGTTATAATGTAAATATAGGTGGTGATTTTATGAACAGTTTACTGACAAATTGCGGTCTAAAACAGACAAAACCACGTTTATCCGTCCTGAAAGTATTAAAACAGACTAATAAACCTTTAACAGCGGAAGAAATCTATTTAAAATGTCAAAAAGATGATCAATCACTTAATTTATCCACTGTGTATCGGACACTTGATATCTTCCTTGAAAAAGGTATTGTGATAAAACCATTGATTAAGGAAGACTCCACAGCCTGTTTTACCTTGAATCACCACGAACACAAGCACTATTTAATCTGTAGTAACTGTAAGAAAATGTTGGAAATTGAATTTTGTCCGTTCGATGATTATGAAAAAAGGATTGAAAATGAGACTAATTTCACCATCACCAATCATAAATTTGAATTATTCGGTATTTGCCCTTCATGCAAGGATAAATTTAGCGAAGAAAATTAAAATAGCGCGACTTGCGCTATTTTTGCTTCTATAGCTTTAAAACCATTAATTCCTCATCATAGTAAGTATCATCAAATTTTAACGCCCGGTAATCAATACCATATGTTTTAAACCCTAAACTTAAATATAGGCGCTTGGCGGCTTCGTTAATCGATGTGACAGCTATATATACCTGTTCGGTGTTTAATTCTTTGGCTAAAGCGATGGCTTCTGACATCAGACGTTTACCGATACCGCTTTTTCTGTAATCCGCCCTCACAAACATCGCCACAATATCAGCCCGATGGCTCATTTTCCTTCTTGTCTGCTTAATTAATGTCACAACACCGATCAATTTATGATCAATAAACGCTCCAAAGGTAAAGCTGTTTTCCTGATTAAACCGTCCCTGAAATCTTTCCAAAGGATAATTTGACTCCTCCTCGTAACTTGAACCAAATGCCTCAGGATGATTTTTTAAGGCTTCCAATCTGATTTCTTTGTATATTATTGCATCCTCACTAGTTAATAATCTAACTTCCATCATATCCCACCTTTATACTAATTATAATACTATAGCCATAATTAGGCAATTAATTATGGCTAGTAAACTATTTTTTTTCATTATTATTTTTCTGTTGTTCCTTAACGATATTCTCACCTATTTTAATCAATTCCCTGGTCATAAATCCCGCGGTATACCCGTTAATAGGCTGATTTACATCAATCACATTTGATGGAATAATCGGAATGGTAAAATCTTTCGCTACTTCCACATTATATTTATCATCATTTATTACTTCACTATTAATTACTTTTGGATTTTTATTTTTAGTCATATTATCACTCCTCGTATTCTTAGTATTATCTGAAGATGATTTTCAATGCATCTTTAAAAATACTTGAACTTACAAATAATAACAGTATATAATTAATTGGATATACATTAACAAAGGAGATATTATGGCTAAAATAACATTAAAATTAGGAATTAAAAAAAGAGTCGAACACAATCATCCCTGGATATATGCAAATGAAGTAGATAATATAGAAGGTGAATATAAACCCGGTGATATCGTCAGTGTTTATAATCATAAGGATAAATTTATCGGAAAAGGCTATATCAATCCGCAATCATTAATCCTTATCCGTCTTATGACCAGAGACATTTCCGAAGAAATTAATGAGGATTTTTTTCGCAAGCGGATTTTAAAAGCCTATTTATATAGACAAAAAATAATGGAGACCAACAGTTATCGCGTGATTTTTGGTGAAGCGGACGGATTACCGGGACTGATTGTTGATAAATTTAACGACTACTTATCCGTACAAACCTTAACCCTTGGGATTGAACAATATAAGGATTTAATCGTTAGACTGCTTATAGAAATCATTAAACCTAAAGGCATATACGAACGAAATGACAATTCCGTCCGGCTTTTGGAGGGTTTATCAGAAAATAAAGGTTTCTTATACGGTAATTTTGACCCGATGACAATAATAGACGAACACGGTGTAAAATTCTATGTTGATATCGCCGGAGGTCAAAAAACCGGAAGTTTTCTCGATCAAAAAGAAAATCACCGGATAATAAGAAACTACGTAAAAAATGCCACTGTTCTGGATTGCTTTACGCATACGGGAGGTTTTGGAATCCATGCCGCCTGTTATGGCGCTAAGCATGTCGATGCCATTGACATTTCGGAAAATGCTCTGGAAGTTGCCAAAAATAACGCAATGCTTAATAATGTTCAAGATAAGATTAATTTTATCTTAGGCAATGCATTTGATATTCTTAAAGAATATACCGAAAGCAATAAGGAATATGACGTAGTTATACTAGATCCGCCGGCATTTACAAAATCCGCCAAAAAAATCGAAAGCGCCTATCGTGGCTATAAGGAAATAAACTTGCGAGGGATGAAATTAGTAAAACCAAACGGTTTTTTAATCACCGCTTCCTGTTCACATTATATGAGCCCGGAATTATTTAAAGAAATGCTTAAAGAGGCAGCGCATGATGCCCATAAAAAAATTATTGAAGTGGAATATAAAACACAGGATAAAGATCATCCTGTTCTTTGGGGTTATGACGAATCGCTTTATTTAAAGCTCTATATTTTACAAATCAGCTAATTTTTATGTATTTAAATCTCCTTACTTTCCAATAATAAGAACGAAGGAGGAATAAAATGGAAATAATTAATAGTGAATATCAAGACAGCATTGATTTTTTAAATGATTGCGCCCAAGCCTGTTATGAATGTATAGAAAGATGCTTAAGCAAAAAAAATCTAAAGGAGCAAAATAAAATAATCATGAGTTTAATGGAATGTGCCATACATGCTCAGACTACAGTAGGATTTTTAGCCAGAAAATCCGAACATTCAAAAGAGATGGCTTTGATTAGCGCACATTTAGCCAGGGTTACAAGTGATATCCTCGATAATTATGACGATGAAGTAATAACGATGACCCATCATGTCTGTTTGGAAACACATACCAGACTGATTGAAATATTTGATGAAAAAAAAGGTAAAGATGATTAAGACAAAAGGGACTAAGAACTAGTCCCTTTCATCTATTTCCATCGCTAGATTGACTAAGCGAATAAATTCTGTACGGTAACCCTTCTCATCTTCACCTAAAGCACTGGTTGCCCTTTCAATAACACTTTCGTATGAAGCATTGCCTTTATATTTCGAATTCCTTAGTAATAGACTGAATTCTGTCACACTGCTGGCAAATAAGAAATTCATGGATGGTTCATCGGTAATGTCTTCAATAGTGATATCTTTTTCTATTAGTTCACTTGTATCTCCATCCGGTTCTTTATATCTCACTTTGATATTCATCAGATTTCCGGTATCATCTGTTTCAACCGGTATTATTTCATAAAAGGCCGTAACCACAAATCCAACGCCGATTTCCCCCGCATCTTTTTGATCATTTTCAAAGTCTTCATTATCTAAAACCCGATTTTCATAACCGATTAAACGGTACCCCTTGACTGTTTCAGGATTGAAATCAACCTGGACTTTGACGTCTTTCGCAATAGTGAGTAATGTAGAACTCATCTGCTCAACCAAAACCTTATTTGCTTCATTAATATTATCGATATAGGCATAATTACCATTACCGCTATCAGCCAGTTTTTCCATTTTAGAATCTTTATAATTCCCCGTACCAAAACCTAATACACTTAAAAATATTCCCATATCCCGTTTTTTTTCTATAAATTCAATAAGTTCTTCTTCTGATGAAATACCGACATTGAAGTCTCCGTCAGTGGCAAGAATAACCCTGTTATTTCCACCTTCGACGTAGTACTCATTTGCCAGTGTATATGCCATTTGTAAGCCTGCTCCTCCCGCTGTGGAACCACCGGCCTCCAAACTGTTTATCGCTTCGATTATTTCATCCTTTTGATCACCACGTGTCGGTTCCAAAACAGTTCTGGCCTTACTGCCATATACAACAATCGAAATTCTGTCCTCATGGCGTAAATTTTCAACCAACATCGATAATGCCGACTTAACAAGCGGTAATTTATTTGATGAAGACATTGAACCGGAGACATCGATTAAGAATACCAGATTACTTTCAGGAAAGGTGGAGACATCCATTTCTTTTCCTTTTATCGTTATCATCGCTAAGTTCCGATCATAGTTCCATGGACATGGGGCTACCTCGGTATAGATTGCCAGCGGTTTATCTTCGGGAGCAGGATAATCATAGGAAAAATAATTAACCATTTCCTCCGTCCGAATTGCTCCCATTGGCGGCAATGCACCTTCATTTAGGTACCGTCTGACATTAGCGTAGGATGCCGTATCAACATCAATCGAAAAAGTTGATTTTGGATATTTTGACACATCCATTACCGGATTTTCATCTACATAGTCGTATTCTTCATTAGAATTTCGTTCTCCTCTGTCAATAACTGCATTAGAATTATATTTTATATATTGCGGTCCTCCATCTTTTAAGTTTTTGGCACATGAAGATAAAAACAATATACAAATTCCCATTAAAACAAACAATATTTTTTTCATATTATATCCTCCTCTCACTTCACTAATATATTCGTAAAATAAATTTAAAAGTTAGAAATATTTATTATTAATTTTATTTATCCGTATTTTTGATATACACATCAAGCTGCGGATAAGGAATATTAATATTCTCTCTGGCAAACACATCTTTTATTGAAAACATCAATTCATTATAAGTACTGCCATAATCATCAGCGTTTACCCAGCCGTAAACGGCAAATTTTATCGAGCTTTCACCGTATTCAACAAAACTAACCGAAGGGTTAGGTTCTTTTAAAATCTTCGGATGGGCGGAAATAAAATTTTCCAATGTTTGTTTAACTTTTATTAGATCATTATTATAGCCACAAAATATTTTTAATTCCAGTCTTCTTATCGGATAGGAAGAATAATTGATTAAGCTGGAATTTGATAAATTGGCATTTGGTATGACAATTTTTCGATTATCGGATGTGGCTAAAACAGTATAAAAAATATGGATATCCTTTACCGTACCGGAATACTCATCGGCTTCAATATAGTCCCCGACTTTAAAAGGTTTTAAGATCAGTATAAGCACTCCTCCGGCAAAATTGGCCAAACTGCCCTGAAGTGCCAAACCGATCGCAAACCCGAGTGAACCAAGTAAGGCGATAAATGAGGTAATCTCAACGCCGAACATGCCGATAATTGACACTAATAAGGTTATCTTCAGAATAATACTAATCAACGGTAGTAAGAATGATTTTAATGAGGTCTCAACCTTTAACTTATTCAAACGTTTCTCAATACGGTTAACCATTAACTTAATCAGTTTTAAACCGATATATAATATTATTAGGGCGAAAAGGAATCTTATTCCATAAACAATTGCCAAATTATAAATATCATTAAAATTCACTTTTAAATCAGTCATTTTAATAATAAACATAATATCACTCCTTAGCATTTATTATACTCAAATACTATGGTAAACTAATAATATATTATTTTTTGTCATATTTTTCCTAGATGGTGATAGAATGGAGTATAAAATCAAAAGACCTTATTTGGAACTTATTATTGATCATTCATTTACGGATAGAACGATTGAAGACCTTCTACTTCATTATAAATCTGCAAAAAAACTCATTCATCAAATGCGAATGAGTCATGACGTTTATCTGAATGATAAGGGAGTTGAGCAGAATTTTAACATCAGGTTAAAATTAAATGATAAACTGAGATTGCCGGTATTTATTGATGAAGAGCCTGATTTTCTGCCGGAAAATCTTCCGCTTGATATTTTATATGAAGATGATTTTCTGCTTATAGTAAATAAAGAAAGCAATATCGAAGTCCATCCCGACAATAAGGACGGATTGCATACGCTTGCAAATGCCGTCAGTTTTTATTATCAAAAGACCAATCAGCTCCATAGAATACGTTATATTCACCGTTTGGACAAAGACACCTCGGGCGCAATTGTTTTTGTGAAAAACTATTTTACCCATAATTTATATGATTATTTATTAATGAACAAAGAGATAAAGCGATATTATATGGCTTTGGTAACGGGTAAACTTACTGATAAGGTTGGTATCATAAATAAAAAAATCGGTAGGGACCGACATCATAATCAAAGGAGAATTATCTCCAAAACGGGTGATGAAGCCAAAACCGCCTACAAATTAATCAAACAATACAACGACTATGCTTTGGTTGAACTTGAGCTTTTTACGGGTAGGACCCATCAAATCCGCGTTCATATGGCTTCGATTAACTGTCCTTTATTAGGGGATGAACTGTATGGTGAAAAGTCAACGCTGATAAACCGTCAGGCTCTTCATGCCCATAGGATAGAGCTCATTCATCCTGTGACGCTTAAGCGATTTACCGTTAATGCCCCAATTCCCGATGACATGAAGAAGTTACTCTGAGACTTTCAGCTTATTTTTAGTGATAAAGTATATTAAGAAAATGGCGATACCCGCACCTGCCGTATCAAACAAGACATCGATAAAACTTCCATTACGATTATCAACAAACATTTGATGGAATTCATCGCTTAAAGCATAGATAAACGAAAGGAAAACGGACCAGAGATATTTGTGTTCCACCTTATCCCTGACCACATTATATATTAATAAACATAGGATAAAATATTCAAACATATGCGCGCATTTTCTGATTAAATATTGGGCTAAATCACCTAGCATGCTGTCCAAATCAATCCCAAAGAATTTGATTATATTCATGATGAGTTTACTTGTTTCCGATGACTCACTACCTGTTTGTTGGGAAAAATAAAAAATTACTCCCATCCAGATAAACAATAAGATATATTTCATAAGACTCTCCATCCTTTATCTTATAATATTATATAAGAATGAACTAATTAAGACAACTATTTAGGTAAATATTATAAACAGTAAGGAAGGCATTAGCCTTCCATTTTATAGTTTTCAATAATCAGTTTCTTTTTTAATATCATACCACATTTACAAAATAATAATTGTTTACTATAATTGTATCGAGGTGTTTGTAATGATATCAACAAAAGAAATCGATATTCGTTATAATGAGACGGATCAAATGGGAATTGTGTATCATGCCAATTATTTGATCTGGTTTGAATTAGGGAGAACTAAATTCCTTAAGGATTTGGGATTTGAATACAGCGAACTGGAAAAAAGAAATTTGCTGTTTCCTGTACGTGAAGTAAAGGTTCAATATTTAAAACCATGCCGATACGGAGAAAATATTATTATCGAAACAGCGGTGAAAGAATTCAGTGCCATAAAAACAGTCTACGAACATATTGTCAAAAATGATAAAAATGAAGTTAAAGCTAAGGGAGAAAGTACGGTAATTTGTGTTGATAAGGATAGTTTTCAAATCGTAAAACTAAATAAATACGCTCAAGACGTATTTGATAGTTATAATTCTTTACTTTAAACTTTTAACACAAAACCACCAGTCAAAGCAATGATAATTTTCTGCTTTTGCCTCAATCAAGCGTTTTTGTGCTTCGGCAATAGTATTTGGCGGTGGTAGGATAACCTTGTCACCGATTAAATAATTATACGGCCAGTTAGCCGGTGTAGCCACATGATATTGATCAACAGCCTGTAAAGCTTTTATAATACGAATAATTTCGTTGATATTTCTTCCTATTTCCTGTGGATAATATAAGATATTGCGAATTATTCCTTTATCATCGGTGATAAATACAGCCCTTACCGTATTTGTACCTTTATAAGGGCTTATCATTCCCAATTTTCTAGATACATTGCCTAATGGATCCGATATCAGGGGAAAGGGAATATCTACTTTTGTTTTATCCTTAATCCATTCGAGCCATTTAATATGCGAGAATGTTTGATCAACCGATAATCCGATTAACTCCGTATTTAGATTCTTAAAATTATCATAATTAACCGCAAACTCAATAAACTCCGTGGTACACACCGGAGTAAAGTCAGCCGGATGTGAAAATAATACAAAATACTTACCCAGATAATCATCGGGTATTTTTTTTACCCCCTGGGTAGTATGAACCTCAATACTAGGAAACTTCTCTCCCAGTAAAGGTATTTTATCGTCCATAGAATCCCTCACTCTCAATACTTAATCAGTATATTTATATACATAATTTCCGTAAAGGTGATTGTATAGAACGAATTACCTGAAATATTGATATGGCTCTCATAAATGAAATATCGAGTCGGTCGACTCGATATGAAGAAAATATTTATAAAAATAATATAGATAAAATACTTAAAATGAAATTAATCTTTAATTAGTGATGCCTCTATTAATCTCGATTTTATAATTAGCACTTTCACCGCCAATAACAACTTTATAGATTCCTTCCATCGTGTTATTAATGACTACTTGTCTGGTGGAATTGACTTGAACATTTTCAATAATATTATTACTTGGTCCTAAGACAATAATTTCTAAATTACCACTTTTTAATTCACTTTCTATCTCAATAATTAATTTTTGATTCTTTTCTACTTCTGTTTCTTGTACAACTTTAACACCTGAAAACTTTTTAGCTTGACATTTCGTATAATCATAATCTTTATAACTTTTATAAGTTTGACTAGAATAATCTTCTCGATATCTGGCATTATTAATCGTTTCTATGTCGGATAAATTAATTGTGACCAAATTAGTTGAATCTCCATTTTTATCTACATATGTTTTATATTAAAGATAGTAAATAAAAATATAATCGCCATAGCGATAGTAATCATTACTCCGATAATACTTATTATTATAAATATTTTTAGTTTTTTATCCATTTTTGTTTATCCTCTCTATATAATTTTATTATATAAATGGGTATTCTACTAAAAATCGGAATTATTAAAGTATTTTTATTTAATATCATTTTATCACATTTATCGACATTGTATAAAAATTTATAAAAAGTATATAATCCTGTCTCCTACGACCACAAGTGTTAAGCAATTTATAAGATTACCTACATAAGCATATTTTTTAAAGGCTCTATAATATTTGGTGTGGGTAATTAACTCACACCTCTTTTTATGAAAAAAGAGACAAATTTCCAATTCCCTGATAAAATAAAATCTACCAAA
>JAWLBU010000010.1:0-54794 GCA_041687555.1 Haloplasmataceae bacterium | reverse complement strand
GAAAATTATTATTGGAAAGTATTGACATAAACATTTAACACTGATAGAATATGAGAGGTCTAAAATTAATAAAACGGAGGTGAAGAGAATGATTATCACTATAATGGACTTTACAAGGAAAATTGAATATCTAAAATCATTGTCTTCACGGAAGATTTCTTTTAGGGTGCTTTGAATATGCTTTCTCAATGTTGCTGATTAATGGAATCTTTCTCTAGATTCCTATTTTTTATTTTTGTTGAATATTATAGGAGAAATGAAGACATTTCTCCTTATTTTTATTTTTAGGAGAATTTGACATAATACGATTAAGAAAATATATATATTAAAAGGGGTGATTCACATGAGGTATATTAAAACCCTCTATAGTTGGGTCAAAAAAGACATTATTTATTTAATTTTATCTACGATATCTTTAATGATAGTCACTTATTTACTAACGATTGTTCCTTTATTTTATCAGTACACTTATGACAAAATACTAGTTGTAAAAGAGGAAAACCCCGTTAGATTACCTGATTATATTATTTGGTTTATTAATAAAGGGGTATCTGTTAAAGATAAATTAATTTATTTGGGCATAGCCTTAATCGCCATCCAATTTATCAGAGCTTTTTTTATGTTTTTATCCGGACGGTCAAATGCGCACTTTTCTGAAAAAGTAGCATATAAATTAAGATTCAGGTTATATGATCATATCCAAAACTTATCATATTCCTATCATACGCATGCCGAAACCGGGGATTTAATTCAAAGAAGCACTTCCGATGTTGATACCGTAAGAGGTTTTATCGGTAATCAGTTACCGGAAATATTTAGAATTATCTTTCTCTTCTTCTTTGTCTTATTTCAAATGCTTGCGATTAATGTTTTAATGACGCTTATATCATTAGTTATTGTTCCTGTCATCTTTACTTTTGCCTTTAGTTACTTTAAAAAGATTCAAAAAATCTTTAAGGAAACGGATGAATCGGAAGGTAAGATGACCACGGCATTGCAGGAAAATCTGACGGGTATTCGTGTCGTAAAGGCTTTTGCGAGAGAAAAGCATGAAATAGAACGGTTTGATAAATTCAATCGTGTATACAGTGATAATGTCCAAAATATTGTTAACAGCATGGCTTATTATTGGTCGTCATCCGATATAATCTGCATGTTGCAGATCGGTTCCACCATTATTTTAGGAGCTTATTTCACTCTAAACGATTATATGACTGTCGGGGAATTAGTAGCGTTCTCAGGATTTATCAATTTTGTCATATGGCCAATCAGACAGCTTGCCAGAATCATTGTTGATTTAGGAAAAAGTACCGTGGCCGTTAAAAGAATTCAAGAAATCTTTGATGTTAAGGATGAATATCCTGAAAAAAACTTATTAAAACCGGAAATCAAAGGAAATATCACATTCAGTCATGTGGATTTTGTTTTCAGTGATACTAGTATTCCGACATTGAAAGACATTAATTTTAATATAAATAAAGGGGAAACAGTGGCGATAATCGGAAAAACCGGAAGCGGAAAATCGACGTTGGCCCATTTGCTCGTAAGATTATATGATTATACATCGGGTTCAATCAAAATTGACGGTTATGAACTGAAAGATATCGATAAACAATGGATTAGAAAGCATATCGGAATCGTTTTACAGGAACCGTTCCTTTACTCTAAATCAATCTATGATAACATCGGCATCGTATCCGATAATCCGGATGAAGAAACAATTCAAAGAGCCGCAAGAATTGCTTCCATCCATGATGATATAATCCACTTCGAAAAAGGATACAAAACCTTAATCGGAGAACGGGGTGTCACTTTGTCAGGAGGTCAGAGACAAAGAGTGGCCATTGCCAGAATGCTGGTTAAGAACATGCCAATCCTAATCTTTGATGACTCTTTAAGCGCAGTTGACACGGAAACTGATTTGGCAATCAGAAATGCCTTGCAGGAACGCTCCAAGGATTTAACGAAGATCATTATTACCCATCGTATTTCCACCGCTATGGAAGCCAATAAAATCATCGTACTCGAAGATGGTAAAATCATTGAAATGGGAACACATGATGAATTGCTTAAAAATAATAAAGTTTATAAAAAGATCTGGGAAATCCAAAGTGCCATCGAAACAGAATTTACCTTGGAAGGGGTGAACTAAAATGGAAGAATTTCAAGAACAGGATTTTTCGACCAGTATAAATTTTAAAACATGGTTAAAAATCTTTAAATATATGATCCCCCTAAAGAAACACGTTATCTTAGGCATGATATTTGTTATCTTAATCGGGGGAAGTGATGCGCTGTATCCGGTAATCACAAAAGAAATACTGGATTACATTGACGACGTTATTAATCATGGCAAGATTCTAAATTATAATGTGTTATACATATTCGGCGGTATTTTCATCATATTTATCATTTTTCAATCGTTGTGTGTTCGTAACTTCATAAAACAAGCAGGTAAGGTTGAGGTGGAGTTATCCTATAACTTACGAAAAGCCGCGTTTGAAAAATTACAATCATTATCCTTTAATTACTTTAACAACACACCGGTCGGCTGGATTATGGCCCGTCTTACCAGTGATGCCAGGAGATTAAGTGAAATCATCTCCTGGGGGATAATTGATGCCAGCTGGGGATTAATGATGATGCTTTCCATTACGGGCGTCATGTTTTACATAAATCCAAAATTGGCTTTAATCACTTTGACGGTTACACCAATCATTATTGTAGTCAGTATTGTTTTCCGACAATTAATGCTCCGTTTATACCGGGAGGTAAGAAAGATCAATTCCAAAATAACCGGGGCGTTTAATGAAGGAATTACCGGTGCCAAAACATCCAAAACTCTGGTACTGGAAAATAAAAACTTACATGAATTCGATCATTTGGCAACATCAATGAGAGCGAAATCAATCAAAGCTATTGTGATATCATCACTATTCTTCCCCGTCGTATTAGTTTTAGGCTTTGTCGGAACCGCCCTGGCTATCTATAATGGCGGTAATTATGTACTACAAGGTATTATCACCATAGGTACTTTACAATTATATATTTCATATTCAACGCAATTCTTTGATCCGATTTTACAACTTGCACGGGTAATGGCTGAGTTGCAACAAGCCCAGGCATCCGCTGAACGGTTAATTTCCCTTCTTGAAACCAATGTGGAAATTGTTGACAGTGATGAAGTCGTCGCAAAATACGGGGATTATCTGAACTTCAAAAAAGAAAACTGGGAAGAAATTAAAGGGAAAATAGAATTTAAGGACGTTACCTTCCGTTATTCTGATGGTGAAAATATTTTAGAAAATTTCAATCTTAAGCTAAATGCCGGAGATACAATCGCTTTGGTAGGTGAAACAGGAGCCGGAAAAAGTACGATTGTCAACCTAATTTGTCGTTTCTTTGAACCAACATCGGGTAGTATACTAATTGACGATGTTGATTATCGCAAGCGTTCTTTAGGCTGGCTTCACTCCAATTTGGGCTATGTTTTACAAAGTCCGCACCTCTTTAGCGGAACAATCATGGAAAACATCCGTTACGGACGCTTGAACGCCACGGATGAGGAAGTGATTGAAGCTGCCAAATTGGTTGATGCTCATGAATTTATCACTCAGTTTGAAGCTGGATATAATACTGAAGTCGGAGAAGGCGGGGGCAGGTTATCCACCGGACAAAAACAACTGATTTCCTTTGCCCGAGCAATACTGGCAGATCCGGCAATACTCGTGCTGGATGAAGCCACATCTTCAATTGATACCGAAACTGAGCAGAAAATTCAAAGAGCCATCGAAAAAATATTGAAAGGAAGAACAAGTTTTATCATCGCTCATCGTTTGTCTACAATCGTCAGAGCTGATTTAATACTTGTGATTAAAGACGGTAAAATTATCGAACGAGGTAACCATCAGGAGTTAATCAATCAAAAAGGTTACTATTACCGCTTATACACCAATCAATTTGTGGAAGAAAAGACGCATAAACTCGGATTTTAAAGTAAACTAAAACTCAAGACATAAATCTTGAGTTTTTTTTAAGGCTTAATTTATCACATCCTTCAAATAATTCAGTATGTATATTTTTAACTTTATCATATTTATTTCCAGATTATGCTTTTCCAACTCATTATATAATTTATTTATCCCACAACCAAAAATGTCGATGCACGTAGCAATGTAATCATCCATACACTTACTCATTATTTTTTCCAAGCTATCCATCGCTTCCATAACGATAAAACAAAAGTGTTCATAATCGTCAATGAACTTATGCAGGTATAAATCGGCATCGATATATTTTAGGTTATCCCTGATAACCTTAAAGGTTTGGGAAATATCATTTCCTTTTTTACATCCGACAATTACATTATCATGATATTTTATAATATTAATCTTCAGGATACTAGCTTTGAGCTCGGTTAAGTCCTGTAATTTCTTATGCAGATTAAGCATATCCTGATTCAAAATGCAGGTAAGAAACCTATCGCTGGTATTATCGATGAAATCTTCATTCACATAGTAATTAAAATTATATACTTCCCCTAATTCTTTTTCGATAAACTCCATCCAAACGTTATAAATATTGTAGGTTAATTCAACTAAACCAATATTCAGTTTATCATGCTTTGCTTCGATATTTTCCACTTCAAAATCTTTTAATTGCTTAATTAGATATGCAAAATCCTTATTATCCACCACTTCGGATATCCGGTTGATAAAACCATTAAACTCACTTTTTATTAAATGATCAATTGTCGGTAAACATAAATTTCCTAACATTGAGAAAACTTCTCTTATGTATTGACTAGTATCATTCATAAGTTGCCTCCAATTTGTTGTTAGTAAAATATATTTAATAATCGGACTGATTATGACTTTAGGCAGCTTAATCACAAAGTACATTATCTTAAATAAAAAAAGTTAGGACTTTTTTTCCTAACTTTAATTATACACGGTGTGTTCCCAGACGATGACTGACATCATCCAAACAAGGAATGATGAATTGATACTCCTTATCATTAGCCGTTAATTTTAAGATATTGTTTTCACTAGTCAAAGTAAATATTCTCTTTAATAGTGGATTTTTTTCTCTGACAATTTCCATTTTTGCATCATGATAATTAACGGTGAAAATTGATTTCTTTTCCAATAAGCCAAATGAACGGAATTCTATTTCATCTTTTGTGACGATTAATACACCATTGGTATTATTTAAGAAACCCATATGCAATGTGGCCGGAATATAGGTGTCTGTTTTGGCTTTCTTGCTAAAATTAGCGAAATAATGATTTTTCTTCGCATTTACCTTATGTGTGATATATATGGTTGACAAACCTTCCAAGACACCCAATCCGAATGCGATTAAAATATATTTCCATTCTATTTGAAAACCGAATCCATGAGTTATTAAAAAGACCAAAATGTAAATTAAGAAAATAATTATGGAAAATATTAAACCCATGAGAACCGGCAATAACAGATATACACGGTTATAATATTTTGTTTCTTCCTTTTTTGTAATTATACTTTTCATTTTTTTCACTCCTTTTTTACATAGTATCATTATATAGGGAAAACGCTTAATTTTCAATCCATTATTTTTTAAATAAGCGAAATTTTACGGGAATTAATCTGGGTACTTCATTAATAATCTCCCGATAATCATCCTTACTGTTTAATAACCGTTTTTCCATTGCCGGAATGGAATATGCGTTAAATAATATTACCATCCCCAAAAAGCCGATAATGGTAAAATAATGATGGTAATCATATGACATACCTATGATAAAACTACCCAACCAAAAAGTAATTTCACCCAAATAATTAGGATGACGGGAATATTTCCAAATTCCATAATTAATTGCCTTTGTTTTATTTGCTGAATTGCGGTGTTTACTTAAATGGTAATCGGCAAGGTAGGACAGAGTTGTCCCAATTAAAGAAATTAATACTCCCAAGCCAAACAACACTTGATTATTTACCGTACCGCTTTCTATACCATAGTATACCGGTAACATTCCTAAAAATACCATAATTGTCGGAAATAAATGAATTCCGAAGAAACTGATAAACCAGTAAGCTTTCTTAAACTTGGTACGAAAATAAGCATACCGCCAATCCTCATGTTTAAATCCCTTCCAGTTAACTAGGCAGTTATAGGTTAACCTGATTGACCAGATTAAATAGATGCCGAGAATAATATAACTGTTTATAGCAAAACCTACATTCTTTAACCACAGTAGTATGATAAACGGTGGAATTACACTCCAATAAGGATCGTAAATACTTGAATTATTGGTAATCACACTAAAGATAAAGATAACCAAAGTACATATGATATCGGCAATCAAGGTCGCATAAAGGGTATTCATATCCTTTGTAAAATAGCTAAAACTTAGGTATCCCAAAATAAGCGCGATAACATAACTAAATAAAAGATATAATTTCGCCTTCATAATGACCTCATTCTTTACTTAATAAATAGACACGTGCTTCATATGGTCTTGTATAAAAAGCGTCAATATCATCATCAGCTTCATAATTTGACAACAATAGGGTAACTTTATCATATTTTATTTTCTCAGGCAAAATAAACATAACCGGTTTTTCGGTGAAACTCGCAATGACTAGTAATTTTTCATTATTTAGATTTCTTTCGTAAACATAGAGATCTTTATGTCGTTTATAGTGCTCTTTATAATCACCATAAATAATTATCTCATGCTGTTTTCTTAATGAGATAATTTTTTTATAGTAATGATATATGGAATTTTCATCACTTATTGCTTTTTCTACATTAATCTCCTGATAATTTTTATTTACTTCAATCCACGGTTCTGATTTCGAAAAACCGGCATGTTCTTCCTCATTCCACTGCATAGGAGTTCTCGCATTATCCCTGCTCATATACTGAAATTTCTTCATCATTCGTTTATGTGATAAGTGTAATTTATTTCTGCCCAATTTATAGATATTAAGTGTCTCAACATCCCGATATTGTGATAAATCCGTAAAATAAGGATTAGTCATACCGATTTCCTGACCCTGATAAATAAACGGTGTTCCCTGAGCAAAGTACATCATTGTCGCAAGCATTTTTGCGCTTTCAACGCGATATTTTTTGTCATCCCCCCATCTGGAAACAATCCGCGGCTGATCATGATTTTCCAAATATAAGGTATTCCATCCCTTACCATTAATCGCATATTGCCATTTTGACAAAATCTTTTTCAACCTTTTGAGTTTAAAAGGACGGATAAACCATTTATAGATATTATCAACGCCCATGTGCTCAAAATGAAATAACATGCTTAATTCCCCGTTATTTTCATCCACATATTTTAAGGCTTCTTTCGGGCTCACAAACACCGTTTCACCGACGGTAAAACAATCATAGTGCGATAGAACGTCCTCATATATTTCATGCAGATATTCATGAACATGCACTCCGTTTATATAATATTCACTGCCGATGAGTCCCAAACGAGGTCTGCCGTTTGGAAAACGGGCATTTTTGGAAATGACGTTTATGACATCGCATCTAAAGCCGTCAACTCCAAGGTCCAACCAATATCTGATAATTCCTTTTATCTCTTCTCTTACCTTGGGATTATCCCAATTTAAATCAGGTTGCTTTTTACCGAATAAATGCAGATAATATTCGTCAGTTGTCTTGTCATATTCCCATGCGCTTCCGGTAAAAAACGAGCTCCAGTTGTTCGGTTTTTTCTTACCCCGCCCTTTTCGCCAAATATAATAATTTCGGTAAGGATTATGAACACTTTTTTTACTTTCCTGAAACCAATAATGTTCATCACTCGTATGATTAACGACTAAATCCATAATGAGCTTTATTCCCCGTTCGTGTAAACCCTTGATCATTTCTTTCCAGTCATCAAGAGTACCGAAATCATCCATTATGTCCTTGTAATCACTGATATCATAACCGTTATCATCATTCGGGGATTTATAAACCGGGGACAGCCATACGATATCAACACCCAAATCCTTTAGGTAATCAAGTTTTTCAATTATTCCCCTAATGTCCCCTATTCCGTCATTGTTGCTGTCTTTAAAACTCCTGGGATAAATCTGATAAACCACACCTTCCTTATACCAGGTTTTCCTCATTTTTATCACCACTCTCATTTTGTTTACGCTTATTTATTTCCTCTACAAAATGTTTTTGATCTTCATTATTAAAATTATAAAAAAGCATTGGGATTGCGCTTAATACGCAACAGATGGCCGGTACAAGAGTCACTAGAAAATAAATTCCCTCATGCACCTTTGGTGTCTGTATTTTTGCGCCTTCGATGAAGCCCGTGTATTTTAAAACGGCACCGGAAACGAAGATTGAAAAAGCAGTGCTTAACTTCGTGATGAATGTTTGTCCGGCAAAGCTTACACCTTCGGCTCTCTTACTGGTATTAAATTCAACATAATCGACGGAATCGGCAATTATCGATGTCTGTAACACCGTATAAAAGCCCATCGGAAGAGAAGTTAAAAACAGTAATACTGAGGTAATAATTAAATTATCATAACCGATAAAATACATTAAAATATACACAATTGCCCCGAAGAAACTTGATCCCACAAATATTGCCCGTTTGGAAAAGAATCTATTTAAATACGGAGTTAAGATAATCGCCATAATAACTCCGGACATTAATAAACCTCCCAGTAATCCGAAAAGACCCGCATCACCAAGATTAAATTCCGCAAAATGCATTCCCACCGTTTCGGACATGTTTCGCCCGAAACCTAAAAGACTGGCAATCATTATCAAAAGAAACGGCTTGTTTAATAATAAGGAAATGTTTTCTAAAATATCTGTCTTCTCAACTGGAGGTGTGACTCTTTCCTGTGTTTTAAAATATGATAATGACAACAGTCCGCAGCCGATAACCGCTACGATAATCGCAGTCACCAGATAAGCCGTTTTGTCACCGCCTAAACTGTCGATAAGAAGAGGAATTCCCACAATCCCGATTCCCGAACCAATCATCGTCAAGGCTCTGGTTTCGGAAATAATGCGGTTTTTTTCCTCCACATCATCGGTCATTACCGCCGATAACCCCCAATAAGGAATGTCACAAGCGGTATAGGCCATATCCCATAACATATAGGTAACTATTACGTAGATAAGTTTCAGGCTCTCATTTAAATCAGGAGCCAAAAAAACCAAAACAGTCAGAATCGCAATGGGAATAGGTGAAAACTTCAAAAAAGGTCGCATTTTCCCTATTTTTGTTCTGGTATTATCAACAATATTACCCATGATAAAGTCATTCACGGCATCCCAAATCCGGGCTATCGACATGATTATCCCGATAATCATACTATCAATCGGAAATATAACCGTATAAAAGAAAAATAACTGTGTAGAAAACAGGACATAAACGATATTTTGTCCCAAACCGGCCATCCCATAAGATAACCTTTCGGAAGTACTTACTTTCTTACTCATCCTAACTCTCCATTTTCTTCTTATTCAATAATTTTTTTAAACCTTTAATGTAGTGTCTGTTTATTATCAATAATAATCCGTCAGCTAAGTCCTTTGTAAAGGTATCACCGCTAAAGCTCATTAATGTCCTGTAGGGTAAATCCATAAGGGTAGCCAACATCATCCTTTGCATTAACACATCGGTAGTAGTCTTTTTAATTTGTTTTTTTACCGCTCTTACAAATAATTTTCCGACTAAGGTATGACTCAATTCCGCTATGGTGGAGTTATAATCATATGGTCTTTTAACCTTAACATTTAACGGTTCCAAGGGTTTATCATAAAGGATTCTGAAATCTTCAACGGAAAAATCCTTCTTTAAGTTGTAGTAATTCTCCAATGCCTCTTTGTCATAATATAAAGGCACTTCTTTATGAGAATGTACGAAGACTTTTGCGGTAAGATTTTCCGAAACCGAAGATGAACCGACGATGATTTCATAAAACCCGGACTCAACCACCCAATCCTTTACCTGGACATTGTAGTAGCTGAAGGCTCTTCGATCAAGCTTAATATTCACCGTCTTTTCTTCACCGATTTCCAGATAAACTTTCTCAAACCCTTTAAGCTCTTTCACCGGTTTAAACACGGCGGGATTAAGTGCCTTAACATATAACTCACATACTTCCGCACCAGGATATCTACCCGTATTTTTGACGGTAAGCGATACCTCTAAGATTTCGTTATCATTGATTCCCGTTTTATTCAGCCGTATGTCCCGATAGTCAAATGTCGTATAGCTTAAACCGTATCCAAACGGAAATAGGACCTCTTGACCTTTCTTTTCATAATACCTATACCCGACATAAATACTTTCGGCATAGTATACGGCATTATTTCCACCGGGAAAATGACTGTAAGAAGGAGTATCCTGCAGCTTTACCGGATAAGTTTCCGCTAATTTTCCGCTTGGATTAACTTTTCCATATAAAATATCGACAATGGACATTGCCCCGCTTTCTCCGCTTAAATATGAATTTATCAATCCTTTTACCTTACCTATCCAAGGCATGCTGACAGGAGCTCCGCCGGATAATACGACGACGACATTCGGGTTTACCTTAGCGATTTCTTCTACCAATCTGTTGTGTGCTTCCGGTATGTCAATGTGTGTTCTGTCAAATCCTTCCGACTCGTAGCTATCGGTTAAACCGATAAAGACAATCGGTATATGAACTTTTTTCGCAATACTAATTGCATCTTCAAGTAGTGAATTAATACATTTATCAGTTTCCAACAAGTAGCCGTCAGCGTAAATAAAGTCTTTATTTTGCGCTGTCAAACAATCAAAAACATTTTCCAACCTGACAGGATTAATCCTGGAGCTGCCACTTCCCTGATAGCGCGGAACTTTGGCCATCTTTCCGATGATTCCGACTGATTCATCTTTTATCGGTAAAATACCTTCGTTTTTAAGCAAGACGATGGAATTATCGGCAACTTCCTTTGCCAGTAGATGATTATCCTGTTTACTATATGATTTATCATTATTTTTACACTTAAATACCAAATTTAGTATTCTTTCGACCGTTCTATCCAGGATACCCTCATCAAGCTTTCCGTTTTTTACGGCTTCGATAATTTTTTGATCATTTATCCCGAAGCTTGAAGGCATTTCCAGATCCTGTCCGTTAACCAGTCCCAAAACCCGGTCATTACATGCTCCCCAGTCAGTAACGACTACACCGTCAAAGCCCCATTCATCCCTGAGTATATCGGTTAATAAATATTTATTTTCACTGGCATATTCGCCGTTTAAGCGATTATAGGAACACATGAGGGTATATGGCTTTTCTTTGACAATCCGCTCAAATCCCGCTAAATATATTTCACGAAGCGCCCTTTCATCAATGACTGATGAAACCTTGTTCCGCAATTTCTCCTGGTTGTTTCCGCAATAATGTTTAACGGAAACTCCAATACCTTTACCTTGTGCCCCCGATACAAATGCCGCTCCCAGTTCCCCCGTAAGATAAGGGTCCTCGGAAAAATATTCAAAATTACGTCCGCATAATGGTGATCGTTTAATATTTACCCCCGGTCCCAAGATGATATCCACATCATGTTCAATACACTCGTTTGCTACGGCTTCCCCCATTTTTTTAAGCAGGTTGCGATCAAATGAACACGCGCTTGTTGCCGCGGTAGGAAAACAAGTGGAGGGAATGCTCGAATTTACTCCCAAATTATCCGATTTATCATATTGCTTTCGTAAACCATGGGGTCCGTCGGCCATCATTATTGACGGAATACCAAGTCTGGATATATCTTCGGTTTCCCAAACGTTTTTACCGGAACATAAACGTGCTTTTTCCTCCAATGTCATTTTACTAATAATTTCCTTAATAACCAAATTTACCTCTCCCTATTCTTGTTAAGAATATTATATCATAATTTATTCGGATGATTTTTATATTTATGCTTTTATTTTACATTTTTATACATTTAAACGATTAATTATTTAGTTGTTTTCCTGATTGTGATATAATTAACTTGTCTTATATATCGTACTATATTTGAGGGGGACTGTAATGTTTAAAATAGTAAGAAAAGAAAAGCTAAATCCATTTGTGACCCTACTTGAAGTTTTAGCACCCGATATCGCTAAAAAGGCACAAGCAGGACAATTCATTATTTTTCGCGTGGATGAGTTAGGAGAGCGGATACCGTTAACGATTGCCGACTACGACAGAGAAAAAGGAACGGTAACAATCATTTTTCAAGAGGTGGGATATTCCACAAAATTACTCGCAACTCTTAACGTAGGAGACAGTATTCTTGATTTTGTCGGCCCTTTAGGTGTTGCGACACATTATGATGATAATGTCAAAAAGGCTGCCGTTATTGGCGGAGGAGTCGGTTGTGCCATAGCCTATCCGCAAGCAAAAGCTTTGTTCAACAAAGGTGTCACCGTTGATGTTATCACCGGTTTTCGAACTAAAGAACTGGTCTTTTTAGAGGAAGAAATGAGAAAATACGCCAGTCGTTTATTTGTCTGCACCGATGACGGCAGTTATAAAGAAAAGGCCTTAGTCACCAATGTCCTACAAAGGTTAATCGATGAGGGAAACAAATACGATTTAGTCATAGCGATTGGACCTGTTGTCATGATGAAATATGTATCACAGGTGACAAAGCCTTACAATATAAAGACCTTAGTAAGCTTAAATCCGATAATGATCGATGGAACGGGTATGTGCGGTGGTTGCCGTGTCACTGTTGACGGAAAAATTAAATTTGCCTGTGTCGACGGACCGGACTTTGACGGTCATCTGGTTGATTTCGATGAGTTAATGATGCGTAATCGCTTTTATAAAAAACAGGAAGATGAAGCAAGATCTCACGAATGCCGATTGTTAAGGGGGGGTAACAATGCCTAATATGTCATTAAAAAAAGTAAGTATGCCGGAACTTGATCCAAATGTAAGAAACAGTAATTTTGAAGAAGTAACCCTGGGTTATACGGAAGATATGGCGATAGAGGAAGCGAGTCGCTGTTTAAACTGCAAACACAAACCCTGTATCAACGGATGCCCGGTATCCGTCAATATTCCCGGTTTTATTCAACATATCGTAAACAAGGAATATGATGCGGCCTATAAATGCATTACCGAATCTAATTTACTTCCGGCTATCTGCGGACGCGTATGCCCGCAGGAATCTCAATGTGAGGCTAAATGTGTAAGAGGAATCAAGGGGGAACCCGTGGCAATCGGCCGTTTGGAAAGATTTGTCGCTGATTATCATATGGAGCACAGTCTAGAAGAACCCAAAAAAACTCAACCCAACGGTCATAAGGTCGCGATAATCGGTTCAGGACCTAGCGGATTAGCCTGCAGCTGTGATTTAGCCAAATTAGGTTATGAAGTGACTATTTTTGAAGCCTTTCATACACCGGGTGGCGTTTTGGTATACGGTATTCCGGAATTCCGTTTACCAAAAAGAATTGTGCAAAAAGAAATTGAATGTTTACAAAAACTTGGTGTGGAAATAAAAACAAATATGGTTATCGGTAAGGTTCTTACGATCGATGAATTAAAGGAAGAGGGATATGAAGCCTTTTTTATCGGTACGGGTGCCGGTACGCCAAGTTTTATGAATATTCCGGGAGAATCTTTAATCGGAGTATATTCCGCCAATGAATATTTAACCAGAATTAATTTGATGAAAGCATATATTAAAGACTATGACACACCGATAAGACAAAGTAAAAATGTTGCCGTCATCGGCGGCGGTAATGTCGCCATGGATGCTGCCAGAAGTGCTAAGCGCTTAGGAGCGGAAAATGTTTATATCATTTATCGCCGCGGTATGGAAGAAATGCCAGCAAGACGTGAAGAAATTCATCATGCCATGGAAGAAGGAATTATTTTTAAGTTACTTAGCAATCCGACAAAAATATTGGGTGATGACAAAAATGAAGTTATCGGAATAGAATGTGTCAACATGGAATTGGGTGCTCCCGATGAATCAGGCAGAAGACGTCCGATTGTGATTGACGGATCGAATCACATAATTGAAGTTGATACCGTCATAATGGCCCTGGGTACCTCACCAAATCCGTTAATCAGACAAACAACACCGGGAATTGAAACAAACAAATGGGGCTGTCTGGTAGTCGATGAAAACATGGCTACAACCCGCGAAGGAGTTTATGCCGGCGGAGATGCCGTAACAGGTGCGGCCACGGTAATCCTCGCTATGGGAGCGGGAAAAACAGCGGCAAAAGCCATCGATAATTATCTTAAAAATAAACACTAAAAGGGACCTAGGTCCCTTTTTCTTTGCATATCAGTTGATTGAGAATTTTAGAAGCATTTAGCCAAATTTCTCTTTTTATTTTCAGTATTTCCTTTCCTTTAGACGTAATACTGTAATACTTCCGTTTTGTCTGATTCAAGCCTTCCCGCCAATAAGATGTTATAAGACCATCGCTTTCAAGTCTTTTAAACGCGGTATATAAAGTTGCTTCCGTCAGCACAAACTGTTGATTTGTCGTTTGGGCAATTGTACTGTTGATTGCATATCCATAAGAGTCTTCATTTTCCAGTAAAGATAAAATAATCGTATCGGTATGACCTCTTAAAATATCTCCCACTAGTTCCATGTCATCTTTCCTCTAGTCTCGTTTTATCTTTCTTAATGATTACTCCCCGGATTATCACAAATATCGTAAAAATAAAGAACATCGACACCGAGTATGAAGGATAGGTCTTAAAAACAAAATCATCATGTATATAAAAAACATTAATATCTATAAACTTAATAAAGAATAGATTGCCCAATAACCAGATATAATATGACAATATTAATATAGCTTGTCTTTTAATCTTATTAACTAAAGTAAGAATAATAAATATTATCGCTATCAAGAGTAATATTATTGGTAATGAAGCTACAAACCAAAAACTACTGAATAATATATTTACCAAACTCTCTAAGTATAAAAGTTCCTCATATTTGTAAATCGTTATAAAATTTGAATTATAACTCTCAGTTCGTAGTGTAATTGTGGTAATAAATTGCTGCAGAATGATAATAATCAATCCAATTATTGGCATTAAATATTTTTCTATAAAAATATTATTATTTGGTTTATCAATTCCGTTGTCATATAAATATTCATAACTCTCTCTGATTTTTCCTTTTAAATGTTTACTCCCCGTCAATATATAATAACGATACATTAACCGGTTATAAATATTCATAAAAATAAGTAAAAATATCAAAAAAGCAACCGTGAAAAAGATTATATATGCTAGAATATACCCTTTAAAAGATTTGAAGGTGATTGACTTCAGATTAAATAGTATTGCATAATTGGTAATTTTACTTATGATTAATGAAGCCAAGATAAATGATAAACTGAGTGCCCAAAAGGCAAAACAGGTTTTCATGTATTTAAAAATCTTAGTCAGCAACAAATTATGCTTTTCAATATCCATAAATTGTTTTCTTACATACTGTGAATATGAATATAAATAATATGCTGCCCCGCTGAACAAAATAATACTTATGGCGGTCACAATCGCCCCTATTACATTGCTGAAGAATGTGAATAATAATCCGAAGACACTTAAAATTGCACCGCTTAAAAGCAAAATATCCGGTACGGAAGGCTTAAAGCTGTATTCATCAGGAATTTCATTATACCTTTTATCCGAAAAATCACCCAATGATTTAATCGCTTCTATATAAGCATCCTCGGGACTTTTACCGTTATTCAGATATTCATGATAACGATCGGTTAAATTACCGATAATCTCTTCTTTAAGCTCCTCGATATCACTGCGGTTATCAAAGCGGAACTGGTAATTGACATATTGCCGTATTTTAGTTTCCATAATATCCTCCTTTATACCTAATCTGTTTATGTATATATTATATTCTTTATATACCTAATCTGTCAAGGTATTGTTTTTATTAATATTAAAAAAATCACGGTAATCCGTGATTTATTTAGTATCATAATATATATGTTCCAGGAAATATTGTTCGTTATCAACGGTTAAAATGCCAAAGGAATACTGAGGTTCCCATCTTTTATTTGTCGGTGAACCGGGATTAAAATAAGTCGTATTATTTATTTTTTTATGTAAAGGACTATGGGAATGACCAAATATCACAATATCCACCATATCATCATTAAACTCCTGGATCGCCCGGTTCAAAGAATTGGAAACCTTGCTTATTAAACCATGTCCGTGAAATAAACCGATTTTCACCTTTTCAATCATAAAAACCGCTCTTCTCGGTAATATTGTTTTTAACCGATGATCATCATTATTACCACTTACCGCAATAATACCTTTATATTTTTTGAGCATTTCATAAACCTCATGGGTTTGAAAATCTCCCGCATGAATTATCATATCGACACTCTTTAGATAATCTATGACAATACCTGGCAATTCTTCACCATACCTAGACATATGTGTATCCGATAAGATCATTATTTTTCTCATATGTTCCCCTCACCGTAAGAGCGATATTACAATCCTAAGCACAAAATAAATAATAACGGGTGAAAATATTAATAATAACGCTATAAACAAACTGGTGAAAAAATGATAGGATTTCTCCTTTTTAAATAAACGTAATACAGCTTTTCTTCCCCTTAATATAGCCTCCATGACAGGTGTCATGAAAAGATTATCGAATGAGGATAACTGATTGATATTAGCCTTTGCCTGTAAAAGGATTTCAATAATTTCCAGATTATTTGCTTTTACCGCAAAATGCAGGGGAGTCAACCCCTTTTCCGCTTTAACATTGACAAAGGCTTCATTTGCGATAAGCAGTTTAACCATTTCGACATTTCCTAATTTCACGGCGTAGTGAATCGGATAATATTTTAATTCATTCCTGACATTTATTCTAGCGCCATGAGCAATTAAAATTTTTGCGGTTTCAATCTGATTATTGCTTACGGCACTCATTAATGGCGTAATACCTTTATATGTTGATGTTTCAATTTTGGCACCTTTTTCAATCAATAACTTGGTAATTTCCACAAAACCGCTTCGAGCGGCAGTTTGCAGAGGTGTCACATTGGTGTCGGTGCTTAATTCGATATCGGCACCATGTTCAATTAAGAGCTTAACCATATCAATTTTATTATAGATTACCGCATTATGCAGCGGCGTAATCCCGTTTCTCGATCGGGCGTTAATATTGGCACCGTTGATAAGCAAAATTCTGGCGACATCATACTGACCTATATAAGTTGTTTCATGAAGGGGAGTCGCTAGATTATCATCGGCACCCAGATTGATATCCGCCCCCTGTGATATCAGATAACTGATTATTTTCTCATTACCGGTAAAAATCGAATAGTAAAATGGAGTTAAAAACTGTTTCGTCTTAATATTGATACTTGCCCTGTTTTCGACTAACAACTTGATGATTTCCAAATTTTCATTTTCAACCGCCAAATGTAACGGAGTCACGTTATCCTTGTTTGTCACATTGACGTCAGCTTTATAATCAATTAATAACTTGGTGAGTTCAAAGGAATTGGATAATACGGCATGATGTAATGGTGTTATATCCTGATCACTTTTTGCGTTAACATTTAGACCTTCCTTTAGTAAACATTCCGTTATTTCCAGATAACCGTTGTATGTGGATATATGCAGAGGTGTAAAGCCATGTTCATCGGTCACATTCGGTTTTAGGTATTCTAAAAAGAAATGATAAGCTTTGACGGAATTGGCTGAAGCTATCCAAAAATAAATCGCCTGAGCGTTTTTACCTTTAATTAGATTTTTATCCTGATTAATTAAATAAGTAATGATTTCAATATTATCATGACGGATTGCAACGGCTAAAGGCGTATCATTATCCTTGTTTTTAACATAAAGATTAGCATGATTTTCAACAAGCAGTTTGATTAAATCAAGATTTTGATTAAAACAGGCGACATGTAAAGGCGTATTACCATAAATATCCACCTCGTTAACCAAAGCACCATATTCAATCAATAACTCTGCGGTATCAAACGTATTTTGATATGCGCTGACATGAAGAGGTGTTTTTCCCTCATCACTGACGGCATTGATATCAAGTCCTAATTCAATTAAAAACTCCATTATTTTATGGGCATTTTCATGGGCTACCAGATGGAGTAATGTTTCATAAAAATAATTCCTCGCTTCGATGTTTAACTCACCATTGGTGTAAAAAGCCCTGACCATTTGCACATTATCTTCTTTTATCGCCTTCCAGATGATATCTTCGTTAACTTCCTCATTCTGATTAGGAAAGCGCAATTCCTTATAAATTACTATTCCCAAATCGGCTAAATTAATATTGAGATTTTCCAGTTCTTTATTGATTTTATGCTCATCAATTGATAAATCATTGGCTTTATTTTTTAAGGCGGTTAATATTTCATTCAAATAAGGATTATCTGAGGTTTCAGGAAAACTTTCCCTAAATAGTTTTGCATAATCGGACCGGAATAAATAGATTCTCTTGATGATATCAAAAAAGGGAAAACTCAGATTATTCGTAATCCTTTCCAAGTAATTCCTTAATGATAATTCCTCATAATATCTGGTTACGGATGCTACCTCAAGTGAACTAACAGCATCAAACACAAAATATAATTCCCAGTCCTTTTTATATTCTTTTCTTTGTCTTAAAAGTTGTTTTAAATTTACCTTTTCCATATTTTCCCTCACTTAACTAATCTACAATATGTTTATTATAACATAACTTTTTCCACTTTGGAAAATTAAAATAAAATTTTAAAGTTAGAATTATTGAAAACGCTATCATAAAATGTTAATATACTATTAGAGGAGGGATACATTTGAAGAACAGAGGTTTTTCTACCAAAGCAATTCACTCGGGACATGATGACAATAAACACGGAAGCCTTGCCACACCCATCTATCAATCGTCAACTTTTATCTTTGACAATGCCGATCAAGGTGGCAGAAGATTTAAATTAGAAGAAGAAGGATATATTTATACGAGATTGGGAAATCCGACGACAAGAGTACTTGAAGAAAAAGTAGCCGCACTGGAAAATGCTGACGGATGTATCGCGACATCATCAGGAATGGGAGCTATCACTACGGCGTTATGGACCATCTTAAAACAAGGTGACCATATTGTCAGTGACAATAACTTATACGGATGTACCTTTGCTTATTTCACCCACGGTTTAACAAGATTGGGAATTGAAGTAACGCTCGTTGATGCAAGTATTCCGGAAAATGTCAAAAAGGCGATTAAACCTAACACCAAAGCAATATATTGTGAATCACCGACCAATCCGTCACTGAAACTGGTTGACATAAAAGCTATGGCTGAGATTGCCAAGAATAATGATATATACTTAATTGTCGATAATACATTCGCAACACCTTATATCACAAGACCGATGGATTTGGGTGCCGATATCGTCGTACATTCAGGCACTAAATACCTTAATGGACACGGAGATGTGATATGCGGATTTATTTGCGCAAAAAAGGAATTATTAAATGATATTCGTTACTTTGGATTAAAGGATATGACCGGCAGTGTCATGAGTCCGTTTGATTCATATTTAGTTATCAGAGGAATCAAAACATTGGCACTCCGAATGGAAAGACATTGCGCAAATGCCCAAAAAGTGGCTGAGTTTTTAGAAAGCCATCCACTGGTTAAAAAAGTATATTATCCGGGACTCAAATCACATCCGCAATATGAACTCGCCAAAAGACAAATGAAACTCCCCGGTGGCGTGATGTCTTTTGAATTAAAAGGCGGTTTGGAGGAAGGCAAAAAACTGATTAATTCCACGAAACTATGTAAATTGGCTGTTTCCTTAGGCGATATCGAAACCTTAATCCAACACCCGGCAAGCATGACTCATTCACCATACACCAAAGAGGAGAGAATTAAAGCCGGTATTCCCGATGAACTGATCAGAATCTCCGTCGGTTTAGAAGATGTGGAAGATATTATTGATGACTTAAAACAGGCTTTGGATAATATATAAGAATATATAAAACAACTAGTAGTCAATTAACACTACTAGTTGTTTTTATTTATTTGTTAACCACATTTTGTAACCGGTTGTTTAGAAAAGCCTTGACGTTACTTACCGCAATTTCCATACATCTTTTTCTTGCTTCAAGCGGTGCCCAGCCGATATGGGGTGTGATGAAGATGTTTTTAGCTTTTAGTAACGGACTGTCGGCATTAATCGGTTCAATTCCCGCCACATCAACTCCCGCGGCGTAAATTTTTTCGGTTTCCAAAGCTTCAAACAGATCCTCTTCATTAATCAATCCGCCCCTTGCCGTATTTAATAATATGACACCGTTTTTCATCCTCGCAATCGTTTCCTTATTTATCAGCTTTTCCGTTTCGTTTGAGAGCGGCACATGAAGGGTAATGACCTCCGAGGTTTCTAACAGCTCGTCAAGACTGACAAACCGTAATTTTTCACTGACATCCGTTCTCATAGTACGGCTGTAAGCAACAACATTCATCCCAAAACTAAGGGCAATCTCGGCCACTTTTCTACCGATGCTGCCATAACCTATGACACCGAGTGTTTTACCGTCAAGCTCCATTAACGGATAATTCCAAAAACAAAAATCTTTACTGTTTGACCACTGACCCTTTTTTACGGCTTCACTGTGACTGCCGACATGATGACAGATTTCAAGTAGCAGGGCAAAGGTGAGCTGAGCCACCGCATTAGTGGAATATGCGGGCACATTTGTGACGGGAATATGATGATTTTTAGCCGCTTTAACATCAACCACATTATATCCTGTAGCCAAGACACCGATATATTTGATGCTCGGGGAATTCTCGATAATCTCTTTTGTGATTTTCGTTTTATTGGTAATAACGATTTCCGCATCCCCTATTCTATCGAGCACTTCTTCCTCCGAAGTCCTGTCATAGACAGTCAGGTCGGTAATCTTTTCAAGCTCACCCCAGGATAAATCTCCCGGATTTAATGTATAACCGTCAAGTACAACTGCTTTCATTTTATCACCCTCAATTTTAAGTAATATCGCGTTTTGTAAGCAAACCCATGGAAACGGCAATTGCCGATAGAGAAAATATCAGCCAAGACATAATAAGATATTTTAGATTAAAAAAATCATAAACACTTTCGCCGTTTAATATTTTTTGCCCAATCATCATTGTTAAATCATTATCAACTGATTTACTTAAGTCAAATATCCCCATAAACATTCCCATAATATTCGCCTGATTTACCGTGACGACATTATTATCGATAAAATGATAGTAAATTAAACTGAACTGATAGTTAAAATCAAGATAATAAAGATAATATTTTTCATAATAAGGTAATACAATATTTTTTAACAGCGGAAACAACAAAAACAAGAATATGATGAAGACCGTAATGGTAATCACCGCACTGATCTTTGATTTAATAAGCAGTGAAAGAAGGATCGAAACAGCCGATACTATCAAGCTGACAAAGCAGACATATTTCAGAAGATAAGGGATGGAATTTATCAGCACAATTTGGATATTATCATCCATACCCGAGATAAAGGTTATTATGGAATAATTTACAAAAATACTTACTGTGCCTAAAATTAACAAAACAAGATAAAGAGCAAGCCACTTATACAATATGATTAATTGCCGGGGTAATCTGGTGGATACCAATAACCCTAATGTTCCGTCGGATAACTCATTGGCCATTAAAGCGATCCCTTTTGCCCCTCCGTTAATAAGAAAAGGTATTCCCAGTATCCACATAAAGACCACGATATGATATATTCCCATTGTCGTATCAAATTGCTGTGTAAACGAGAGATTATCATCATAGACTTCATATTTTAACACAAAACCGATAATTACCGGAAGAATTGAAATAACAATAAGATATAACAACGTGTTTTTCCATTTTAATAAATTTCTGAATGTATTAACAATAATCACCATATAATTAACCTCTGATTTCCTTAGTATTATAGGTTTTCTTATAGATATCATCCAAGGTAATTTCTTTTTCGACAAATTTTAATAAGCTTAACTCATAATAGGCTAATAATGCCGGAATCACACCTTCTAATCGATACCTGTTTTCTTTATCCACTTTAATGATGATAACACCTTCCTCGCTATCTTCAGCATAGGTGACATAACTATTACAGTGCATATCAAGCGCCCTTTTCAATGCTTCATTATCCGTTGTCTTAATCACATACTGCCCTTCATTAAAGAGATATTTAATTTCATCCAAACTGCCGCTTAAAACGATCTCGCCGCTTCTGATTAACGTAACCTCATCGACTAAGGATTCCAATTCGGACAAGATGTGGGAACTAATAAAGATACTTAAGTTTCTTTCCCGTATCAATTGTTTCAAGATCTCAATAATGCTGATTCTAGCCGTGGGGTCCAAATTAGCCGTCGGCTCGTCCAAGATTAAAATTTGGGGATCATTGATTAAGGCTTGAGCAACCATGACCTTTTTCTTCATACCCGAGGAAAAATAGTAAGGGTTCCTATATGTGCTGTCGCCTAAACCAAAATAATCGATCAGCTGAAATGCCTTATCAATGCTTGACTTTTTTGACAAACCCTTCAATTGTCCCATGTAAATCAAATAATCAATTGTCGTCATGTTTTGATAGAATAATGATTCGGCAGGGGCATAACCGATTAATGATCGACCGTTTCTCGAACCAATCGGATACTTATCGATTTTTCCTTCGCCGCCGCTTGGATGTATGGCTCCCGTCAGCATCCTAATCGTGGTTGTTTTACCGGCACCGTTCGGTCCGATGAATCCGTGGATTTTATTACGGGTTATCTTTAAATTTAAATTTTTGACAGCAGTAAATTTACCGAATTTTTTCATTAGGTTATTTGTTTCGATAATATAGTTTCCCATTTTACTAACCTCTTCTCACATATTTATTCTTTTTCAAAGGAAGTAAAAAGACAATAATTAGGAGCAATATTGTTATGATAAGATAAAGATATTGCTGATTAGCCAATTTACAATTAATCGTATAATAGGAAATATGCTCTACTCCTTCTTCGTTTATTACCCCGATTCCGATAATATTTTTACCTTCTCTGAGTAATAAATCGGCCTCATTTTTTGAAGTAATTTCCACCAGTTTGCCATTCAAGTATAAGTTATACAGAGAACCGTCGAAAGACTCCCATTTTAACGTCAAATCATTTTTATGATATGTTTTATCCAAAGCTAAATTAATCGTGATATTTTCCTGTGTAAATTGGAAATCATTAATTATCTCCTCATCCATGGTATAAATAAATGTATCATCATTTAATTCATAATCATAGATTCTACCCTTAATGTTTTTTACCGTTTGGATATCCATAGTCATGATCTTTGTCGTCACATAATCCTCTTCAATAACCGTAAGAAGTAAATACTGATGACCGTCGTGAACAAACGTATCTAGTAACGCTCCGGGAGAACCAATGTTAGCATCCTTCATATCACTTTCATTAATATAGCTAATCTTAACGGGAATAATATCATGTATGGTCTTTTCCGCATAATTATAGATCTGCAGATAGGTCTCTTTCCATCTGTCAACGAGCACCATTACATCTTTTATCCCGTCCCCGGTGACATCATCAATAATGGCTAGCGGTTTTAATTGTGAGTTATAAGTTAACTCATTGCCTTCATAAAAACGTCTGGAAAATAAGGCACCATTCTGATTAATATTCACAAAAGGATTAACGATTTCCGAGGCGATATGCCATGTTCCCTTTTCATCATTGCCGCTTGTTGTCATGATTATTTCATATTTACCGTCACCGTTGAAATCCTCATAGGTGGGATATAGGCCATAGTCCCAATTAACTTTAATGTTGCCGGTAATCGCTTCACCGGTGTACAGGATTAATGCCCTATTATTCGTGTCTTCACTTATCCTAAGGACAAAATCATTATACCCGTCATGATCGAAATCCTTATCATAACCGATGTTTGACGGATGATACCAGAACTGATAATTACCAAAAGGAACCTCTTCTTCAATGGTTATCTGAAATTCATCATCCAAAGAAACGATCGTGAGATTATTGTCACTAAGTAAATACATCTGCATTTTTTCCTTGTTAAAAACAGGCAAAACTAATTGATAAAATTTATCCTCAGTTATCCTGTAAAAAAATTGTTGATAAAGAATTTCACCCGGGTTTTGTGAATTAATGATCTGAAATTGGTCCATGTAATTGATTAAGATATCGTCATAACCGTCATTATTGATATCGGGACATTTTGTCATTAATCTTGGTTCCATAAGCTCATCGGCTATTTGATAACTATTTATTTCGAGTCCGTCATTATATTCGATGGAGTTTAATTTCTTTTCATTATCAATAAAGAATAATTTATCATCCGCTATTAAATAATGATTAAAATAATTCTCTCCCAAATCCATGCTTTCATTTGAAATCTCCAATGCGTAATAATCCTTGATGTCTTTATTGCTGTTATGATAGTTGTAATAAAGCTTATACACTCTATTATTTTCCATCTCGGTATCATATCCGTTAAAGATGGTTATTTTACTGTCAATTCCCGGATTAAGTTTATCGGTGATGTTTATTTTATAAATACCCTCCGTATAAATAAAGACACTATCCCCGTATAATACCGGACTTAGTAAGTCATAAACTGAAAACAATTCAGTGAAGGTTATGTCCGTGAGGTCATAATTATCACCGATTGTCACATACTTGATGCTCTTACCGTCGTTTAATAAGATAATATCCTCATCATAATAAACACTTAGCAACTGATCGAGATTTTTTTCCGGTTGCCAGATGATATTAAAGGTTTCTCCATCCACCAAATATACGGACGGATTATATCCTTTATAATCATTATACCTGTTTGCTTCAAAAACTGTCACCAAAAGATCTTCCCCGATATTACGGACATTCAGATTTTTATACAGACCCATTCCGCTGTATTCCCTTACTTTATTACCTTCCATATAATGTTGATATACCAGTGCCTGAGGAAGATCCGCCATTACTTTCCGGCTGTCAGTTATTTTTCCGTCGCTTGGATTAATTTTATATATAGCTCCGTCTTCACCGGAAGCGATAATCTTGTTGTTAAAATATTGGATATCCCAGATATTTGTCATTATGCTACCCAAAGTTTTATTATTATTTTTTACCTTATAGGGTTTGGCAACATCGCTACTCCACAGAATGCTTCCGCTATTACCGTCAAGTCCCAAGATCTTTGACGGTTGAACACTTATAGCGATGTCATTTACGGAATCATTATTTATATCTCCAATAAAAGCTGAACTCCAGATATTATCCGAATAAGTATACTTCCAGTTTATCTTACCGGTTTTTATATCCAAATGATAAAGGCTATATCCTGAAACCAGGATAATGGAAGTAGAATCGGTATCATAATCTAGTACAGTAATCTTTCGTTCTGTTTTAATGTTATCCTCACTATAACCGCTGACGTACGATGTAAATGACCAGATTTTTTCCATACTATCCAAACTGTAGACCATAAGACTAGGTAACATGCCCTCATCAATAAATAAAATGAGATCATTATTCGGTTTACTACTATCTTCGATATTTGATATTACGGCAAAATCCGTTATATTCTTAAGATTTATTTCTTTCTCGACAATAAAGTTATCGGGATTAATCAACCTTAATCCTTCAAAGGTCGGGACAAAAAGATACTCATCCTCGCTATTGATATATGAAAGACGCATGTTACCACTTAATTGTCCGAAAATCCGATTTTTACTTAACTGTGCATTTGCATGACGGTTGATGAAAATGGTAAAAATCATTGTGTATAAAAATAGACCAATAAATAAGAACCTTTTTCGCATAAATCTTACCTCAATTTTTATTTTCATTAGATAAATTATAACATATTTTGCATATAAAAAAATACATGATTGTTAATCATGTATTATTGTAAATATTTCCCTTAAATCTTTGATTCTTGCATCACATAAATTGCTTTTCGTCGCATCCCCGATACCTATTGCGAGCATTCCGGCATTTTTTGCCGCTTCAATTCCGGCAACGGCATCTTCAATCACAGCACATTCCTTAGGTTTTACATTCAATCTCTCTGCTGCCAACAAAAATACTTCAGGATGCGGTTTGCTGTTTGTAATATCTTTTCCTGTAACAATCTGGTCAAACGCCTCGTTTAATCCGATTTGTTTTAAGATTAACATCGTATTTTTACTTGATGAGCCGACAGCGATCTTATATCCTTCTTGTTTTAACCTATGAAGTGTTTCGGTCACATAGGGCAATAAATCCTTAGGTGATATGTTTTCAAGCAGCTTAATATAATAAGCATTTTTTTCACTTGCCAAAGCTTCTTTTTCCGCTTCGGTATATTTTTTATTTGCCCTTTCTAAAATGATCTCCAATGACTGCATTCTTGATACACCGCGCAAACGGTTATTTATCACTTCATCAAAATAGATATTTTCCTTGTCGCTTATTTTTTTCCATGCCTGATAATGATATTCATCCGTGGATACGATTACACCGTCCAAATCGAATATTACCGCCTTAATCATTATTACATCTCCTCATATATACATTTCCGTCATTTATCTCTATTTGCATAATATGATCATCATGTATGATCTTAAAAGTCATTCCTTGCCAATTTTTTGGCAGGTTTGGCTTAACAATTATTTTATCTTCATAAATAGATATTCCGGCAAATCCATAAATAGCCGTCATATATGCCCCGCCGCTACTTGCCGGATGTGTTCCGCCGATATAAATATCCCCGGCATACTGTTTTGATCCCCCGTGCATATCAATCGTCGCACTCTTCATAAAGAAAGGATAAGCCCAGTCAGGGTTGTTGTTCAAACAGGCGACAAGCGCATACATGCAGGCACTTAAGCTTGAACCATGCTCGGTTCTTTGCTCATAGTAATGCCAATTTGCTTTTCTGATTTCCTCATTATAATCATCTTTAAACAAATAAAGCATTGTGACCACATCGGCCTGTTTAATCACCTGTGTATGTGATGCGACTCCGTTTTCTCCGCCCCAATATTCATTAGGATGGAGCAGTCTCTTTTTCAAAATATCGATGGATACATCCTCTAAGCGAAAATATCCGTCAAATTGTTCAATCACCTTATCCTCATTAGGTTCTTGTAAATAAATGTGTTCATAAGCATACTTAATCTTTTCATAGTCTTCGGCATAATTCAAAGACTTTAACAGATTCTCATAATAATCGGGATATTTATCTTTAAGTAAAGACAAGATTAACAGGGCTATTTTAAATGTCTCTTTTACCATTCTGTTTGTAAAGGCGTTGTTATTTACCCGTTCATGATATTCGTCGGGACCCGTCACATCGGGTAGGACAAACCGATTATTATCAAGCTTCAGGTAACCGTATGAAAGATAGAACCGCGCACATTCTAAGATTACTTCGGCACCGCCATTAATTATTAGTGAGATATCCTTTGTTCTTAAATAGGTTTGATATATCGCATAAGTAATATCGGCGCTGATATGAATTTGTTTGTCACGGAAGTATGTCCTCATCGGACGGTGAGTTAAAACATCGGTCACATTAAAGTGAGTGCAGGCATCCATCCCGTTTTCCTGGGATTCCCATGCATAAAAAGCACCGCGATAACCGTATTCCTTAGCCTTAATTCGCGCACCTTCCAAGGTATTGATCCGGTATTTTATCAGATTTTTTGCGGTAATAAGATCGGTATTTAAATAAAACGGCAGCATAAACATCTCCGTATCCCAAAATACCGCCCCTTTATATGTTTGACCCGAGATACCGCGAGCCGGAATCGAAACTTTATCGGTATGTCGCTGTGATAAAATAAGCAGATGATAGATACTGTAACGAAGCGCTAGTTGGGCATAATCATCACCTTTTATTATCACATCGGATATATCCCATCTTTTTTGCCATTCATTCTTGTTTTCATTAAATAAATGATCATATCCCAACGGGACAATCTCACTTAAGAATTTTTCAGCCTTATTAATTAAATCTTCCTCATGATGGTTGATATAGGCATATTTATAAAAGTAAAAGCTTTGATCCTTTTTTAATCGGACATTTATTTTTCTGATATTACCAATAAAATTTTCCGGAAGATCTTCACTAAAAACAGTCGCTTCACTTACGACTATCGGTATCTGTTTTTCTAAGGTGCTTGTATAAGCAGTGATACAGTCTTTATTATTGATAATCTGAAATTCTTTAAGATGTGGGCCGTTAATATCCCAAATATTTAAATCAATTCCGGTTTCCAGAGTAATGGTGATATCCATATCGGATATCACTTCATATTTCATCGATAGAAGATGAATGTTTTTTAAACTTACAAATCGTTCTGATTTTAGGGTAATTGTCGCATCATCAATCTTAAAAGCTGTAATGCGACTAAAAACTCCACAGCTTATATCAAGTGATTGATAATGATTAACAGGTTTATTAATCAGCGGATTTAATATTTTATCATTATATATAACTTGGGTAAAGAAAGGATTCGGAGCATTGACCGATTCTTTCCATTTATCCTGATATTTATCATATACTCCCGGAAGATTTACGGCCACCAATTCCTTTTTGCCAAACTCCTCCAAAGTACCACGATATCCGATGAAACCATTACCGATTAAGAATTTATTGCCGTTATTTATGATATTATCCTTATTGAAGTCAGTTTCATCGATTATCCACATGATTTATCACCAAAACTTTATCTTTCAGACTATAATTATTTCCATAAACGATTAAATCAGTTCCCGGTCCGTCACATATAATCCGGACACATTCCTGATTTACTTCTACTTTGATAGTATTTCCTAGGTAATGTAACTTAAACGAATACTTTTCCCACATCGGCGGAATTATCGGATTTAAAATCAGTTTTTCCCCATCACTTCTAAAACCGCCGAATCCATAGACAATATTAATCCAGGCAGCCGCAATGCTTGTGGTATGAAGTCCTTCACAGGTATTGCGATTATAATCGTCAATATCCATTCTAGTCGCAAAATCAAAGAATTTTACGGCTTCATCCACTTTACCGAGTTCGGAGGCAAAGACCGAATGAATGGACGGGGAAAGCGATGATTCGTGTATGCATCTTGGTTCATAAAATTCATAGTTGGCTAGCTTTTCACTCTTACTGAATGATTGATTATATAAAAACATAAACATTAAGACATCCGGCTGCTTAATCATATCGTTTCGGTAAATTCTGTCATAGCTCCAGTGTGAGTATAACGGGAATTCGTTAACGGGTATCGAATCAACATCAATATGCGGTAAATCAAAATATCCCTGGTGCTGTTCATAAATCATTGACTTCTCATCGTACGGAATATACATCGCGTTAGCACATTTTACCATTTTATCTATTTCATCACCGTTAATCTGTAATTTTTCATTAAGCTCGGCAAATAATTTTGGATTTGCTGTTGCGAGTTCATAAAAAGATGCCACGGTATACTCCAAGGTTTTTTTCGCCATAAAATTCGTATAACAGTTATGATTTACCATCATCTGAAACTCATCGGGACCCATTACCCCATAAAAACCGAATCGGGTATGACTAGAGTTCCAATCACCACGGCTTAATAAAAATCGGCTTATTTCAATTAACATTTCCAAACCGTAATGATATAAAAAATCCTTATCCATGGTGTTTTTCACATAATGCCAAATACCGTAAGCAACAGCAGTGGACGGTTGAAACTGTAAAGATGCATGCTGCCATAGAGCACACGCTTCATCACCGTTTAATGTGGCAATCGGAAAACAGGCACCCTCGCAATCAAGTTGTTTAGCTCTCTTCCTTGCATTATCCAATGTGTTATAGCGAAACAATAAGAGGTTTTTTGCCGCCGATGGATTGTTGAAAATAAAAAACGGTAAACAATAGGTTTCCGTATCCCAAAAGGCATGACCGCTGTATGCTTCACCGGTTAATCCTTTGGCACCGATATTATTGCTCGGATCAACACCGTTATATGTTTGCTGGAGTTGGAAAAGACAAAAGCGAATTCCCTGCTGATTCTTTTCATCGCCGGTAATTTCGATGTCATAGTCCTCCCAAACTTTGCGCCAATAAGCGGTATTATCTTTTAACGAAGCATCATAGTCGGGTTCATCATTTAGCAGATTTATTCCCTTTTGCCATAGCTCATCAATTGAATATTCATTTTTCTTACACACCAAATTAGTGACCAATTTTTCAATTTTAACGGCTCTATCCAAGGTAAACTTAAATTTATGACCGATTATTTTGCCGTTTCGAAAAACTTCGGTGGTTAAATCAATATCGGATAAAAGTCTATAACCGGTATAAACAGTCAGATTGGTCGTATTCGTTTTACCGATGGCGCTTATGGAGTTTGAATCGGATTCATATCTCTCAATATCCCAGAAATTAAATTTACCCCAATGAACTATCGAATAATCCAAACCCATTTCCATTTCAATATCCACGGCTTGATTGAGCGCTTCTATTGATATGCTTTGATATCCGTAATGAAAAGGACGCATATTGATAAAGCGTTTGAACGTAAATTTTACCTGTTTAGCATTTCCCGTAGTCAAAATAAAACTACGGGTCAATTCACCTGTTTTAAAATTTAAAACCCGATGAAAATTACTGATATTTTGGTTATTTATATCTAATTCAACACCATCAATCTTTATTTTGGTATATAACCAGTTTACGGAATTAACCATAAAATGAGTTTTCTTGATAATGCCTTTATAATGTGACTCATTTTCCGTCAAACCAAACTCATATATCCCGTTAAAATAACTTCCTAAAAGACTATCACAGCTGATGCCTTCCTCCATGAATCCCCTTACGCCCATATATTCATTACCAAGCGAAAAGATTGATTCACTGACCTTGTTTCGCTCAGGATTAAAGCCTTCCTCAATAATCTCCCATGGCGTTACCTTATAATATTCATATGCTTTCTTGGCCATAATCTCACTCCTTTAAACCTGTTGTAGCAACAGAAGAGGTAATTTGTTTCTGGAAGAGGATGAACAATATTACCGGCGGGATGATTGATAAAGCAATCGTTAACAGTAATTTATCCGGCGTAAAATTCATCGCCGTTCCCATGTTTTTTTGCAGTAAGTAGATTTTAACCATCACCGTCTGTTTTTCCGCCTTGTTAAGCAGAACCAGATAAGGTAATAAAAAATCGGACCATGCCGCGTTAATCGTGAAGATACTTACCACCATGATTATCGGTTTGGATAAAGGGATAATCAGTTTCGTAAAAATTTGCATTTTATTACAGCCGTCAAGTTGAGCCGCTTCAAACAATGTTTTAGGCAGGCTGCCAAAATAAGTCTTAAAGAGAATAAAATAAAAAGGATTAGCCCCGTATACCAGCCAAAGCGGAAGATAGGAGCCATACAAGCCCAATTCGACAATATTGTTAAAAAGCGGTCCCATATTTAAGACGACCGGAATCATCAGGCTTATCATCACCAATCCGTAGACCGCCTTATAACCCACGGGTTTAATGATTTCCACGGCATAGGCCAATAATCCGTTAAAAAGGATGGAACAGATTAAACCGCCGAGAATTAACCATAAAGAATTAAGAAAATACTTTCCGAATCCTAAGGACAACCATAAGTCTTTAATTTTCGCAAAGGAAAATTTCTTCGGAAACAAACTAAATGGTACGGCGTATAACTCCTGCGCCGATTTGAAACCTGAAAGCAGTAACCAAAGCGGTGGAAAAACGGTAATGATAATCACAAATAAAATAATTAAGATCATCAAGCCATAAATAACTTTATATACCGTTTTCTTATAGTCGGAAAAAATAATTAAGCCACTAGTTTTATTTTTTAAATATTCCATATTGTCCACTATTCCTTTACTTTTGTGAATTTTAAATAGATAAACGTCAGGATAAATAACATTAATGCGACGATAACGCCCAAGGCTGCTGCTTTTGCGGTATCACCCGATGTAAAGGCATAATCATAAATCAGTTGCAATAGCGATACCGATGAATTATTTGGTCCGCCGTCGGTCATGACTAGCGGTTCATAGAATACCTGAAAGACCGAAATAATTTGCAGTATGAAAAGCATTCTGATTGTCGGCAATAAATGCGGTACGGTAATATAACGAATTCTTTGCCATAAATTAGCACCCTCGAGTCTTGCGGCTTCATAATAGGTATCATCTATTCCCTGTAAAGATGCGAGATAAATGAGTGTGGTTGCTCCTGCACCCTTCCATGTCATGGTTAATATTATTAACGGTATCACGAAAAACTGACTGTTCAGCCATGGTTGTGGCGGTATATGAATTACTTTTAATATCGCGTTTAATGCTCCGTTCGGATCGGGATCAAAAAGGAATTTCCACATGATAACTACCGCCAAACCGGGTACGATATTCGGAAAATAAATCATAATCCGGAAAAAACCCTTAAAATGAATAATTTCATTTAATAAAAAAGAAAGAATTATCGGAATGAAAAAGCCGATAATTATCGACCAAACGGTATATTTAATCGTATTAATAAACGCCTTGACAAATACGGTATCATTTAAGACCTCTTTGTATTTTGCCAAACCGACAAACTTTTCTTTTGTATAACCTATGGTTGAATAAAAGGAAAGGGAGATATTTTCAAACAGCGGTAACCAGACAAAGAATAGAAATAGGACGATACTTGGCAGCATAATCAGCCAACCGCCTAAATTCTTGTTAAGTATTCTTTTCATTTTCATATCTCCCTTCAAAATTATTTCAATTTACTTAAATATTGCGTCTGAAACTGGGCATTTGCGCTTGTCAACAAAGCGGACGGATTAGCCGTTTCACTGGTTAAAACCTGTTGGATGCAGGCATCCAATATTTCATACATCTCCTGTGTATAAAAAGGTTCTTCTGATTTTCTTATCGTATAAAATGTATTGTAAAAATCATTGAAATTAGCCATATTGACGTTTACATACTGTTGTTCCAACAATTCGGTATAATCTAGATAATCGTCATTAGTCCATGGTTTGACGGTCGGTAAAATCGGCATGCCTTTTTTTACGGCTGTTTCCATACCAACACGCATACTTTGCTTTGACACTTCACTCATCTCAGGAGAACGTCCCATATATTCCAAGAACAATAGGGCTCCTCTGATTTGTTCGTCGGTTGCTTTAGACGAAAACATATACGGAGTCCCGCCAAAGAGGGAATACTGATGATTGTCAGGTCCTTTTGGCATCGGAACAAAGGCGACATTCTTCTTATCCATATCAAAATTGGTTATCGGCATTGCGATGGCATCACTTCCGGCAAAACTCATGGCTGCTCTGCCCGTCGCCACATAATTATACCAATCGGAATAGGTCAATGAGGCATTTTTCGGTAAAGCATCGTCCTCCCATTTTAACTGTTTGATCCATTCTAGGGCGGCAACAGCTTCGTCACTGTTTAAATTGGCAGTCCATGTGCCATCAGTGTTTTGTTTTTGCAGTGTCGCACCGAAGTTCCATGCTATATTGGAAAATTGCCATCCCCCGTTATTATTGGCCGAAAGGATAACTAAACCGGCCACATCCTTATCAAAGTTTTCCTTTTCCATTCTGGTTATGTAGGCGGCTGTTTCTCTTAATTCGTCAAATGTTGTCGGATAACGTGGATTTCCTTCACTGTCTACGATATCTAGGATTCCGTCACCGTTCCAATCATCAACCAAACCGACCTCTTCAAAAATACTCAAATTAATGAACAAGCCCAAACCATAACCATCCCTAGGAACACCATAAACTTTACCATTACTTGTCAAGGTTTTGCGCATTTCCGGATCCATTTTATCGTACCAGCCCAAATCCTTCAATTGATCCGTAATATCTTTCACAAAACCGTTTTTTATCAGTTTTTCCGGTTCGGTAAACCAAGTCTGGAAGACCGTTGGCGTAGTTCCGCTTTGTGCCATCGGAAAAAAGGTATCGACTGAATATGTATATGGCTGTCCGACAATTTTATATTCCGGATAATCCTCTTCAAATAGCCGTTTCCATTCGTTAAACATTTCCACATCTTCGGTTAAATACGGCTCCGGCCACATACCGATTGTAATCCTTATTTTTTTATCCTTTTTACACCCTGTTGCCATTAAAAATATAAATAAAATGACAATAAGTGATAAATACTTTTTCATATTGCAACCTCCTCTTACACCCTCATTATACTAAATTCACATTTTAAATAAAACGCCAGAAATCTGCAAAAAGGTTTGTTATTCTGCTCCAATTCTCCCGTGTTCTTGAAAACATCATTTCGCCCGGTTATAATTAAAGAAAGAAAGAATAATAAGGTGATCATATGTTTTCTAGACTACATAGAAAAATAATACGACATATTTTAATACCCTCTATTCTGTTTACCACAATCATGAGTGTTATCTCCTTTTATTTTCTCAGTCGCAGTCTTTATGATAATTATATCTACTCCGCCAGTAAAAATATCAATCAAAATATCAAAAACAGTCTTTTTACGATAGAAGCGGCTAAAAATTCAACCATCCAGATTGCTTCAAATAAAGAAATCATCGATTCAATCACAAATAATACATATGATCCCGGAATCAATCCCATCTTAAACACTCTAAAAAATACTTCATACGGGATTTTGGGCGTTACTTTATATACAAATACTGATTTAACATATCATACCAACAGCGTCACATCCTATCCGACTTTAAATGAATTGAAACAAAATCAGCTGATAGCCGATTTTTTAAATTCGGATGAAACACTTTTATTATCGATTAGAACCAATACGATAGCCGATATCTATAATAATGTAAAGTATAATCATGAATATGGGATGATTAGCTATATTGTCAAGCTATACGATACCGATAAAAAGATCTTGGGGTATTTGTTTGTTGATATAAATCCAAGTTATATTTATAATAACTTTTTTAAATATGAAAATTACAAAGACTTTAAGGCTACGACATATATCATCAGTCAGGACGGTGATTACTTAAAATCGGAACTTAACACACGTTCATTGGTTTCCTACCTTGATGAAATAAATGATAACGATAAGCATTTATCCAAAGATTTTAAGTACTTGCTTATCTCCCAGCCGTTTGTCGATAATACCAGCATAAAAACAATTGTGCCGATGAGCCCTTTATACAAAAAATTGATTATATTAGGTTCCTCCATTATTGTCACGTCATTTATTTTAAACTTCATAGCATACCTTATCGCTAAAATGTTGGCTGATAACATCATTTCGGCATTAAATCAATTACGTCGGAAAGTGAACGATACCAACATCGCCAATGAGTAAATTGTTACTCATTTTTTTCTTTTAATCTTAATAATGACCTTAGTTCCGCCATTTGGTTTTGAATGAACCGTAATACCGCAATCATTCCCGTATTCTAATTTAATTCGTTCATCGACATTTTTTAAACCATATCCGCCCTGTGTCTTATTGGCGGTATCATTTTCTTTAAATAAGTCCGTCGGTGGTTCAAATCCCAAACCGTCGTCAATTACTTCAAAATAAATATATAAATCATCCTTATAAGCTTTTATCTCAATATGACCGGTATGCTCCAACTGGGAAATACCGTGTTTTATCGCGTTTTCAACTATTGGCTGTAAAATCAGCTTTAAGGTTTCCTCATTTTCCACATCGGGACTAATATCATAATTAATCGTAAACTTTTCCGGAAAACGAATTAGCTCTATCTGAATAAAATTCTCGATTAGTTCGATTTCCGATTTCACCTTAATAAACTTATCACCTTTATGCAGGCTAATACGAAAAAACTTGGCCAGTGCCAATACTAATTTTTCAATATCCTTTTGCTTTTTTATCTTTGCCATCCAGGCAATCGCATCAAGCGTGTTATAGAGAAAATGGGGATTTATCTGCATCTGTAATGACAATAATTCCAGCTCGCGCTGTTTTTCCATTTCTTTTTTATTGGTCTCAATCAGCTCTGTTATTCGTACCACCATATCATCATAGGTCTTTTCCAATTCCCACAACTCATCCGACGTACTTCGCTTAAATGGTTCTTTCTTACCGTTTACCGCAAATTTCCTTAGTCCTTTAATTATGTTTTGGATCGGATAAGTGATTTCTCTTGCGATTTTAAATGCGACCATTGTCGCCAAAAAAGTCATTATCAAACCTAGCAGGATATAGTATTTATTTAATTGAATGATGTCTTTAAATAATGTGTTGTAGGAGATGACGCTGACGATTTTCCAGTTAAGATTATACTGGCTGTTAAAATCGGCATCCTTATTTATGATGACTATCGATTTCTGTCCGTTTATTTCCCTTATTTCATAATTCGGCAATTTGTCCATACGATATATATCCGCATCAAATATCGTGGCACCGATAAAGTTTGTGTCGGTATGGGTGATAATCTGTGCTTCATCATTATACACGAAGGAATATCCCATATCACCGGAAATGTTACCCAATATATCGACCAAAACTTCCTCATTAAGGTAAAAAATAATACTCCCCTTAATATCTCCCGTCGGGAAATTGATCATTCTTTTTCCAATAACGAGATATTTTTTTTCATCAAGTCCCTTGATTATCCCGCCCTGATCGATTAAATGGTCTGATTTGGTCAACCATTCGATAAAGGATAACGATGGTAAACCAACGGTTTCATTCATTCGTAAAAGATTATCATTATAAAAAATCGTCACGTCAAAAAACAACTCACGATTAGTTCCCACATTATCAAGCATTGCCTGATACATCGCTTTTTTTTCCTCATATGATAAGTCTTCGTCTTCCAAAACTTTTGCGAAATTCTCATTTAAGACCATACGGGAATATAATAAATTAACTTCATCTAATACCTGTGACAAACCGTCATACATCTCATTCTGCCTGGAATAAATATCATTATATATATAATTTTCGATGGATATTTTTGATATTGTCCGAACAACGATAATCATCAACAAAGCATTCATTATCAACATGATAATAAGTGTCAATGTGATTCTCTTTTTTAAACTATTTCTGACTTTCATCGCATCACTTCATTTTCTAAAAACTGACTTGGTGACATACCGACCTTTTTCCGGAAAATCTGACTGAAATATTTACTGTCGTTATAGCCAACTAATTCAGCAATTTCATATACCTTTAATTTACCGCTTAGCAATAAATCTTTAGCCACCATAATCCGATAGTCCGTCAGACATTCGTTAAATGTCTTATTCAAATTATCCTTAAAGAGATGCATTAAATATGATTCACTGACAAAGAGACTCTCAGCAACCATTTTTACGGTAATATTACGCGAATAATTCTGGGCAATATACTGCATGGCCCGGGTAATCTGCGGATTTAGTTTATGTGATGAATGACTTACATTATTGACCGTGTTAATCAACGGAAACAGCTTTTCTTCCGCGGCAAGATGCGCTTCATTATAGGCGTACTCTATGGAATCATAATTTTTATATGTGGCAATCCCCAAGGATACTATTGTCCTCTGCGTTTTTTCATACTGCTTTATTGCCGCTTGGCAGATGCTTTCACACTCTTCACTTAACGCACTGCTTATTAACACAAAATACTTCTGCATTAGCGAACCGATATGGTCATAATCAGTAGCTTTCAATAATCCACAAAAGAGTTCATAAAAATATTCCAAGGCTTTATCATCATTTTTGGAATCAACCTTCCCATAAATAAAGGTACCTTCTTTAGGAATATTTAAATCATAGAGCTGTAATTTTTTTTCTAATTTTTGATAATCATGGAAATTACCAATAATTAAATTTTGGAGAATTGTTTGTCTTATCGTGGGTAAATCCTCGTTAATATTGGAAATGTACAGATTTTGCGCTCTTTTTTCTTCTAAGAATTGAAGCGCGTTAGTTATTTTACTTATCAGTTCATCATTATCGATTGGCTTTAACAAGTATGAATATGCGCCATTTTCCAATGTGTCTTTGGCGTATTCAAAATCTTTATAGCCGCTCAAAATAATAATCACACAATCGAGCTTACTTTCGTTAATGTGTTTTACCAGTTCCAGTCCATCCATTATCGGCATTTTAATATCGGTGATAATAATATCCGGTTTTAATTCCAATGCCATTTGTAAACCCGCTTTCCCGTTTGTAGCTTCACCGATAATTTCTATTCCGTATTTCTCCCATTCTATCGTATTTCTAATACCCATTCTAACCAAATATTCATCGTCAACGACAATCATTTTAAACATACTTTCACCACATTTCTCCAAATATCCCAATATTTTAATTATACTATTAAAGGAAAGGATTAGTAAATACTACTTAGTTAAAAATTGAGCCGTCAAATGACAGCTCAATTTTTTTATTATCTATTCAAACGTCTTCTACTAATGAAGAAGTATGTTACTCCTCCTACTAGGATAACTCCGCCTCCGATGATTGCCGCAATTATTCCTTCGCTTAATCCTTTATCATCTTTCTTATCATCTGAAGTAGTATCTTCAGTAGTTGTAGTTGTTTGTTCTGTAGTAGTTGTTGTAGTAGCTTCGGTTGTTGTCGTCGTTGTTTCTCCACCGTTATCAGGTTTGTCGTCTACTTCAGCCAAAGCTTCTTCTAATTCGTCTACCTGCGGTAATCTGTCGGCAAAGAAGATTTCATCAATGTAAAGTTTACCCGCTGCCCAATCACCGAAAGTAACGATTATTCCTTGGGCATTTGCCGGTAATCCGCTAGCTTCCAAATCAATGATAAAATACTGATAATTTGTGCTTACCTCTGGAATGGAAACTCCTGGGAAGCTGACTAATTGGTCTTGATTATAGAATTTCTCAGGACTGTCACCGTCGGCATTAATGATTTGCATTCTAAAGCTTTCAAGTGTGGTTCCTTCGTCACCCTTCATCTTTAATACAAGATATTCCTTTGGATTATCCGCATTATTAGTCGGACTGGCAAATTTGATATAGGAATGTTTCTGATTTAATGAATCCAATACGGCGGCATTATCCACTATCGAAGCATTTTCATTTAAATAATACCAATAATTATCGGATGAAAATTCCGTACGATTAAAATCATCAAACATTACCCTATTATCCATATCGAGAGTAGGAACACCGCTATTAGCAAAGAAGATGGCATCGATGAACAGTTTACCCGATCCGCTGTAATACATATCAAATCCTGCGACTTCATCAGTCAAGCCGCTAGCAGCCAAATCCACGATCACATAAATATAACCGTCCTCAGTTGTGTATGGATAATTTTCGGTGTCAAAATCCGGAATTGGTAAGCCCGTACCGCTCTTTAGTCCGCCATTACCCCATACGACATTACTTGCGGAATCATCAGCCTTTAGGGTGGCAAAATGGAATCCTTCAAGACTAGCTCCATCCGTACCCTTCATTTTGAAGACGACATAATCATAGGAACCGTCATTATACTCAGTTTTTGCCGGTTTATAGTTAATATAATCTTCATTTGTCGAGCAATCAAATACCAATGAACCTTCGGCAAGGGATAATCTATCCAAACCATGATAACTTAAAATGAATTTAAAGCCTAATTCGGCTGTTTTTGGATTAGCAACCGAAGCATCATAATTATCGTAAGCAATAAGTTCCTGACGGCTGAAGTCATCAAAAACAAGCAAATTAGTCGGATCAATTAATGGATATTCGGTCAAAGTTTGTGATGCGTCATATTCCATATTGGTAAAGAATATATCATCAATGTAAACAAGACCGGTTTCACCGTCTTTTGATTCTAATTTAAATCCGTTAACATTTTTTTCCCAACCGCTTTTTTCAAAGTTAACAACGATATTTTGGAAACCTGTTGTGATACCCGGAACAACTTTATCATCGGGTCCCTTTAATGTTGATAGGGCAACAGGGTCACCATACACATCGCTACCATCTACGACATAGAACGGACTGATTAAAATATCCTCTCCACCGACCGTACCTTTGATACGGAAAACAACATTCTCAAAAGCTCCTGTCGCATTTGAAGGATCATATCCGGCTTCTCTGAAGACTGCTTTCTTACTTGTATAATCAAAAGCAAGCCACTTGCCGATTATTTCCGAACCAGGTCCGCCACCGCGCCACCAGACTTTGTCATTAGCTTCGGATAAAACTGTCCGATTGAAATCATCAAGCAAATAATCATTTTCCGATGCACTATAACCTAAAGTATCATCTTTATTGGTCCAGTAAACACTTTGGATATCAACTGTTCCCACACCGGTACCTTCCTTATCGGCCAATAAATGAAGTCCGACTACCACTCCTCCGGCTTCGATTGCCGAATCGGATTTTCCTTCAATCGGATCATACTGTTTACCATCCAAGGTATTAAGCACATGAATGATATAGAGCTGATAACTGTCAGTTAATTCAGGCATGACTTCTCCCATAGGGTCGAGTAATTCCGTAAAAGGAACATAGATATCTTCATGATTATCATCATAACGGAATGCGAGAATCAAATCATTGATTGATGCGGTATCGGATCCCTTTTTCATTTCCAGAACCAGATTAGCATAGGATCCGTTAGAATTGCCAATTGAACCAACCTTATATATAGGAGCGTCCAAGGTTGTTCCCAAGGTATTTGAGTAATTGGCGCGTAAATAACTGGTACGGCTTGTTAAATCGACATCCGACCCGTCTACTTCAGCCAAGCACATACCGGCGGTATTCGCATCGGCAATTAATGTGGCTCTTTCAAAGTTATCAAACATCTTGTCAAAATCAGCATCATAATTTCTCCCTAAGTAAGTCTCCCCATCCCATACTGGGGCTTTTTGTATATCAGCTGCTTTTATGGTAAAGAGATTAACTGCTAAAACGAAAAGCAAAGCTAATATAAATAAAAATCCGTTTTTTCTCATACATCTTCCTCCTTATTTTATTCAAATATACTTATTTCCGATATTTGAGCGCCTTCTCCTCCTAAAGAAGAATTAGCGGTAAATACAAATTTAATGTATCTTGTCCGATGTGAGTTTTCTAATTCTATTTCCACAACATTTCCGGTTTTAGGATCAAAGGTATAAACATTTTCCGGTACAATTTCCTGATAAGAATTGCCGTCACTAGAAGCATAAATCGTAAATGTTTGCGTTCTCTTAGTCCATTGCATAAGTGGCGGTAAATATATACTGATATACTTAATATCATAGGTATCGGATAAATCAATTACCACCTGAGCCGGCCATACGCCTTTTTCCGATTCATAATAAGTCAGAGGATTACCGTCGGTTATATTGCTTATCACATATACATCCTCATGAGCACTTCCGGTTGCCGCCTGACTAAAGGTTAAGCTCGCCGGATAAAACTCAATTTCCGAGGCAAAAGCTTTATCGGGATAGGCAAATCCGCCCTTATTATAAAAGCGTAATTGAATTTCGGAAAATTCATCAGGTTTTATTTTGATATCGGCATAAAAACCACTTGAAGGTGAAAATTCATAATCCTTCGCATTCAGTACTTTTGTATAAAAACCGGTGGAGCTTGTGGACTTAACACCATACACCGCAATATTCTGCAATGTATAAAATTGTGAGCTCGCATCTCCGTAAACCCTGATTGTTCCAATCTTTTTACTGCTGTCAAATATAATTCGTAATGTGGCGTATTCCCCCGGCTCATTTGTCCAGGATTTTCCCACCCAGGTCGTAGCTGTGTCATCATCCAAAACATTGCTTGCTACATTATCTCCGTCTTCAAAACTGCCGGTACCATCATCCCACACGAGGGTACTGTTACCATGAGTTGCACTTGCGGTGAAATTACCCGTCACTTGATTTCCCATATACACCTGTGGTAATTCTTTTCGAGAAAATTCCGGTACGATTAATCCACTTTGCGTAACATTATTTACTACCGTTATTTCCGGTGAAGAATTATTCGGTATTTCAAGGATATATGGAACAAGTAATCTGGCGCCGGTGCTTTCTTTTGTGGAATTAATACTAATATCCGAAGTATGATCGTTTGTGGTTAAATTAATGTCTTTGGCATCATCGACCAAAATACCTTTATAAGTTAGATTGTTGATGGTAACATTAGTAACCTTATGATTTTTGTCATAACCCGATATTCTTGACACATTATCATCCTTACCGTCAAGTACCAGGACATTATCGATTGTAACATCATCGATACTACCCCTTACACCGCCTGACTTAGTCCATGATTGATTATACTGAATATTGAAATCGATCAGAAAATCATCCTGATTGCTTCTAGGGTCATCGCCAACCATCCGGGCATCCTCAACGGTTATGTTCTGATATACGACATTCGTTATTTTAGCATCATCACTGTTGTGAATACTCATAACCGGTTTATGAAAATTATGTAAAACGGTAATATCGCGGAAAACAACATTATTTATTGTCTCACCGTAAGTTTCATATCCGATTTCCATACTTTGCGCCAAATCAGTCCATAATACCATATTTTCAAAACGAATGTTATCACTGGTACCACGGTCATAATTTTTGACCACCAAAGAATCATCCCAGGTACGAACAAAACTATTCTTAACTAAAACATTTTTGCTGGATTGAATGGATATTCCGTCACCATTAGGTCTTGCCGTGATAATTTTAATGTTTTCAATCTTAAAATCATCATTAAAATATGAGGTTATCGTCCATCCTGCCGGATTGAGAAAAGTAATTCCCTCAATCGTGATATTTTTTGACCTTCTAAACTCAATCGGTATGGTATATTCCGATGCCTGCTGGCGCGGATAAATTGAGCCGTCTATTATTCCTCTTCCTCTGATTGTCACATTTTCAACACCCTCGGCTCTTATCTGTCCATAAACAACGGCACCTCCGGATATATAAACAGTTTGATTACTTTCCACCGGTATGGCATCGGCTTTATAAACTCCCGGTCCGATGTATATCATATTGTCCGGAATGTTTAACGGATCCGGAGTCTCTTTTTCCAAAGGATTAGCAAATAAATGGACTGCTTTTTCCGTGTTGCCATTATATTCAATCACATAATTAGCAGGATATTCTAGTGTGAAGCTGATCGTATTACCGTTTATGACCGGTTCTACATCATATTTTAATGGTCTTACTACGGCACTGTTAATTGTTTCGTTATTTACCGTTATCGTAACTTGAACTCTACCTTCAAAATCAAAAATCGCAACGGGATTTTTTGTCTGTGGTGAGGTAAAAGTAAATAAGCGGCCATGATTTACCAGTGTTTCATACACAAATAAATCCTTATCCTCAACCTTTATTCCTATATCACTACTGCTTTCTAAAATGCTTGGACCGTCATAGACAACAACCTTCGTCTTTGTGACAGTTTCCGTAGGTGTAATATCCTCAGTGGTTGTCGTCGTACTCTCTTTTGTCGTTTTCGTTCCTTTTTTACAGCCGACTAATCCGACTGTCAATAATAATAAAAGCAGTAATGTCAAAACTCTTTTTTTCATAATTTACCTCCTTTGCCTATTATCATTATACTTAATTACATGTATTACTTACATACCACGATACTGCAAAATGGTATAAAAAAATGCTTAAATAATATAAGAAAAGGTCTATCTGATTTAAGACAGAACCTTTTCACTTTTTCTCAATAATTTAAAATAATCGCGGATTTTAATCGTTGATTTTTTTAACTCACTTATTGCTTTATGGTCAAGCCCGCATTTTTTTAATTCCTTTCCGAAAAAATAACGATATCTTAACCGTTTAATAAATATCCATAATAAATAAAACGGGAGGAGAATTAAGAAAATCAACATTTTAACAAAGAATAATATGATATGATAAAACAATATCAGATAATTCATAAATTAATCTCCGTTTTTATTTATTATTTCCGTGATACCTTTTAAAGTCTGAATATAATCCTTAGCCATCTGTAAAGCATCTTCATGAGGTATACCCGATTCAACCAACTCTTTATACAAATTGCCGACCGCCTGGCCCATTTGTTTTCCGGCTTCTGCCGAATAAAGCGTGGATATGAGCGATGAAATTAATCTAGGAACCTTTGTGGACACCTCTTCCAATAATTCACCGATTTCTTTAACAGGGATATCATTATTCATATTTTTTCCTCCTTAATGATTTAATGATAATTTAAATGGTTTTTTAACACTTCCGAATACATAGGCTAAAACCTTTAGGGATGTTTTGGGGGTAGGAATTGTTTTTACAAAAAGTGATGTAATCTCCGATCCCATATTATCAAAGCTTAAGGACTTTTGTGCTTTGATCTTGTCATAAGCATGAATTTTTATATCCTTCGGGACTTCAATAACCGTTTGCTTTATTTTTTTCTGTAACTTCAAAATTAATGCGAGTTCTTCACGACAGCTTTGACATGATGCTAAATGACGCAAAAAGGCTAATCTGTCCTTATCATTTAATTCATGATTCAAATATGACATTATTAAATCCGTTATCATTTCACATTCGGCATTCATCTTACTACCTCCATTCATTTAACATAGGTTTTAGTTTTTCTTTAATATAGTGGATTTTACTTTTAACCGTACCGATGGGAAACCCTGATAATAAGGATATTTCCTTGTATGAAAACTGTTGGATGAAGAAAAGATTTATTAATTCTTTATCATCATCGGGTAAACCGTTTATAACATCCATAATCGACAGTTGCTCCATTTTCGATAATGACTCATTTTCTATAATATTTTCATTTCCTTCAATTGGTACGTTTAGGTTTTCTTTAGCATACTTTTCCCGGTAAAAATCAGCTATTTTTCTTCTTACAATGGAAAATAACCAGGTTTTAAATGAAGATTTTTGATTATATTGATATAGATTGTTGTAAACAGAAAGCATAACTTCCTGAATAATATCTTTTACATCCTCCGTATTATTAATTTTAAAACTGATATAACTGTATAGATTCTCCAAATAATGATTCATAAGCTGTTCAAATGCTTTTTCATTACCTCTTAGCGCTTTATTGATGAGCTCGGATTCCTTACACAATAAAATCACCCCTAAAAGTATGCCTTCACTATTATAGTCGGTAAATAACGAGAAAAGGTTCAGAATTTTTAAAAAAATATTTAAAGGGACTTTATTTCTGAAGTCCCTTATTTTTTAACTTTTTTATGATATACCTAGCCTTTATCCATAAATAATCAAAGAATAAAAATACCAGACCGTAGGTTATGGGATCAATACCGGATTCACTTGATATCTTTCCAAAAGTCGGGAGTCCGATTTTAACCCAGGTATCAATAAAAAAGTGAACTAAAATCATTATAATAAGCACATATAAACCTGTGGCTAATATGCACAGGATGGATTTACGATTAACCTCATGTGGTAAATACTTTTTCGTATTTACATCTTCATTATGCATCCAATAAATAATCGTAAAACCGACATATTCAAACATTAAAACAAGTATTAACCATAAGACGACCATTCGATCCAAAAAACCAAATCTTAGTGGTAGTCCGTATACCCCAAAATAAAAGGAAGCACCCACAATCCAAAATTTTAGAACACTTATTTTAACTTTAGGGCTGATTTTGGCAAGCCGGTCAATATCATAAGGATTCAACTCATTATTAGTCGACTTCTTTGACATATTTCCAATTCACATAGAACCAAGCAAAGACGGTTCCGATAATAAAGAAGATGGCTCCGATTATAAATACGGTAAATGAAAATGTGGCGACACTGTCAATGACATAATTTGACCGTCTGGCTTGTTCCAAAAAAAAGATTGATGTATATAAACCGACAAGAGCTACCTGCACTATTGTGAGAAATGTTAGTAAATACAGTACCATGGGCGATCTTTTTTTCGCAAAACTCGATGCATTAAATAATTGAACAATGGCGATTAAATAAATTGAAAACATATAAAATGCGGAAAGATTATTATAGGGAGTATCTAAAAACTTCCTTATTGCCGCTATATGTGATTCCAATTTAATCGTTGTGTTCTGTATTTCAAAATCAAGAAAAGCGGTAAAAAAGAATGTTCCGATAAGGATGAAAATCATCGGGATTTTTTGTTTATTATATGAATACCACCTTTTGCTCCACGACAGTTTTACATAGTTATCTTCATTCATCTATTCTCATCTCCGTTTCCTTGTCAAAAAAATAAATACGATTAAGATCAAAGAAATAGGCAAATTTATCCTTAGGATGTCTATTGCTGACATCATTTGTTTTGGCGATAAGCTTAATATCATTTATCTTAAAATGAATCAGGGCATCGGATCCGTATAACTCAAAAATGTCTATTTCTGATATCAGCGCTTTACCGGCTTCAATATTATTTGTCAGTATGTGTTCAGGTCTTACTCCCACTATTACTTCTTTACCTAAATAACCCTTCTCTACTAATATAGAATAACACTTATGGTTCCTAATATCAATATGAATTTGATCGATTAACAATTGACCATCTTTTGAGAGAACTGCCGTAAAGGTATTCATCGGTGGTGTACCGATAAATTTTGCGACGAACAAGTTTCTTGGATTATGGTAAATATCATAAGGAGTTCCCACCTGCATTATGTAACCCTCATTCATAATGACTATCCTATCCGCCAAAGTCAAAGCTTCGATCTGATCATGTGTCACATAAATCATCGTCTTTTTCAACCGATGGTGTAACGTCTTTAACTCTTTTCTCATCGTTCCCCTTAACTTGGCATCTAGATTACTTAACGGTTCATCAAGTAAAAAGATTCTCGGGTCACGGACAATAGCTCTTCCTAAAGCTACTCTTTGTCTTTGTCCTCCTGAAAGCTGAGCCGGTTTTCTGTTTAAGTATGGCATTAATCCCAGTATCTCAGCGGCCCACATTACCCTCTCATGAATGATATCGGATTTAACTTTGCGAAGAACGAGACTGAAAGCCATATTGTGATATACCGTCATATGTGAATATAACGCATAATTTTGGAAGACCATGGCGATATTACGATTCTTCGGTGCAACGTCGTTTGATCTTACATCATCGATTATCAGATCACCGGAAGAAATTTCTTCTAATCCGGCAATCATTCTTAAGGTAGTTGATTTACCGCATCCGCTTGGACCGACAAGAACAATAAACTCACCGTCATTTATTTCCAAGTTAAAATCATATACGGCCTGAACTCCGTTTGGATATATTTTATTTATCTTATTTAGCAACACTTGTCCCATTATCATCAATCTCTTTCATATAATTTTTGAGCAGATTTACTTTTCTCATCGCAATAATACCTGCCAACAGCATCAATACAACCGATATGATAAATTCTATTATCGAATTTATCATCACCTGATTAGGAATCCAACCTTTTTTATCAGCATAGAGAGGTATATTAAAAATTCGGAAAAAATTAATACCTGCTAAGATAAAAAGACCATAATTTGACCAGAAGCGGTCATAATATTTAACTTTTTCTGCGGCAAGAAATGTCACTAACAATAAGGTAATTGCTAAGGCAATCTCTAATCCAATTCGATAATCAGGTACAACTCTTAAGGGATTCTTCCCTTTTCCATAAGAGTCATATGTAATAAGGGTGAAGAGTGCAATAAGGCTAAAAACCACTGAAAGCATTACCAACACATAGGATAATGAATTGGTTTGATAGCGCATTTTATCAATTTTAATGTTCGGAATATTCATATGCAATCTCCAATCTTTTCATTTTTTTTATCTTAGCACGTTTAATTTGCGTAATAATCTTATATATCGTAATCAAAACAACTAACAAAGACTGTATAAACATTAGGACGGAAAGATAGATACCGATGTCAAAAATCATCGTACTTACTTTTGAATAGTTCAATGCGGTAATAAATTCTAAGGTTTTTTTATCTATTGAGAGATAACTAGTTTTCAATGGCGGAACTTTCATTACTGTTACGGCTCCACTAACAATTAAACTAGCTGTAAACAATAATATTAATAGATAATTTGTCAGATAATAATTTCTATTAGTGTGAGCATGAAAAATGATATTGAGTGCGGCAAAAACAAGGGTCCACAATGCCAGCTTATATAATAGTTTATTTACAACCTGTGCCTCAATAAAAAATACACCAAAAGACTCCCCCCGAGCCCAACCAGTAGAAAAGCTTAATGTATAAATAAAATAAACACCAGCAACAATTAATCCACTTATAAAAACTATTTTTTGAAATATTCTCATATTTTTAACCTCATTATGTTATTTATAAGGAAGACATAAGAAAATTATGTCTTCCTTATAATTGTAATTAATTATTTATTAAGAGTTTGATAGGCTTCACGATAAGCCTTGATATACACTTCATCATATACATTGACGTTATTTACGGTAAACATTGCTCTGTAAGCTTCTTTAGTCGTACTTCCATTGTTACCGGAGAATCCGTGCTTAACTAATGTAATTAAAGCGTTATCGTTATACAATCCCCTAAATTGAGCGCAAGTAGAATCAATTAAATCTTGATCTTCTTTTGGAATTGGGAAGAATGTTGGAGATAAACGATACCAAGGATTTTCAGAGTCCACTAGACCCGCTAGCTTTAATACGCCGGCTTTTACAGCTGTATTAATTCTTTCAATACCAATTTTTCCTTCTTCAGTTAATGTTTGATATTCAAGACCCATACTGCGGATATGTCCGATAGGCATTGTTGCACCAACATATTGACGTAAATAGTTAATATGGTTTCCACCGGCTAATTCTTGCATTTCTTCTATAGCTTTAGCACTTAATTTATATACAGTGTCATTACCATATTGTATTGTACCGTCAGTCCATCCTTTAGGACCGTATAAATGGATAGTACCGATTGAATCTTCAGTTTCATAATCGTATAATCCATCAACTAATTGTAATATCTTATTTAATTTTGTTTTATTTTTTTCTACATGAGCAGGAATTCCCCAAGCTTCATTCTTAACTGAACGAGTTGCCTCAGTGAAATGGAAATATTGTCCGTTACCAAACCAATCAACAACTGGAGGTAAGATTGCCTGGAATTTTAAATCTTCATCAATTGAACGACCTGTATCAATTAAGTTTTGTGCAGTTGAAGTTGCATTATAGTCATAGGTAATAAATCCTATTGATTCGTTCAACAATTTTGCACGCCAGTTTGTTTTTCCTTCTTCAGGATTTTGAACGATTAATTTATCATCATATAAGTCAGATAAATCATTAATTGCATCGATAAATCTGTCTTCATAACGAATGTCTTGAATCTTTCCATCTTCATCAAAGTATAAGAATTCATGACGTGAGAATACTCCACGCATTCCAAATATTTCCAAACTTCTGATTAAGTTTCGGATACGGTTACCGGTACTTTCACGTGGGAACATTACCTCAACAGCGTTTTTAGCACCATTAGTGTGTTGACGTGTTAAATATTTAGGATTAGCTTTTACCACATACATTAAGGCGATTAATTCGTCTGTGTCATAAGCTGCGTCTGTTCCGGTAAATACATGGGATAATTTCGCATAGCCTTGATCACCATATGTATTTTGCATATGTGTTCTAAAGGCATTTCCTAATTTTTCACCAGTAGGATTTTCGATTGCGGCTAGAACATCAAGAATATTTTCTGTATAATTTTTATTGACTGTTCTGGTGGTGCCGTTAGTATTGGCTACCGTAATATTAACATTAATCGGAGTTTTAACCTGTCTTCTGGTATAGTTAGTTGGAACGATAGCTCCTGCATCCGTATCAAATGTAGGATTTTCGACATCTAAAATGTCTTCGATCCAGTCGATACGTGCCATAAACATTTGTTCCATTTCACCGAATCCGTCAAAGTAAGGAGTAAAGTATATTCCGCCGTCAGCAGCGGTCATAGATACTTTTACTGATGGATTGGCTTCAAGGAATGCGCTTAAATGTGGCATTTTATCAAGATATTTACCAATATCAACAAAGTTACCTCTTACACCTTCAGGTCCAATTAAAGCACCTGTACCGTTAACTAAGTCCACCCCTTTAAACTTTTCAGTTTGTAAACGGGTAAACTGAGCATTAGTATTTTCATCGGATGATGTAGCCTTGTCAACTAATTTAACATCTAGTATCTTAGCTATAGCATCCCATGCAGGTAATAAATCTCCTTTCGTATAAGTTTTACCGTCAAGAGCTTCATAAGGGGTATCACTTTGATAAGTAATACTCATTAATGTTCCTCCTGAGGTATAATTAATAGCTACATTTATGGCTGAGTCATCAGTCTTTTTAGTACAAGCTACTAAGCCTAAAGCAAAGATTAGCCCAACCGAAAATAGTAGAAATTTTCTCATAATTTTCTCCTTCCGATTTCTTTATTTTTCTATTCTTTAACCCCACCAACATTTACCCCTCTGGCAAAATATTTCTGAATATATGGGTAAATAATGATGATTGGGATTATAGACAATATTATCGCAGCGTAAGCGACGGAATACTCCGAGTATGGATAATTGGTGATAATATCGGTATTCTGGGCACCATCCGTAATTCCGCGTAAAACTACCTGTAGCGGATGTTCGGTACCTTGAACCAACCTCATGTTCCAGAAGTATCCGTTCCATCTGTTTAAAGCGTAAAATAACGTGATTGTCATCAGTGCACTTTTACTCATCGGTAAATATATCTGGGTTAAAACCTGAAATTCATTGGCGCCGTCTATGATGGCTGCTTCCTCTATTTCCTTAGAGATACCGTTAAAATAATTTCTTAATAATAGGATGTTAAATGCCTGAACTCCAAATCCGTAAATTATACCCCAACGGTTATTAACCAGTAATTGACGATAATTTAAATAGTTCGGAATTAACCCGGCACTAAACCACATGGTAAAAACAATCAAAAAGCCGATTTGTCTTTTAAATACTAAATTCTTTCTAGATAAGGCATATGCGGCAAAAATCGATAGCAACATGCTGAATCCCGTACCATAAAAGGTATAAAACAAAGTATTCGTATAGGATATCCAAAAGCTCTTTGAACGATTACCAATAATTAACGTTTTAACCGCATCAAACTGAACGTCAACGGGCCATAAAACTACTTTACCTGATTCTATCGCTGCTTTACCGCTTATAGCCATGGAAATGCTATAGATAAAAGGATACAATGTTGACAGAACAAACAAAGTTACCAATAAATATGCCAATATTTTAAATATTAATTCACTTCTATCCAGTCTATTCATACTATCACCTAAAATAACGAAGTGTCTGAGACACGCCTGCTGATATAATTAGCACCCAGTACCAAAAACATCGCGATAAATGAGTTGAACACATCCGCGGCAGCAGCTAAATTAACTTGAGAGGAACCAGTCATTAAACCTCCCAAGCTTAATACATAGGTGGAAATCACCTCAGCTGTGGTTAGAACTTCATTTCCCCTATCCATTGTCAAAAGAATTACTTTTTCATATCCGACATTGATCATTTCACCAACTCTTAGAATTAACATGATTGTAAGCGTTGGTGCCATACCGGGAAGTGTAATGTACCTGATTTGGGCAAGCTTACTTGCACCGTCAATTCGTGCAGCTTCATAATTGGTTGGATTTATCGCCATTATAGCCGCAAAATAGACTATTGATCCATATCCGGCACCTTCCCAAATGTTGGAAATAATATAAATAGATCTAAAATACTCCGGTTCGGAAAGCATTGGCGTTCCTGGCTTTATCAGTTTCAAATTAACAAACAGATCATTTAATATACCGGGGGCTTGTGCGATATTCCCGCTTGAAAGCATTAAGGCAATAACCGAAGTAATAACTACGGATGATATTAATCTTGGCAAATAAGAAATGATCTGCGTTATACTACGATATTTTTCATTTTTTATCTCACTGAAGAGTAGTGCTAAAATGATTGGAACAGGAAAACCAAAAAATAATCCATAAGCACTAATTGTGAATGTATTTCTAAAAGCCTGCCAAAAGCGGTTTGCCTGAGGGCCGAACATAATATACTTAAATGCATATAGCCCATAAAAATCACTATCACCAATGGAAGAACTATAATCATCAAAATTCTTAAACGCAACCATAATTCCACCGATAGGACGATATCTGAATAAATAGAAGAATATGGCGACCGGGATGAGCATCACATATATTGACCAGTCTTTTTTAATTTGTTTCCAATATCTATGCCACCTTGTTCTTTCTAATTCTTCAAGTAACTCCTCATTATTCAATACTTTTTTTTCATCATCTAAAAACATACTTTTATTCCCCTTTAACACTATCTTGTAAATAAATATTCATATTAACTAATAAATCATTTTGTTTTGACATGAAAAACAGCAATAATACGGATAAGACCAAATTTAAACTGTGATTAAGTAATTGTACCAAAATATTTATATCCTGGTTCAATAACATTAATAAAAACCATTCAATAAAAAACATGACTGCATAAAGAATAAAAAAAGAAAAGAAGATATGTTGGAATTCAATATTTTTTTTCTGCAGCTTACGCCATCTTCTCAAGAAAATTGCTATACTTAAACTAAATAAACCGATTGAATGGGTAAACATCACATATATATTGACATAATGGACCAAAAAATGAACTAGAATAATAATCACATTTGTGAGTAAAGCATATTTTCCCCATCGGAGATAAAGTAAAAAAATGATTGGTATCCCGACAGAAATATATAATCTTATCCCAAATAATCCGTAAACTCCGATTACAATATCGATTATAACTGCGATTAAAGTAAATACAGTTATATCTATTAATCTAAACCGACTTAACAACAAATATATCACCCACAAAATTTGTATATACGAAATGATTTTTGTATTTACTTAATTTTACCATTATTTAGAATATATTGTCAATATATTTTAAAAACGTTTTCATACCAAAAAACAGTAAAGTTTTTCTTTACTGTTTAGTTATTTTAATATTTACTTTTTCTTATTATTGGATTAATATTATTAGTCCTCAGTTATTTCTAATACATTGATATGTTTTGTATAATAACTGCCGCCGTCTATTCCAATCTTCTGATTATCATAATGGTAGTAAATAGAATTGTCATTTGCTGGTGTTATATTAAAATAATCCCGTAACATACATGTAAACCTATGCCCGACAACAACTTTTTTATGAATATTATATTTATGCAAATCGATTTCAAAAAATTTTTCCGGTCTTATCCATACGGCATTATAAAAGTTACCTAACCGATAATCACCGTTACTTAAATCCAAACCCGCATGTGTGATTATATAGCCTTCGGTCTCATAAACATACAGAAGGCTTTCTAAAAATTCCTTTAAATATGGATAAAGACTCAGAAACTTGGTTCTTGCTTCCATAAATGATAAGTTATCATAATCAGGAATTAAAGATCTTAATGTCCTGTCAAATCCGTTGTAATAGCAGTTAAATTCAACACTTTCCTCATTACCGGCGATAAAATCTTCGAGAAACAATTCATGATTACCTTTTATGATAATTGTTTTTCCCTTCTTATATAACGGATATAAAAATTCCAGTACCTCTTTAATCTGTTTACCCCTGTCAAACATATCACCGTTTATTATTAACTTATGTCTTTCGTTTTCCAAAGAAAAGTCGGTTTTACTTAAAGCTTTAAACATTTCATCGTAATGACCGTGTATGTCACTTATCACAAAATATTTCATAGCATCACTCTACTTTTTTCTTACAAAAATACTTAATTACTCACTTCATATTTAAGTGAATAACGAAAACTTGAAACAAAATAATATATTTTAACAAATAACAAAATAATTAACACAACATATAGCAAAATATTGTATTTCATCATCTGTTCATAATTGTAATAGAAATAAACAAGAATCACAAATGTTATAACGTGAAAATTAATAAGTTTATATTTTGTTTTAAGATATAGTATGTCTAATCCAAGTAATCCAACTGTCATCCATAACTTTATGTAAGTTTTCTTTTTTCTTTTCTGCGTGTTTACATCAACTTCCGGATCTATAAATAAATATCTTTCCCAGAAAAAATATAACTAAATTATGGACATATAAAAAACAAAATCCTGTTTAAACAAATTATAAACAATATATTTGAAATCAATACGAGAATAATAAATAAGATCGGACAATAGATTTTTTCTTTCAAAAGAAACTGAGAAATACCAAAAATATGATATAACCGCATATAAAAATAATCCTGTTAAATATAATAAATAAAGTACATCCTCAATTTTTACTGTAAAGCTTCTTAAATGTTGAACAAGGAAAAATATAATAATGATTAGAATGATATTCATGTTTATAAATATTTTTAATAAGGTTTTATCATAAAAAATTATATCTATACGTAATAATTTTATAAAATTATGGATATAAATATTGCTTGATGCTAATACCAAAAAATTTAAAAAAACACATAAAGATAAAATAACAGTAAAATAAATAAATTTCATCTTATTGAAAATAAAAAGTGGTAAAACAAATAATATTGCTAATGATGTTAAATAATGCATTGAGTATTTAGAAGGATTTAAAATGAATAACCAATAAAAATCTCTGGTATATGATAAATACTTTAAACCGGATAAAATTAACCCTAAACATAAAATGTATAGAAATATTTTCAACAATTTCATAAATATCACCTCTATTAAAAATAATGATATAACAATTACTTCATATATACAATAATGACTCTAAAATTTTTAAAAACTATAGTATTATTAGATA
>JAWLBU010000009.1:0-58692 GCA_041687555.1 Haloplasmataceae bacterium | reverse complement strand
TTGTTTGACATTAAAACATCCTCCTTAATATTTTAATTAAGCAGGATTATCTCACATTAAATTGGTCTTTAATAGATGCATTAGATTTTACGCTTACATCGCAACTAGTATTTTTTTATTCATTAAAGTATCACCTCAATTTATTTTTTAGTATTCTTATCTAAAATAATTAATAGTTGTTTCTTAGTTCATTTTCTAGTAAAGCCATTTCTTCATCAGATAAATCATCAACAACATCGATTTCCTCAATTTGATAACCGATATTATTCACAATACTTATCACATAACTTGAAAGTACATCATATTGAAATGTTAATATGCTTGTTTCCATATCAATATCAAAATTAGTAAATCCCTTTTTCTCTAATGCTTCGGTTATTTTCCATTTACAAGACGTACACATCATCGTAAGTCTAAATTTTTTCATTATCATCACTCACTTTCTTTAACTAAATAAATACATTTTAATAGTAAATAATAGAGCTAAATGAACGGGGTAATAAAAATACATAATGGATCGATGTTTCATTTTATTACCGAGTTTTCCGTTATATAAAATAATAATTAACCAACTAAATAAAGCAAAATATTGAATATCATAATTGAAAAAGTAATAATCAATATAATTAATTATCATATGAATAATCAAAGGAATTAACATATTGTATCTAGTAAAATAAAAACTAGTAATTAGAATTATTCCATACCATCCATAATCAAAATGCATTATTTCCGATATAAATGATAAAACAAATATACCTGCTATTTTGAATATTACACTTTCTTTAGAATCTAAAACCATTAAACCTAATAGACCGAATGAAAGTGTCATGAAAATATTTATAGGTATATTATTTATTGATACGAATTGATTTATTATTAATAATAAAATTTCGATTATAAATCCAAAAACAAATAATCTTCTAAAATACTTAATTATATTTCTTGTCTGTAAAAAACCTTGGTAAATTAGAAAAGCAAACAGCGAAAGCGATAATCGGCCAATTATTCTAAATATTGGATCCAGTTCGAAAATATAGCCTATATGATCGATGGTCATTAGAATCATCGCAATTGTTTTAATTTGATTATTACTTAATACTTTCACACAATCTCCTTTTAATTACTAAGCAATAACGTCTATATCACTCATTAGGTTATTGGAATTAATTGTTATGACTAATGACCTAGGTAAACAAATTAATGGTATATTAGCATACTTCGTAAACCCTTGTTTTACAATAATTCTTAGCGGACAATCAGCATCTAGCACTTCTACTCCATTATTATAAATATATAATAAATCATACCCGGATACGTTTTCCGGTAATGATTCATCCGGTTTCAATATTTTATATTCCTGATATTTATTATCTTTAGTTAACAGTAAAATCTTCGTATTTGTTCTTTCAGTCAACTTAATTGCTACTATCAGTTCATTTTTTATCCGTATTTCAACATACTTTTCTCCATCAGGATTTGTCGATAATTTATAAAATATAAAAAGCCCTAGTAGTAAGAATAAGATTATGAAGCTCAATTAAATATCACCTTTTTTCATATTGCCACCAATTAGACTAAATAAACTGAAATAATACCTAAGATAACTGTTATAATACCAATAATCTTCTTAATTAATAATTTGGTCTTAAGGAAATCCTGACTTAAATAAGTTAAGAGCTTTTTATTTGAGATTGTTATAGCTAATATAACAACCGGTAATATAAATCCGATATTATAAATAAAGAGAATTGGATACTTAACCATAAATGGTTCTGTATTTAAGATAAATATTACCGCCATATAAATAGCACCACTACAAGGAATAGTACATAAACCAATAATAATACCACTTAAAAATGAGGCAAGCTTTGTCGTCGGTTTACTATATTTTTGTACTAATGGATATAATATTTTGGGCATTTTGATAATCGGATTATTCTTATTAGAAAATGAATCTCTAAGTGTTACCAAACCAAGTACAACAATGATAAATCCTGCAATTCTTGTAATTAATGGTATATATTTCGGATTTATCACATCTCCTACCATTAAGAAGCCCATACCTATTAAAAAATAAATGACAAAAATCCCTAATGAATATAAGAAGGCAAAACTATGAATTGTTTTTTGCTTTTGATTTATTTTTTTATTATCGTCAATTTGATTTCCAAAATTGTTAATTAAAAAGCCCATCCAAATTAATAGGGTGCTAAAGGCACAAGGATTAAAACCATCTAAAACACCAGCTAAAAACATTAAACCAATTAATAAAATAAAACTTATTAAAGTTAAATTACTAATATCATGTAATGAAAAGCTATGCAATAAACTTGTTTGCGGGATAAAGAGTGCAGCGACAAATAAGACGATAAAAATGGATATACCTATAATTAATCCTCTAAATTGAGTTTTCATCTAAATACCTACCTTTACATTAAATTACCGTTATAGTACCTTGCATACTAGGATTTTCTTTACCACCACAACAGATATCACAATAGAATGTATATACACCAGGTTCATCAATCTTAATAGTCACAGTTTTTTTATCTAGCGGAGCTATTCTAAAATTAAAATCCGCATCATCACTAGCAAATTGATGCCACCCTCCGCCATCGGCATGCATTGAGTTATCCATATTTACTAAATATATCTTTACCGTCTCACCTGCTTTTACCGTCAGTTCATTAGGTGAAAAACCAGACATTGATAGATGCATCGTTATAGCGCCTTTTTTACTTCTTAAATCATCAATTCCATTGATGATTGGAAAAGCCGCAATCAATAATATTAAAGTGGCAAATATTATTAAACCAATTCTTCCACCGTTATTTTTAAAATGATTGTATTTTCTTTTTTTCATAAAGTTATCCTCCTAAAATAATAGAATAAATATGTACAAGTATAGATTAGCAAAACAATATGTAGTTTTTATGAAATATTGCATTACTTCATATATATTTTTATCTTGTATATTTATCTATTATCGTTATTATTTCTGTAATCTTATCATCAGCTTGATCTTTTTTCATAGCATCCATTACGCAGTGTCTTATATGACTATCAATGATATGTAAATTTGCTTTTCTTATTAACGCTAAAACTGCTAATAATTGCTTAGAAATATCGACACAATAACGTTCTTCTTCTACCATTTTTATAATACCGTCTATTTGCCCTTTTGCGGTTTTTAATAAATTCATTACATTCTTATCCAACTCTTTACCCCCTTTATATTTTATTACTAGAATTAAAGCCTTTATCTTGTGAATAAAGGCTTCAAACTACGTTCTTATTCTTCGATATTTACTACTCTATAGCCCGTTTCTTCAATAGCATTAATGAGCTTTGAATTTTCTACAATATTTGATAATTGAACTTCGGCAAATTTACCCTTTAAATTGACCTTTACTGACTTAACACCCTCAATTTCTTTTAAAGCTGATTCGATATGCATAACACAATGTCCGCATGCCATACCTTCAATCAATATTTTTTTATTCATTATATTACCTTCCTTTATTCTTTAATTTATTAATTAAATGGTTTAAAACGTTTTAATCTCAAGGCATTTAGTAATACGGATATCGAACTAAATGTCATGGCGGAGGCAGCTAGTATTGGATTAAGTTTTGGTCCGCCAAAAATATATAATAACCCCGCTGCTATTGGTATACCGGCTGTATTATAAGCAAATGCCCAGAATAAGTTTTGTTTAATGTTTCGAATTGTTTTTTTGCTTAATTGAATCGCAGATGGCACATCTAATAAGTCACTTCGCATTAAAACAATATCCGCAGATTCCATTGCGACATCGGTACCTGATCCGATAGCAATTCCTATATCAGCTTGAGCAAGTGCAGGAGCATCATTTATCCCATCACCGACCATTGCAACCTTTTTACCGGTTTGCTGCAGTTTTTTTACTTCATTTGCTTTATCTTGCGGTAATACTTCGGCTAAAACCGTATCTATACCAACCTGTTTAGCAATAGCATCTGCTGTTCTTCGATTATCATCGGTAATCATCGCAACTTCAATCCCCATATTATGAAGTAACTCTATTGCTTTCTTACTACTTTCTTTCATCGGGTCTGCCACGGCTACTATGCCCGTTAATTTGTTATCAACGGCAATAAACATCGGTGTTTTTCCTTGAGATGCCAAATCATCTGATTCCTTTTGCAGAGTTATTTTAATGTTTTTTGAATCCATTAACTTTTTATTACCCGCAAGTATGATTTTACCGGCAATACTGACCTCGATACCATGACCGGGAATTGCTTCAAATTTATCAACCTTTAAAAATTCTACCTTATTTTCAATCGCTTTATTTACAATTGCTTCACCTAAAGGATGTTCTGAACCTTTTTCACTAGAAGCTGTTAATTGTAGTAATTCTTCTTTAGTAATTCCATCTGTCACAATAATATCTGTAACAATTGGTTTTCCTTCAGTAATCGTTCCTGTTTTATCAAAGACAATCGTCTGTATTTGATGTGCAGTTTCTAATGCTTCTCCACCTTTAATCAATAATCCATTCTCAGCACCCTTACCTGTTCCCACTAATATGGCGGTAGGTGTTGCAAGTCCCAATGCACATGGACAAGCTATAACCAAAACAGCTATAAAAATAGTTAATGCAAAGACTGCCGATTCACCACTTATGTACCAGGCTATACCCGATAGTATTGCGATTAAGATAACGATGGGTACAAAGTATCCAGATATGACATCTGCGAGTTTTGCTATAGGAGCTTTCGAGCCTTGAGCATCTTCAACCAGTTTAATAATTTGTGATAGTGCGGTATCCTTACCAACCTTTGTGGCCCTAAATTTAATCGTTCCGTTTTTATTAATACTAGCACCGACTACTTTACTACCAATAGTTTTCTCAACCGGAATACTTTCTCCGGTCAACATAGATTCATCCACAGATGTCAATCCTTCGATAACTTCTCCATCTACCGGAATTTTCTCTCCCGGTTTGACAAGGATGATATCATCTACTTCTACTTCATCAATGGGAATGATTATTTCTTTTCCGTCTTGAATCACAATCGCCGTTTTAGGAGCTAATCCCATTAATTTTTTTATCGCTTCCGATGTTTTCCCTTTAGCTACAGTTTCTAAGTATTTACCCAATAAAATTAAGGTAATGATGACACCCGCAGTTTCAAAATATAAATCCTTTGCGAATTCCATGTTACCCAAACTAATTTGAACGAGCGCATAAATTCCATATAAAAACGCCGCTGCCGTACCTATTCCTATTAATGAGTCCATATTAGGTTCGCGTCTAAATAGTCTAGTAAAACCAATGTTATAAAATTTATATCCCGCTATTACTACCGGAATAGTTAAAATTAATTGTATTATCGAAAAGTTAAACGGATTTTCCATTGGATCAATAAAGTCCGGTAATTTAATACCGACAATATGTCCCATAGCTATATATAATAGTGGGGCAGTAAAAATGGCCGCGATTATAAACTTATACCATAAGATCTTCATTTCTTTTTCTCGACGCTGTTTTTCTGTATCAGATTGACTATTATTCACAATTTCTAAAGCCTTATATCCTGCTTTAGCTATCGCGTTTTTTATTTCGGAGATTCGTGTTAGTGTAGAGTCATATACTACTTTAGCTTTCTCTGTCGCAAAATTTATATTGACTTCATATATACCATTTAATTTTTTTATGCTTTTTTCTATTGAATTAGCACAGGATGCACATGTCATTCCTTCAATTGGGATAATAATTTCACGCAAATTATCTTCTTCATCTTTTAACTCATATCCCAATTTCGCTACTGTTTTCTTAATATCCATTACATTAATTATTTTTTCATCAAATTTAACCGACATTTTTTCTGTCGCAAAATTTACTGTAGCTCTTTCCACACCATTCAATTTATTAACACCTTTTTCAATTGAATTAGCACAAGAAGCACATGTCATTCCTATTACAACAAAGTTCTTTACAACCATTATTATTCCTCCTTAGTAGGTGCTTGATTGTCCTCATGACTATTATGACTATGCATTCCAAACATCATAAAGATATGAGAAAGAGGGCATAAAAGAATAACTAAATACAACCAAGGACTACTGTTAGTATTATTATTTCCTCCAAACATAGATATTACCATTATTACAATAAGTGGTAACATACATAAGATCATCATTAAACCATGATTATGACCTTTTTGTTCATGTTTGTGGTCATGATTTGTATTAGATACTTGATCTTTCTTTTCATTATGGCAATTCATACTTTCACCTCTATTTCCTTTATTTTTTTATTGTTTTTTACTACTTACAAGTCATCCTAAGACACGGATTCACCTTCTTTCATTGATTTTTATCCTTGCACAGAGTAAAAGATTATTGCGGAAACGAATGTGATTCCACTAAGTATTAAAATATCTTTTATCAAGCCCACATTCATTTCAGCTTTAGCATTTATATTTAATTTTTTTGGTGAATTCATCTTAACAAAATGCATAATTAATAAAGTAATAATTATAAACATTAAGCTTAATAAATGTGATATCGAGAACCAGCCAAATATTAGTGGATTAATGCGGAAAAACTCGATGATACCTCTATTTACCGCAAATAGCATGATGTATAGAAAGAACAGTTGCCCATCATATTTTATATGCTTTCTTAATCTCCATAATAGGAAAAATACAAGATAGTCCAACATAAATTCATAAACTTGAACCGGGTGTACCATTTGTCCTTGATACATAACACCCCAAAAATAAGGTTTATTCATTGGTTTGCCAAAGACATCACATCCTACTCTCCCAATACCTTGTCCTAATATAATTGATGGGGCTATCGCATCGGCATATTTTAAGAAGTTTAACTTATTTTTCTTAATATAAATGAAGGAAACGATGAATGATGCGAATAAGGCTCCATGGATGGACATCCCCCCGTCATTTATCTTGATGATATCAATTGGATTATCAAGATAATAACGAAAATTATAGAATAAAACATAAAATATCCGAGCACCTAAAATGCCTGAAATAACTGCATACATCGCCAAGTCATAAAGCTTATCAACATTTAATCCTTTTCTTTTTACTTCTTTTTTAGCTAGATAAAAACCTGTTAGAATGCCTACAGCAGTCATTAATCCTAGAAAACTAATTGGTATGCCTAATATATGAAATGTCTTCATTTACTTACTCCTTTTTATCTACAGCATAAGAATCAAATAATCTTATAACCATTTCTTATCGCATCATCCATAAGGGTAATTTCTTCATCGGTCAGTTCAATCTTATTTTCAATAAAGTCACATTTATATCCAATGTTATAAATTAAATTAGTAATAATATTTGGATTTATATTCTCTTCAAATATCAATATATGGTTTGACATATTAATTTCAAATTTATTAAAACCTTTTTTCAGCAGTTCTTCCTCAATCTTATATTTATCAAAAATATTTTCCATAACCAATTGAAATTGTGTCATGATATCCCTCCTTTTTTCTTTCATATCTCCATCCCACCCTATAAGGGGTGTATATTTACATTATTAATTTAACATTTAAATATGTATTTCATATGTAGATTAATATTTTTTTAATCTAAAAAACATTTGAAATATAAAAAAAGCCACAATTTTCTAAAACTTGTGACATTTTATTATTTTATATATAAATAGCCTTAACATACATACACTTAAATTACCTGTTGAAAATGAAACGAAATTTACTCACTTTTTGAATGTATAAAAACTCCTGTAGTTCTATTATAAACAACAAGAGTTTTCTTTTTATATTTATATTTAATTATTTTAGTTCACTGTTCGCGGATATAAATCAATCCTTTTCTTCAGTAACCAAATCATCGAGGGATTCACTTTCCCTTATTCTTTTCGCAATTTCGTTAATCTTGCGAAAACGGTGATTTAAACCAGATTTACTAATCTTTTTATTGTACTCTTCCTGATATAATTCACTTAACTCAGTAAATGTCGATTCCGGGTACTTCATTCTAAGTACGGCAACTTCATATAGCTTATCAGGCAATAAATCAAGCCCGAATGTATCGGCAATTAAGTTAATGTTATCAATCTGCTGATTAGCGGCATCCCATGATTTATTTAAATTTGCCACTTCACAATTTCTAATGCGATTTACGGAATTATTAATATCTCTTATTATGCGAATATCCTCAAAATCCAAAACGGCATTGGTCGCGTTTATCACCCTTAGAAAATCAGATATTTTTTCTGATTCTTTGATATAGATGATATAACCCTTTTTTCGTTTTAAGGTTCTGGCATTCAAATTAAATTTATTACATAAATCCTTAATGTCACATGCCAATTCTTCATCTATTGCGGTTATTTCCAAATGATAAGAGGATCTCTCCGGATTATTTACCGATCCGGTGGCTAAAAAAGCACCTCTTAAATATGCTCTCTGACAACAGTTTTTATCGATTAATTCTTTAGCCACATTTAAGATTAATCCGTTATCATCCATTAACATTAAGTCGTTCAAAATCATTTCCACATATGTGGATATCCGAATGATATATATATTTCCTTTATTTAAACGCATTTGTTTACGAGTTAATAGATCAACCTGAACATCGTATAATTGTCTTAACAACTTTACATATCTTCTCGCAATCGTTGCGTTTTGTGTTTGAAATTCAATTCTCAAACCCGTATGTGAGATATTAATCATACCGTTAAGTCTCGTTAAAGCTGACAATTCAGCTTTTGCACAACAATCCGAAACGATTAAAGATACAAGTTCGTTTTTTGTATCAGATGCAAAAGACACTTGTATCCCACCTTTCTCTTTAATCAATTGTTTCTATTAATGACACCATCAGATAAGCCGCAACTTTGTTGCTGCGATGACGAATATGATTTTTTTCATTAATATAAATAAATTTATCGGTAATCAATTCTTTGTTTAACTTCACAATTTCATCATAATCGATGATCACTAACTCTGAGTTTTTCTTCTTATAATTATTCAAGACTTTTTTATCAATATTACGGTCATCATTAGCAATTATAATATCGATACAATTGCTTTCCAAATATTTTTCCAAAACCTTAACATGCTGACTTACCGTATAATTGTCGGTTTCACCCGGTTCAGTCATGATATTGCTGATATATACTTTCTTTGCTTTTGATTCTTTAATTGCCTCTCTTACTCCCGGTACTAAAATATTGGGAATGATACTCGTATATAAACTGCCCGGACCAAACACAATCATATCGGCTTCGTTAATTGCTTTTATTACTTCCGGCGTGACACTGATATCCTCTTCCTGCAAAAACAAGTTCTTAATCCTTTTGTTTGCCGATGTAATATTGGATTCACCGCACACAACTTTATTATCATCCATTAAAGCACATAAAGTTATAGGTTTTTGCGCCACCGGTAAAATCGTCCCTCTGACATTTAAGACACTGCAAAACTGTTTGATAGCCTGAACATAATCACCGGTTATTTGAAATAAAGCAGTTAGAATGATATTACCTACGGTGTGATTGGCAAATATATTATCGTCGGGAAAACGATAATTAAGCAGAGTATTCATAAGCGGTTCTGCTTCACTCATGGAAATCATCACTTTACGAATATCTCCCGGAGGTACCACATGAATAGAATTACGGATATCTCCGCTGCTACCACCGTCATCACCCACTGTCACAACTGCTGTTATATCAAGAGGATATTTTTTTAATCCTTTTAGTACGTATGATAATCCTGTTCCTCCACCTATCATTACTATATTGGGATCTCTATCCATTTTCTTACTCCTTCCCTTCTTTTTCAATATCACGATGCCATACATAACAATGATAAATATCTTTCAATTGTTTATATAAGGCTTCAGCTATCGCTACCGAACGATGTTGTCCTCCGGAACATCCTATTCCGATAAGTACCTGACTCTTCGCAATATCTCCGAATTTCGGAATGACAAAATTTAATAAAGAAACCAATTTCTCAATAAATAAAGTTGTATCATCACGATTAATCACGAAATCATATACTTTATCATCAAGACCGGTTAGTGGTCTCATTTCATCATAATAAAACGGATTAGGTAAAAATCTAACGTCAAAAACATAGTCACAATCTATCGGTGCTCCATGTTTAAAACCAAAGGACATAATATTGACATCAAAATGGTTTTTCTTAAATGTAAAGCGAGAGGTTATCTCTTTCTTAAGTTTATTCGAACTTAAATACGATGTATCAATGATATAATCTGCTTTTTCCCGTAAACTTTCCAGTATTTGTCTTTCCTGCACTATACCTTCGATGATGGAACCTTGCTTGGATAATGGGTGCATACGTCTAGTCTCTTTAAATCTTTTTACCAGGGTGTCATCATTGGCATCTAAAAATAATATTTGTAAATTGAGGTGTTGAGTCTTTTCAAGTTCATCAATAACATTAATTAAGCTAGAAAAATCCTGACTGCGGCTATCCACCACAACCGCAAAATTCTCTATATTATTATAATTCATATTATTTTCACTTGTTAATGAAGTAATATGATTCAATAACACTACCGGCATATTATCAATACAATAGTAACCAAGGTCTTCTAGGCAATTCAAAGCTACCGATTTACCAGCACCACTCATTCCGGTTACCAACAGCAAATTTTTAACTAATTTAGACATCTCATCACCACTTATCGTAAATTCAATATCATTATATCATAATCAAAACCATTTTATTATAATAAAAATACAAAATAGCTAATATTTATTAGATAATTTAAAAAATGCCATAATGTATGGCATTATTTTAATGATTCAATATATTTTAATGCACTCTGGCTGGCAATAGCCCCGTCACTCGTAGCCGTTATTATCTGTCTTAGATCCTTTTCGCAAACATCACCCGCTGCATAAATGCCTTTAATGTTTGTTTCCATATGTTCATTTGTGATTATGTAGCCCTGCTCATTTACTTTTACTAAATCCTTAAACATTGAGCTTACCGGTTCCTGACCAATATAAATAAAGGCTCCGTCGCAAGGTAGTTCCTTAGTTTCATTAGTTTTAACATTTCTAAGAGTTATACTGCCTAATTTACCGTCTTTTTCATTGAAGGATTCGACAAGTGCTTCTAATTCAAGCGTTATTTTTTCATTTGTCTTTACCCGCTCCTGAACAATCCGATCCGCTCTAAATTCGTTACGACGATGAATGATCGTAACCTTACGACAAATGCCCGCCAAATATAAAGCCTCTTCCAACGCGGAATTTCCCCCGCCGATAACAACAACATCCTTATTTCGGAAAAAAGCACCGTCACATATCGCACACCATGAAATACCTCTACCGGCAAGTTTTTCTTCACCAATCGCTCCCAAACGGCGATTAACGGTACCTGTTGCGATTATCACCGCTTTGGCGATAAATTCCTCATCTTCCGTCACCACAATCTTTGTTGAGCCCTTATCCTGTATGCTTTTTACATAACCGTAAGCATATGTCACACCTAACTTTTGCGTGTGTTCAAACATTTTCATCGATAAATCCGGTCCGCTGATATTTTCAAAACCCGTGTAATTCTCCACCTCATAAGTATTTACCATTTGACCTCCGGGTGCGCCTTTATCCAACATTAGAACCTTTAATCCGGCACGGGCGCCATATACTGCGGCTGTCATTCCGGCAGGACCGGCACCAATGATAATTAAATCATATGTCTTATTTTCCAATGATTTCACCTCAAATTATATTTATTACCCTTGCAGTATAGAATAGAAACACGCCTGATGCAAGCATTTTGCTTTTCTTACATATAATATATGCATTTATTGGTTAACTACTTTATTTTCTTCTAATATTTGATAATAATATTTTGGATACCATTTTGTATAATGACGATAGATAATTAGGATTAACCCTACCGCAAATAATAATACGCTGATAAATTGAGCCGTTCTTATTCCCGTATTACCAATATAAAGGCTGTCCGTCCTCATTCCTTCTATAATACCGCGACCTAATGAATACCACATTAAGTAAACCAGTCCCAAATCGCCAACATATAAATACTTCGTTCTTCGTAATATCATGATAAATAAGAGACCCATGATATTCCACAATGATTCGTATAAGAATGTCGGATGCCAGTAGGAGCCGTTAATGTACATTTTATCAACGATAAAATCAGGTAATCCGATACCTTCCAAATAGCTTCTGCTATTTCCCGGTACGATACCGCCATGAGCTTCCTGATTCATAAAATTTCCCCAACGTCCGATTGTCTGAGCAACTAGAAAGCCCGGTGCGCCTAAATCAACCGCTCTTAAAAATTCCACGCCCTTTGCTTTACAATAGAAATATCCCCATATTACCGCACTTATTACAGCTCCATGAATTGCCAGTCCACCTTCCCAGATGCGATAGATGCCTGTTAAATCATTTTTAAACATGTCCCACTCAAAGATGACATAGTAAATTCTAGCACCGACAACAGAAATAGGTATGCCCCAAAATACCAAATCTTCCAAAAATTCTTTATTAACGCCGATTTTTTTCCCTTCAATAATACCAAGTACCAGGGCTGTCATCGCTCCCGCAAGTATTAATACGGCATACCACATAATCGTAATCACAATTTCCTGACCAAATAAATCAAATGGTCCGATTTCTAAAAATACATTATCTTCATTAAACTTAATCATAGCTCAACCACCCTTATTAATATTCGTCCTCATCCGGACTTGTTTTTAAATAATGATTTAAATTATCAATGAATTCCTGAGCGGCATTTAATCCCATATAGTGTAATCGTCTGTTAATTGCCGCCACCTCTATCAAAGATGCCATATTTCTACCCGGCCTGATAGGTATTTTGACATACGGAACCTCCGTATTTAAAATCTTAATCTTGGCTTCTTCGGCACCCAGCCGGTCATATTCTTGATTATCTTCAGATAACTCCAAATCGATAACCAAAGTTATCCTTTTTTTATGACGATAGACACTTGCTCCAAACATCTGAACAAGGTTAACTATTCCTATTCCTCTAATCTCCATATATCTTTCCAACATTCTCGGAGGTTTACCGACCAAGATACCTACTTCCTTTTCATAAATCAAAACATTATCATCCGCAATTAATTTATGTCCTCTTTTAATTAACTCCAAAGCTGCTTCACTTTTACCTATTCCACTTTTCCCGCGAATTAACACACCGACACCATGAACATCGACCAATACCCCATGCATATTGGTCGTTTCTGCTAATTCCTCAGCCAGATAACTTGTGATATCGTTGATTAACGGTGTGGAATGCTTAGAGCTTCTTAAAATAGGTATTTGATATTTTTCGGCATTTTCTTTAAATAGATCAGGTATTTCAAATTGATTTGCGAAAATAAAGCAAGGAACCTTGTCCCTAAATAGTTTTTCCACGCGAACTCTTTGATCACTTTCATTAAGCCAGTTAAAGAAAGTAAACTCCTTACTTCCGATTATTTGGATTCTGTCCTCTTCATAAAAATCAAACAACCCCGCTAACTCCAAACCGGGTCGCGATAACATTTTTGACTGAATTGGCCTATTTAATCCGGATTCCCCGGCAATTACTTCTAACTGTAAGGTTTTCACCAAATCCTTTACCTTTAGTTTACTCATCGTCATCACTATCCGTAAACACATCCTCATCATCTATATACTTCATTTTAAAAAATGAATCTCTTTTAAGAGAATCAATACCGACCATACAAAGCAATACGATAAACGCAATTACAATCGCTTTTTCAAAAGGAATTACTTCATTTAAGATAAACATCCCGAAGTATCCAAAAGCCGTATATATTATCAATGTCACCAAACCTATTTTTAAGATAGTTAAGGAAAGCAAATCGGCGATAAAAATAAACGGTCTAACAAATTTATCGATAATCGTAAATAAAAAAGCAATTATAAAAACAGTGGATTTATATTTAAATAATTCCGGGTAAATGAACTCATTTATCAGTAATAAAAAACCTGTATAAAAGACATATGTAAGAATAAAACGGATTAACGAATTTATATTAAAAAGCCTAGTTGAAATACCATTAGAAGTCACCAACAGATTTTTTACTTTGTCTCCTTTTTTATTAACATTATTGTTTTCGATAACTTCCTTAAATAAATGAGCTTCAATGATTTTTTTAACCTCGTTCTTAGAAAATGTTTTTTCATCATCACTTTTAATAAATTCTTCAAAAAGGTCTTCATATTCTTTTTCGATATCATGCCATTTTTGTAATTCATTTTTATTGTTCATTTATCTCACCTTCTTATACTGTTTACATTTTAACACATTTATCAGAAAATAAAAACAAAATCACCAATCTTAACTAAAGAAAAAACTTTTTGACAATATCCATTAGTATTATGCCGAATAAACCACCGATGCTATTCAATAATATATCATCAACATCAAAATACCCTAAATTAGTTACTCCTTGTAAGGTTTCAAAAAGGATAATGAGCAAAATACAGTATAATATACTATAAATTAAGCTTTTATAATAACGGATAAAAAAGCCGAAGGGTAGATAAACCAAAATGTTCCCAACGATATAGTATTTTACCAAGGGATTACTAAAATAGTTAAGCCATACAGGAAGAAAGGAACGGAAATTAAAATGTGAGTCAATATCATAATCGGAAAGAGCATTAAATCTGCCAAAAAGAAGACCGATTAACCAAATCATATATATCAAGAATATTTTATTAAGAATTTCATTAAAATGGTAGGATTTTTTTATCAATATGATGTCAAAAGCAAAATAAATAAAAAGCGCCAGTGCCACTCGATTTAATAATAACGCCATATACGACATAATATTAAAAATACTCAATAACTCATCTATATAATAAGTGTTAACGATACTTGAGGAAATAATAGCAAGAATAAAAATTAAACTTCGTTTCAAAACAATTTTCATAAGGTCCTCTCCAAAAAAAAAGGATATGTTTAAAAAACTATCCTTATTTTATTACCATTGTTTATTTTATATTACGGTTTTGGTCTTTTTCCAATACTTTTTTTAGGAAAGACCCCGTGTATGAATTTGTCACTTTACTTATTTCTTCAGGTGTGCCGCAGGCAACCAGACATCCTCCCTTATCTCCGCCTTCGGGACCTAAATCTATTACATGATCGGCACATTTTATGACATCAAGATTATGTTCGATAACAACAACCGTTCCACCCTGATCGACGATATTTTGCAGTACCTCAAGCAGGCGTTTCACATCATCGATATGAAGTCCTGTGGTCGGTTCGTCAAGAATAAAGATCGTTTTATCAGTAATGCGTTTATGAAGTTCGGATGCCAATTTCACCCTCTGGGCTTCACCGCCTGAAAGAGTTGTTGCCGGCTGACCAAGTTTAATATAGCCCAATCCCACATCGTATATGGTCTGAAGTTTTCTTTTTATGGCCGGTAAATTTTCAAAGAAAGTCAGGGAATCTTCCACGGTCATGTCCAAAACATCAGCGATATTCTTACCCTTATACTTTACTTCCAAGGTCTCACGATTATATCTTTTACCGTGACAGACTTCACACGGAACATAAACATCCGGTAGGAAATGCATTTCGATTTTGATTACTCCGTCTCCTTGGCAGGCCTCACATCTTCCCCCTTTGACATTAAAAGAGAAACGCCCCTTTTGATATCCTCTGATTTTTGCTTCATTTGTTTCGGCATATAAATCACGAATCTGATCAAAAACACCGGTATATGTCGCCGGATTAGAACGAGGAGTCCTTCCGATTGGTGACTGGTCAACATCAATTATTTTTTCGATATTTTCTATTCCGATAATCTCCTTATGACTGCCGGGTTTATCCTTTGCCTTGTATAAAGAGTGAGCGATAGCTTTATAGAGGATTTCATTAACCAAGGTTGACTTGCCGCTTCCGGATACACCGGTAACGACAATAAATTTACCCAATGGAAATTGAATATTCAGATTTTTTAAGTTATTTTCATTTGCCCCTACTATTTCAATAAATAATCCGTTACCATCTCGGCGTTTTTCCGGGATTGGAATGAATTCTTTACCCGACAGATATCTTCCCGTAATGGAATTATCATTATTCATCAGTTCCTCCGGAGTTCCTTCCGCTGTTACTTCTCCGCCGTGTATTCCCGCTCCAGGTCCGATATCTATGATGTAATCAGATTCTAGCATCGTATCCTCATCATGCTCCACGACAATTAAGGTATTACCTAAATCACGCATTGATTTTAAGGTATCGATCAAACGATGATTATCCCTTTGATGAAGTCCGATAGACGGTTCGTCGAGAACATACAAAACACCCGTCAAACGTGAGCCTATTTGTGTGGCCAAACGAATGCGCTGAGCCTCTCCTCCCGATAATGTTCCGGCCTTTCGGCTTAAGGTTAAATAATTTAAACCGACATTGACCAAAAATCTTAGTCTTTCCTTGATTTCCTTGATAATCATATTGGATATCGCTATTTCTTTCGGTGTTAATTTCAAAGATTCAATAAAGGATAAAGCTTCTTCAACAGATTTTTCGGTGAATTGATAAATATTAATACCGCCCACCAAAACTGATAAAGCCTCTTTTGATAGACGCATTCCATTACATTTAGGACAAACTTCATCAGCCATCATGCTTTCAAACCATTCCCTGATATATGCCGATGAGGTGGAGCGGTGCCTTCTGTTATAGCTATTTATAATACCTTCAAAACATCCCACTTTTTCGTGTTTCATATTTTCACTTTCAAAGGAATACTTAATCTCCTCATTTGTACCATATAAAATGATATTACGTTCATCGTCAGTCAAATCTTTAAATGGCTTATTTATGTCAATTCCATAATGTTCACAGGTTATCGCCAACTGGCGAAAATAATATGTGTCATTATTCTCAAGTCCGCGAATGGCACCATCGGCAATCGAGATTGAGGGATCGGGTATGAGCAAATCAAGACTCAAATTCCGTTTAAATCCTAAACCGCTGCATTCACTGCATGCGCCAAACGGCGAGTTAAAAGAAAATAACCTTGGTTCTAATTCACCAATCGTAAAATCACAATGAGGGCAGGAAAATTTCTCACTAAAAATCATTTCCTCATGGTCGGTAATATCCACAATAACTTTCCCGTCACCTAATTTTAACGCCGTCTCGATGGAATCGGATAAGCGTGATGATATTCCTTCCTTAATTACAAGTCTATCAATGATTATCTCAATATTATGTTTTTTATTTTTTTCTAACTCAACTGTTTCTTCTAAATCATATAAAGTACCATCGATTCTAACCCGTACATAGCCATCCTTCTTTAACTTTTCCAATTCATTTTTAAAAGTCCCTTTTTTACCCGAGGCTATTGGTGCTAGTATTTGCATTTTTGTTTTTTCCGGAAACTCCAATAATCTGTCCACCATCTGTTCAACCGATTGGGACGCTATTTCCACATGATGCTCAGGACATATCGGATGACCGATTCTTGCATAAAGTAATCGTAAATAATCATATATTTCCGTCACCGTTCCCACGGTGGAACGTGGATTACGACTTGTTGTTTTCTGATCAATGGATATTGCCGGTGATAACCCTTCTATACTATCCACATCGGGTTTATCCATATTGCCCAAAAATTGCCTTGCATAGGCCGAAAGGCTTTCCACATATCTTCTTTGACCTTCGGCATATATCGTATCGAATGCTAAACTTGATTTCCCGCTTCCTGATAAACCTGTCATGACAACTAGCTTACCTCGGGGAATCCTCACATCTATATTTTTTAAATTGTTTTCTCTGGCACCCTTAACAATTATGTATTCTTGTTTATCCATTTTATCACCATTACAATTATCAAATTTACTTTTCTATTATAACATAAAATATCAAACTTTTGTTTGTTTTTTTCAAAAAATAATATATTTTTAACAGTAATTTTATTATGAAAACACTATCATTTGTTTTAAAACGTTTTCAATAAATTAACCGATTGACTTCACTATTTTGTTTTGATAAAATCTATTGCGGTGTGAGAAAACACCCTTTTAAAAAGTCGTTTCTCATATATTATCCCTTTCAAAATCTCATAATTAAATCCCTCAAACAAACTCATATTTACCCCCCTATAACCCCTCAAAAAAATCCCTCAAACAAACTCATACTTATCCCTTAAACTCTTTTTTTCAAACATTTATCTCCCCCTAAACAGCGTTTTACGCTGTTTTTTTATACATATTAAAAAGGATTATTTGCATCTTATGCAGATAATCCCTTTTTATTAACATTCGGCTCTCTGTTTCTTCTTGCTTATAATAATGGAAGTTACAATAAATAGAACGGAAAAGCCAATTTGGATAAAGTAATTGTTTATAATAGTACCGATTCCCTCGGCATTATATCCCGTTACGATATAATCATTATTATAAACATACCAATAACTAGGCAAAAACTTCGCCAAGGCGATTATTTTATCATCAATTAGTTCCTGCGGAATAAACACTCCTGTTATAAAAGAAAAACCCAATGATATTACCGTACCTAGTGCCGCGATCATATTTTTTGAATCAAACAGCATGACTATGAGATATGATAGGGTAATAACCGATAAAGTAAAGATTACCGAATTAAGCATTATAAGTATTCCTTTGGTTTTAAACATTATATCCGTGTAAAGAATAATACTTAAAACGATTAATGCTAGTAAAAGGAATAAACTTAATAAAAGATTGGATAAAATCAGGATTAAGTTCATTTTTTTATTGGCAATTGAACCCACATTATTTCTCCGTTTTATTTCAATCGGCTTAAACGATAACATAATCATTCCAATGACAGTAATTATCAAAGCCAAAACCACATAGGCAATAAAATTATAATAAGCCTGGACGTAGGAATAATCATCCCTTTGTACCTCCGGAAATGATGTTTCGGCTTCATTTTCTAGAATCCTTTTAATTGTATCGCCTATATCATCCGTTGTTAAATCATTATCTATATATACAGATGCGTAATCTAAAAACTTCTCCATTTCATGTTGAAATGTAAATGATGTTGAAGAACCGGGCACAACCCGCGTCTTAATTTTCAATGGATTATCGGTGTAAAAAGCAGTAGTAAATCCGTCAGGTATTTCAACGATAACCTCTATTTCCCGATAAAAGAAAGCATCATCTAATTTATTTTCGGGTATTTCTTTAAATACGGCATAGTTGGTCAAGTATTCCCGGAGATCATTTGTGAATTTTGTGTTATCATTATCAATTAAGGCGACATTGGTCTTACGATTACTGAAATTGGTCGGATTTTTTGCATAGTTATTCATAAAAAGCATGGTAATACCGATAAAAATCCCCAAATAGATAAAAATTAAGATTTTATTGGTATTTAGTAATTTCAGATATAATTTAAATACTATCATATTTTGTACCTCTCATGGATAAATAAGAACCGAATATCATTAATAATGATAAGCCAAATAACATTCCCAGGTTTAAAAAGTATCTTTTGATATCATCATAATAGTATAAACTGTAAAAAGATTCCGTCAGTAGATTAGCCGGATTAATATAACCAGCAATCGGGAAATTCTTCGTAACTAAATATTTTATATCAACAACCATTAATCCGGACAAGAAGCTTAAGACCATCGATACTATTGTCATTATTCCTTCTTTTTTTCCGTATGAGCCTTTAATGATGGTGGATAAAAATGTACCTAGGGCTATTCCGCTAATTGTACCGACGAAGGAAGAAAGCACGATAAGTCCCAAATGGTTACTGAATTCTACTTTAAGAATATACTTTAAATAGGCAATAAGCCCTAAATTACCGATAAAGTGCACGGTGAGTGCGGCTAAAGCATATGTGATGATTATTTTTAATTTATGCGTAGGGGTTATATTAACCCTAGCGGCAAGCGGTGAATAATTGGCTTGAATATCATTAGCCAAGAGATTGCCCCAATAACTGGCATACATGCAAGCCATCGCGATTAACGCATAGAAATAAATGACCACCTTATTTGCTTTGGGGTTTGTACCGGTAACAACTTCTTCAGTATATGTCTCATCATTAAATAAGCCTGCTAATACTTCATCTAACTTTTCAGGATTGGTCGTAGTTACTTCAACAATTAAATTATTAACCTGAATATACTGATCAAGAAAACTTTTGGTGATGGTCTGCGTTAACCCGTTATCATATATGCGATAATTAATCTTATTATTTTCCACATAGATATAACCGGTTATTTTTTCAGCCAACAGATATTCCTCTAATTCAGCTTTTGTATAGTTGGTATTTACATCAAATAAAGGCTTATCATCACCGTATGTTACTTTCCGCATTTGCGTAACCATTTGACTGTCCGCAAAATCACTGGCAACATAAGCTTTAACATTGGATAGGACACTGTCCATCGATAATCTGCCGAATCCTAAATAAAAGAACGTACCTAAACACAAAGGAAAGATAAATGCCCAAAACATGTTACCCTTATTTCTTAGCAAACATTTTATTCTAATTAAATATAATCTCATAGCTAATCCCTTAATTCTTTTCCTGTTATTTCTAAGAATACGTCATTTAATGTAGGTAATGACGAATACAGCGTACCGTATTTAATATCATTTTTCGTTAACACATCAAGGACATTCGGGATATTTGTCTTTCCTTTACCGCTTTTAACAACAAGGGTATGATCTTTATAAAAACAATCCAAAACATTAGGTATTTGTTTGATCAAATTAATATATTCGTCTCTTGGTTCCAATACCTGTATTTCTATCGTTTCACCCAATGTGATACTATCCTTTAATGTTTCTTTAGTACCGTGTCTGATTACCTTTCCTTTATCCATTATCACAATATAGTTACAAATCTGTTCTACTTCTTCCATATAATGAGAAGTATAAATAATGGTTGCTCCCTGTTTATTTAGTTTAACTATTCCTTCCAATATTTTATTTCTACTTTGCGGATCAACACCGACAGTCGGTTCATCAAAGATAATTAATTTCGGTTTGTGAGCAATACCACAAGCGATATTTAATCTGCGAAGTAAACCCCCGGAGAGCTTTTTAGGCAAAAAATGACGATTTTCATTAAGTGACACAAAATCAATAGCTTCTTCCACGAGCTGTTTACGTTGCACTTTATCCTTAATGTACAAACCACAAAAATAATCGATATTTTCATATACCGTAAGCTCTTCAAATACGGCGACATTTTGTGGTACAAGTCCGATCTTAGCTTTAATATCATATCTTTCAGGGGACATTTTTTGATCAAAGATCTCAATGTTTCCTTCCTCATATTTTAATAAAGATAATAAACAATTTATCGATGTTGTTTTACCGCTTCCATTAGGGCCTAACAATCCATATATTTCGCCTTCCCTTACTTCATAGCTTAAGTTTTGAAGCGCCTTAATTCCGCCTTTATAGGTCTTTGACACATTTTCTAGCTTTACAATCATATATACCTCCATACTTTATATATATTACATTATACTTAATTAATCATCTATTTCAATACATATAATTAAAAAAAAGCAGACTTCTGCTTTTTCATAACTATTTTTTCTTACGTTTATTTCTTTTAACCCCATAGTTCTGTTCCTGAACATCACCGGTTTTTAATGATACCCAGATTCCTTTTTTAGCCTTAACCTCGATTTTCAGAAAAGCAAAATCGCGTAGGAATTTTGATAACTTCGTGTATCCATAATTTCGTACGTCAAAATCAGGATAACGTTTCACTAATTTATCACCTAATTCACCGATATTCATGCTTTGTTCCTCTGCGTCTATTTCATTCATCATCTTTATTATTGCCGATTTAATCTCATTGATATCGGTCATATTCTTGTTTGTCTTTCCATTACCTTCTATTTTACTTTCCGATTTCTCATTTCCCTTATTTTCCTCTTCCAATGTTAAACTCTTCTTTTCGGTCTCCGCCAAAACGTCAAGATATTTAAATTGATTACATGCCGCGATAAATGGTTTCGGTGTCTTCTTTTCTCCCATTCCGACAACAAGCATCCCGGACTCACGGAGTCTTGCCGATAATTTCGTAAAATCGGAATCACTTGAAACAATACAAAATCCCTCGACATTACCTGAATATAGAATATCCATGGCATCAATAATCATTGCCGAATCAGTCGCATTCTTTCCTTGAGTATAACTATATTGTTGCACCGGTGTGATAGAATGCTCCAATAAAACATCCTTCCATGATGAACTGTCATGTTTAGTCCAATCTCCGTAGATTCTTTTATATGTAACCACACCATAATTGGAAATCTCTTCTAAAATATATTTTATATATTTAACAGATATATTTTCCGAATCAATTAACACGGCAAATCGTTTCTCATCAATCATATTAAATCTCCTAAATATTATTATACATATTACTAATAATCATAGTCTAATTATGATTGATTGTAAATAAAAAACAGCAATTACTTGCTGTTTTTAAATTAAAATACTAAACGGTCATCAAATACAACTGCTTCAAATGCCGGTACTCCGTTCAAAATACCAATAGCATAGATTGATTTAACGTCATTAGGATTTAAGACGAGGTTCGGAATAGTAAGTAACACTTGATCCATTCCGGCAGGTCTGATTTGTAATGTATAGGTTCCCGGTGCGATACTTATATAATCTGCAACCGCTCTATAAGGTACGTTTCTAAACAGTACGTTTCCATCAGGTGTTGTTATATCAATTGTCGAAGCATTTGGTGAAAAATGGATAACCCGAATTCTTGCTCTTCCTAGTGATGTCTGATCACGTAAGTCCTGTGACATCCAATCAGGTTGCATGCCAAATTGTGGCATCATTCCCGGTTGACCCATACCGAATTGTGGCATCATTCCCGCTTGACCCATGCCAAATTGCGGCATCATTCCTGGTTGCTCCATACCGAATTGCGGCATCATTCCTGGTTGCTCCATACCGAATTGCGGCATCATTCCTGGTTGTTCCATGCCAAATTGTGGCATCATTCCTGGTTGACCCATACCAAACTGCGGCAACATTTGATCGGTATCATCCGTAATTTTCAAAATGATAGTATCAGCTTGATCTCTCGTTGTGATAGTGATTAATTTATTTCCATCAATTGTTAGGTTTTGATTAAGCAACAATTGGTTATTACTCGTCGTAAAGACTTTAATATTATATGTCCCTCTTGGAATTGGGATAAATTGAGTAGACTGGCGAAAAGTCAATCCCCTTAATATTGGTCGATCATTGATATAAATATCAACCGGTTGAACCATTGAAGCTTGATGAGCAAATCTTATTCTTGCAGGTTGCTCAAATTGATTGTAAAAATCCATTACATAATTCCCTCCTATAAACATCTAGTATATTGTATGTTTAATAGTCAAAAAGCATATAGGCTAATCTGTATTTTTTTAAAATTGAGTAAAATATAATGGTGTGGTATAATGTATGTGACTTAATACTAGGAGAATCATCATGAAAAAAGTTAATTTATTAAAAAATGAAAAAATCATTCATAATATAAAATTTTCAAAACGGATTTTCTTAATCGACATCATCTTTCTTGTGGCCTTATTAACAACCGCCGCCAGATTAGGTAAATCTTCAATATTTTCCTTTCTGGCCTTATTCATCTTTTTTCCTTTATTAATAAAATCCTTTTTTGACTTTTACCGCATCTTTTTTCATCGTGTATATGTCACTAATTTTCGCGTTATTTATGTAAAAGGATATCTGCTAAAATGGATAAAAATCTATGATATTAATAAATTCACCGCTATATATACTAAATCACATATCCTCGACAAAGCAAAAAATATGACCTCATTTAAGATTATGCTTGATAATCAAAAATTTTTTAAGTTAAAAAACGTGAAAGAGGGAAGAAAAACGGGGGAGATTTTGAGTAAAAACATCAAAAAAAGAAACGAAGAAATTAACAAAAGGGGATTAAATAATGGTAAATTACAGTAAAGAAGAGCTAGAAAACGCTCTTCAGACAATATCCTCAATGATTAAGCGGTCTGAGAATGTCCAACAGAAACTAAAGACCGGCTCTCCACAATCATCACTTACAATAAACAGACTTAAGGCACTTTATATATCATCAGCGTTTATATCCAAGGAATTAAATAAAGATAATGCTGATGATATGTTTACTAGGGAAGATCTAGAAAAAGCTCTTTTCCCACTAATCTCAACGATAAATAACTGTGTAAAAGTACGGGAAAAACTAAAAGAAAGTTCACCGCAATTTACCCTGACAGAAAAGATGATTAAAGCACTCTCCATATCTTTATCATTAATAAGAAATGAATTGGATAAAAATGATTAAAGCACTATTAGCGATTAATAGTGCTTTTTAACATCATCTATTTTAATCGATATCCTGTTTTTTCAATATTAAATAGGACAAAAACAAAAACAGGAAGGAAATAAAGATCCAAAAGAAGAAGATAACTAATGGCGGAATAAAATTATTTGTCGCAAAACTGTCGGGAACAAAGCGTAAATCATGATCCAGATAATCATTACCCATTGTCGCAAATATACCTACGAATTGACCTATGTTTTGCTGTGCCAGGGGTGAAAATTGAATATTGGAGAATAAATTGATTATTTCATAAAACATAATACCAAAATGATAGTTAATATCATAAAGATAGATATAATATTTCTTATACAAGTCCACTCCCAACATCGGTTTTATGAGTGGGAAAATAAGTTCAACAATCATGATAAACACAATTAAGGTAATGATTGCCCGATTACGATGTTTAAAGATACTTGTCACAAATATTGTAAGCGCACTGATAATCAGATTAATTAATAATGTGTATATCACTAAGCTAGGAAGAAGAGTTATAAACATCTCTAGGATTACGGAATCAATCTTATAGAATATTATATACAGTGATAAACTTAATAAAACACTTACCAAACCTATAATTGAAGATACCGTATAAGTTCCCAAGTATTTTTCTAAGAAGATTCTTTTTCTCTCAATTGGTTTGGCGATAAGAAGTACTAAAGTATTCTCATCTACCTCCTGTTGTATTAAAGCTACGCACTTACTAACTATAATAATCTGAAACGGTACACCTAATGTCCACAAAAAAGTAGCAACAAAGAAGCTTGCCAGATATTCATCGCGGACGATAATAAAATTATTAGCATAATCTCCTAATATCGCTTGTCTGAATATTGCGGTAAAACCTAAAAAGATCAAAATGAAAACCGTAAAATAAATTAAGATAAATTTGCGTGAAAGAAATCTTTTTAACGTACTTTTATATATTACCATTATTTTTCACCTCTTTTGCTTTACCGAAGACATGCTGATACACACTGTCCAATGTTATTTTTTCCTCATTAAAGGCATGGATCATTAAATCTAATTCATATATTATTTTATTAATATCCTTTTTAAAGAAATCCACCTGCTTTGTATATACTTTTAAGTAATTATCGTTAACCTTTACATCATCTATATAATTAGTATGTAATAAAGCTTCCCTCAGTAGGTCATTATTGCTTGTCCTAATTTCAAAAACACCTTGATTAAAGCGATTTTTAATATCCACTGTTTTACCTGTTAAAACAATCTTACCCTTTTCAATTAAGGAAACCTCATCGACAATTAATTCTAATTCGGTTAAAATATGCGAACTGATAAAAACAGTCATCTCTTCTTCTTTTACTAGTTTTTTCAATATATCCATTATAAGCATGCGTGATTCCGGATCTAAATTAGCTGTAGGTTCATCAAGAATCAAAACCTTTGGTTCATGCATTAAGCTTTGAGCAATAATTAATTTCTTTTTCATACCTGATGAAAAAAATATTGGTTTTTGATACATAAATGGTAATAATTCAAATCTATCAAGTAAAAATTGTGCTCGTTTAATCGCATAATCCTCGGATAGCCCTGATAATTGACCCAAAAATATCAGGTACTCAATCGCATTCATATCTTTATAAAATGAGGGTTTTTCCGGTGCATAACCCAACACTTTGCGAGAGGCTTTCGAACCAATTTCATAATTGCCTATTGTACCCGTACCGCCTGAAGGAATCATTGCCCCGATTAGCATCTTCATCGTTGTGGATTTACCCGCACCGTTTGGCCCGACAAATCCATGGATAGAGCCTTTAGAAATCGTCAAATCCACATTATCAACCGCGGTAAATTTACCGAATCGCTTTACCAAATTACTTGTTGATATTGCCAATTCTTTCATCATTTTTCACTCCCTTCGGTTACGGATACCGGAAATTTCCTTTTTCTGTGCGGTATCAATATTAATCCCAATAAGGAAGTAAATGATAGTACTAAAACGAAAATAATATAGTAATTATTATGAACAACAACAACATCAACGGTATCCACTCTTTCTATTCCCGATTTTGTAATTTGACTAATCGTTATTGTGTGATGACCTTCTAAGAGCTTTAAATCATAGCTATCGTCACTGGTTATCCCATCTAATTCTCCATCGACATAGATGTACACATCACCGTCTTTTTTATCCGCAAAAGTTATTGTTTTTGTCCGGCTTATTTTTTGATTATTTTTTAAATTCGCTATTTTAATATGATCATCGATTTCCGTTTTAATTACTTCATAAAATGCCGTTTTTAAAAACAATTTGTCCCCTATAATATCAAGATGCTTAATTGAAGCATTTGAAAAGTAAAAATATACCTCTTTTGCCTTATAATCATATACAAAAGGTTTGTTATATTGATAATCATGCTCATGACCGGCTCTATTGTAAAAATAAATCGTATCATTGGCATAGATAACATTAATGTTATCAAACACAGAAGTAGCATAATAATCCTTATTGATCATGCCGATTGTTATCTCGTCTATCAGGTTATTATTTTCCAGATCATATATTAATAAAGTATTATGGCTATATCTCCGCACATGGTGTATTACCACATAATATTTACCGTTATCCTTAAATACCGCCGCAGCTTTTGCTAATTGATAGACATATTCTTTAGAATATGTAAAAAGTTTTTCCTCATTTATGATATCGACGATTTCTATTCTTAAATCATATGACCTTCTGCCTTCTTCTCTAGCAACCTGAATCACTTCTTTATACCCGTCATTATTAATATCCTCATCATTTAAATAGATAAGACTATCTGAACTAGAAACTTCCATACTCTTTAAGACATCACCGGTTTTTGAGGATATAATAAGATACTGTGTTTTAAATTTATCAGACATTAAAACAGCCATATCATTTATACCGTCTTGATCGATATCACCAAAATCACTAATAATATCATACATTGAATATGAATATTTACTGTTTTCAAAAATAAAAGCAAAATCATTAGTTTTAATTTTATATAAATTAAGATCAGTATTTACTTCACCGCTACTAAAAGATACAAAATCTTCCTTTAAGTCATTGTCAATATCAGCAGTTTTAAAAATATTCCGAAAGTTAAAATCAATATAATGACTTGCATTGCGATATTTTATATCTTTAACAGGTGAAAAATAATCAATGATTTCACCATTTTTTATATCCACAAAATAAAGTTCCCCTAAATAAGTTGAGACAAAATATTCATTTATACCATCCTGATTTAAGTCATGATAACTTCCGTAATTTATTATGTAATTATCATCATATCCTAATGAGGATAAATATTCATTAAAATCACCTTCATAAATGATTTCATCTCTATTTAAAATTACATCAACGATGTTTTCTCCTTCGCCGGTTTTACCATCAATAAGCATAAGCCAAGGATAAGGATGCACATTAGAACTTCTACCGATTAATACGATATCAATAACACCGTCATCATTATAATCATAACTAAAATCAATTTGTGACACCCGATAATTAGCATCGTGATCATAAGTCCATAATACTTCATCTGTAGTAATATCGGAGAGTACAAGTGAATAATAACCGCTATGTCCTTCCTCAATCAACAACATATAATTATCTTGTATAATATAGTCTTCCAAGATTAAAAATGGTATTTCCTTAAGGTTCTCCAGATTTTTTTGAAAAATTAAACCGCCGTTAGTAAAAAGGACAACCTCCTGATTTTCAAGGACGATTATACTGTGAACAGTTATGGAGCCGTAATTATTAATAGTTCTTATTTCTAACGTTTCCTCTAAATATTTCTTATTCTTAATATCATAGATTTTAAATATACGATTACTATCCTTATGCCCATCATATATGTAAAATACATCTAGGCCATCATATTCACCGCGGTAATAATAAAAGCCATATCCATCATCATTAAGTACGATCTTATCAATAATACTCAATGTTTTTCCATCTATTAAATTAATTGACATTTCCATTTCTATTTCATAATTGTAATAGGATATATACGAATATGGTTTTAAATATTGATAGTATATTAAATCATTTATCCCATCACCTGTTATATCATCAATTAATTCAATAGTGTATGCCTTAAAATCCTTGTCATTGTGTACGGCATCGTAATAATAAATATCAATTTCTACTTCGGCTATTTCCTTTTTTTCGGTAACTTTTCCGTTATCGGGATTAATCTTATAGATCTTACCGTTTTCACTAGAGGCAAATAAAATATCACTTTCACTGTCATAAACCATATTCCAGATACTCGTATTATATGTTTCTTTCTGTTTCGTTTTTTCACTTTCGGATACATGCTTTTGATAAAGAATTTTGCCTTTAGCACCCGAAAATGTGATAATATCACTTGCCTGTAAACTTACCACAACATCTTTACGGTTATCATTATCGATATCAGAAATAAGTTCTATTGACCATAAATTATCTTCGGCTTCATAATTCCACAGTTCTTTACCCGTTTCTAAATCATATGAAAAGACATTATAAGCAGCAACCGCATATAAATATTTTCCATCAAGAACATAATCCTCCACATTTACGATCTCATTATAATAACCGGTCGGTCTTTCCCTCATCTCATCAAGATTATAAGCATGCATGGTTGATGCATAACTTGATAATAATTGATAATTTTTTGTATCATAGACAATAATATTATCATCATAACTATCCGTGATTACTAATAGCTCTTCATATCCGTTTTCATTCAGATCCTCAATAACCTCAATAAATTTAACTTTTTCAATGTTTAATTCCACGGATATTTGTTTATTTTCCAATAAATACAGATGTTTATTGGTTGATACTGCTAAATAACTTTTCTCATTAAGGACTATTTCTTGACGAATATTACCGAAATCACGATTGATGTCAAAATTACGTATATACTTTATATTCTCGGCTTGTACACGCGTTAAAAAAATAAATAGCCCTAATAACACTGTCATACTTAAAATAACTATTTTTTTCATATTATCCCCTTATAAATATTGATTTATTTTTTGAATGAAAGTTTCCTCATCCCATACGGTAATATTCAACTCCTGTGCTTTTGTCAATTTGGAACCGGCATCACTTCCGGCTATTACCACGTTTGTTTTTTTACTGACACTTCCTGTTACGTTGGCTCCCAATTTTTCTAAAATCTCTTTAGCATCATCCCTTTTCATAGTCGTTAAAGTTCCCGTTAAGACAAATATTTTATCTTTAAATTCTTCTACCTCAGTTATTCCCTCACCTCCCAAATACTTCATGTTTAATCCTAGATCCTTTAGGGTATTTATTAGCTCCCGTTTTTCGGAATCACTAAAATAAGCTACTAAACTAGATGCTATTGCTTCCCCGATATCAGGAATTCTCATGAAACCTTCTTTGGTTTCATCCATCATGTTATCGATATTTTTATAGGTTTTGGCTAGTGTCTTCGCCACTTTATTACCGACAAATCTTATTCCAAGACCAAACAATAATCTTTCCAAACTGTTCTGTTTTGATTTTTCAATTGCTTTTAACAGATTTGCGGTGGATTTTTCCTGAAATCCTTCTAGGTTAATAATATCCTCTTTTTTTAAACGATAAATATCCGGTATGTTTGTGATGAGTTCCAAATTGAAAAACAATTCAACGATTTTTTCGCCCAAACCTTCGATATTCATGGCATCGCGGCTCGCAAAGTGAATTAGTGCCTCAATATTTCGGGCCTTACATTCCGGATTTAAACAATAATGATCCGCTTCACCGGATTTTCGAACTAATTCTGACCCGCAGACAGGGCATTTATTAATCATCACAAAAGGAGTTTCATTACCCTTTCTTTCATCAATAACCGGACCGACAACCTCCGGAATGATATATCCGGCCTTACGGACGATGACTTTATCACCGATTCTGATATCCCTCGTCTTGACAAAATCCTCATTATGCAATGTTGCCCGTTGCACTATTGTCCCCGATATTCTTACGGGTTCTAAAATCGCATTTGGTGTAATGCTACCGGTTCTACCCACCGTAAAAACAATATCCTTTAATACGGTTGCTACCTCTTCTGCCGGGAATTTATAGGCGATTGCCCACTTTGGTGTTTTTGCGGTATAGCCAATCATTTCCTGGCTTTTCAAGTCATTAACCTTTATTACCAAACCATCAATTTCATAAGGTAATTCATTTAAATGTTCTGACCAGTAATTAATAAAGTCAAAAACTTCTTTAATTGATTTACATATTCTTCTCTCTTTATTTGTTCGAATTCCTAAGGAATCTAAATAATCGAGTGAATCACTGTGTGTGGTAAAGCCCAATTCCAAAGCTTCGGGCACATGATATAAAAAGACATTTAAATTTCTTTTCGCTGCTATCTTTGGGTCTAGGTTACGAACACTTCCCGCGGCTGCATTCCGCGGATTGGCAAATAAGGGCAAATTATCCTTTGCTCTTTCTTCATTTAATTTTTCAAGGGATTTCTTTGGCATATATATTTCCCCGCGTACCTCGATATCAACAGGTTCCTTAAGTTTTAACGGTACTGATTTAATTGTCCTCACATTATGAGTTATATCCTCTCCGGTAATCCCGTCCCCCCTAGTGGCAGCTAAGACATATTTACCCTCTTTATAATGGATTGTCACCGCCAGTCCGTCAATTTTCAGTTCACACATATAAATAGGATTCTTTATCACTTCTTGTACTTTCCGATGAAAATCATATATGTCATCTTCATTAAAAGCATTCCCTAGTGACATCATCGGTCGTTGATGAATCACTTTTGTAAATTGTTCCAAAACCTGTCCGCCGACTCTTTGTGTGGGTGAATCCTCGGTAAGATATTCCGGATGCAGGGTTTCTAATTGAATTAATTCCTGCATTAACCGATCATATTCTCGATCACTTACGGAAGGATTATCTAAGACGTAGTATTCATAATTATATTTCTCTATTAATGATTTTAATTCATTTATACGACTTTGAATATCCATATTATCAACTCCTAAATTCATTATAATTATTATAAGTTATTTTCCCTATTTTTTCCATATTATATCTATATTTACATAAAAAGAACCTTGAAGTCTCAAGGTTCTTTTTAGCTTAAATTATTTTCAAATAGTTTTTTGTAGAAACTTCGCTTAAGTATGAATCGAGGAATAAGACAAATTCTTTATAACTGAAATTAGCTAAAGCATATTGTACGGCTTTTTTTGCCTTTAACTGATACTTTAAGACCAATATATCTTCAAACGATCTGACAAATAATATACCATAGGCTATAGATATCATAAGTATTGTTCCATAGCTAATTATTAAGTTAGAAAAGACGGTATTTTTTAAAATGATTAGAATTATAATAAATGAAGCTAGAGTATACAGTGTATCTTTTAAATATTTTATGACCGTAAGTAAATTACACTCATGTAATTCTTTATATGTATTTGAGTACTTAAATTCAGAACTATTTTCCTTTAAAAACATTATGTCATGAATGTAGATCAATACATTCATATCAAAGATCAAAGATTTCATTCTATCAATAACCATAACGCATCCCCCCTATTTTCTTGTCACTCATTTTGTAGAATAAACAATCGTTGTGACTGTTATTAATTATATTTGTTTGCTAATGTCGTTGTCTGTCGAAGTTTGGGTTTTAAAATAATTATTTACTTCACATACTTTATTTAAAAACGTCAAAAATGAGCGGATTTTCATTGATAATTATCTTATGGTTATTCACCGTAACCTTATTTCCGTTTACATAGTTTAAATATTCCCCATCTTCTATTTCTGTTGTTAAAAGCGTGTCATTTAATCCCACATTAAAAATACCGTATCTTACCTTCATTTCATTTTCATACTTCATAACGATCAAATCATCGATATCAACATCAACAACATAAAAATGACCCTCAGACATTATCGGATCCTTTTTCATACTGCCCAAGGTGATGATTAGCTCATTTAAATTCTTTTCTTCATAATTTGACCAATCCACCTTATCGATATCAAATAAACTAGGTCGTCTAACATTAAGTGCTTCCTCTCCGGCATAGATCATCGTTGCCCCTTTTAAAAAGAAGATAAAAGCCGTCCATTGTTTTAATTCAGCTTCATTTTTTACCAGACCGGCAATCCGCTCCTGGTCATGATTTTCTAAAAATCGTAATTTACAGTAATTGGCCGGATATATCGCTTCCTGTCTTTTAAGCGCATTTAAATAATCCTTCAGACTACCTTTTTTTGTTAAGTAATTCTTAAATTCATCAAAAATATCATAATCATATAAAATATCAAATGCCTGAAAGACTTCACCGTCACTATGAGCGATAAATCCACTATCTCGGATATACTTAATAAAACCAGGGTGGACACTTTCAGCTAACCATATAAAGTCCTTATTGATCTCTTTTACCTCATCCCGAGCTTCTACCCAAAACTCAATAGGAATTAAGGACGCGACATCACAGCGAAAGCCATCAACTCCTAGCGAGGCGTAATACTTTAAAATATCAATCAGTTCCTTCCATAAGCCTCGGTCTTTTGTGAAGTCCAAATCAACCACATCCCCCCAGTCTCCGACCTTATTGGCGTTTTTACCGTTTCGATAATAGTACCATTCCGGATGCTCCTTCAATAAAACAGCGTCATGTGCGGTATGATTAAAGACGATATCAATCATTAATTTCAAATTTCGCTTATGAGCCTCGTTAATTAAGTCCTTAAAATCCTCCAACGTGCCATATTCCGGATTAATAGTCCGGTAATCCGAAATCGAATAACTGCTTCCTTTCTCCCCTTTTTTATTTATTTGTCCCACCGGATGGATCGGTAATAAATATAAAATATCAAAACCCAAACGTTTTATCCTGTCCAAGTCAGTAATCAATTCTTTAAACATTCCTGTTTTGTTATGATTTCTTAAGTATACCTGATAAATCAACAAATTTCGATAAATAAGCGGAGTATCAGCTGCCAATTCCCATCGTCCTTTCTTTTTACGATTGCTACCTATATTATATAACTTATAATAGACTACTATTCTTTGAATTATACTATAAATAAATACATAATTTATGATATAATTTTATTAGACTGATATAGGAGGAAAATTATGGAAACTGTAAATTATGATTTAAGTAGTTTATATCCCGGCTTTGAAAGTGATGAATTTCAAAATGATTTAATAAAGATGGAAGAAGATTTAAAAACATATCGAAAATATGTAGATGAGAATTGTTCGGACTATACCGACTTTGAAAAAAAATTGCTGGAATTAATCAAATTTGATGAACAATTCAGTTTATTGGTAGGTAAAGTATACCCGTTTATTTCCTTGACAAGAAGTATTGACACTACGAATGAAGAAGCCAATAAATATCTATCTAAGGTACAAATGATACTGGCGGAAGCTACGTTGCCTTTTACAAAGGCATCTAAATTTATCGGAAAATATGAATACTTAGAAGAGTTAATGGATAAGCCACAATTTTCTGAATACCGCTTTTATTTAACACAGATTAAAAAAGAAACAAAGCATTTACTAAGCGATGAACTAGAAGAAATAATCAGTAAAATGCGTCAGACCGGTTCAACAGCCTGGAGTCATCTGCAATCCCTCCTTACTTCTAAACTGGAAGTAGAGGTACAATTAAAAGACGAGAAAAAAACAATGACATTATCTGAAGTTAGTAACCTGCTTCATAGTCATGACCAAGAAACCCGTAAAGCCGCTTATAAAGGTATGCAGGAAGCTTACAAAAAAATAGACGACAGTATTGCCATGAGTTTAAGCAGTATAAAAGGGGAAGTTAATTTCGTATCTAAGCTAAGAGGTTATGAAACAGCCTTGGATGAATCACTTGATGTGTCCCGTACAAAAAAAGAAACCTTGGATGCGATGATTTCGGCTATGTATGAGTATTTGCCGTATTTTCATCAATACTTAAAACGTAAAGCTCGCTTATTGGGTCATGAAGGCGGACTTCCTATCTATGATTTACTGGCTCCTTTGGGTGAAGTTCATAAAACCTTTACTTATGAAGAAGCCCAGGAATTTATTATTAAGCATTACGCCACATTCAGTGAAAAACTGGCAAATCTAGCTAGAAAAGCTTTTGAAAATAATTGGATCGACGTATACCCTCGCAAAGGAAAAGTCGGCGGTGCCTTTTGTTCAAATATCCGTTCCATTAAGGAAAGCCGAGTCTTAACCAACTTTAACGGTAACCTGAGTGATGTAATCACGATAGCTCACGAATTAGGCCACGCCTATCATGGTGACTGTATTTTCCAAAATAATATTCTTAATTCACACTATCCGATGCCTGTTGCCGAAACAGCTTCGACTTTCTGTGAAACAATCGTCATGAACGCAATTATTTCCACATCAAGCGATGAAGAAAAATTACCGCTAATTGAATCGGAACTGCAGGACCATACCGCAATCATTTGCGATATTCTTTCCCGATTTATCTTTGAAAAAGAAGTCTTCGAGAAACGCCTGGACCATCCGTTAAACTCCAATGAACTCCAGCAGATAATGCGAAATGCGGTAAAAATCGCTTATGGAGACGGTTTAAATCATGATTATGTCAATCCATTTGCCTGGTTAAATAAACCACATTATTACAGCGCCGGTTTGTCATTCTACAATTGGCCTTATGCCTTTGGATTACTATTTGCTAAAGGTCTATATGCCCAATACTTAAAGGATAAGGATAACTTCGTAAAACATTATGATGAACTGTTAAAAGCGACGGGAAAAATGAATGTCGAGGATGTGGCCAAACAAGCTAACATCGATGTGACCGATATCAATTTCTGGAGAAGTTCGCTTGAAATCATTAAACAAAATATCGAATTATTCCTGCAATTGACTGAGGAATTAATAAAATAATAAATATAAAAAACCACTTTTAAAGTGGTTTTTTACATATTATCATATACGAACTCCCTTAAATAACTGTTTTTCAAATCATCTAAAGCAACTTTATTGATGTCAATCCTATCGGCAGTTACTAAACCGGCCTTTAAAAAATTAACACTCTTAGCATATTCAACGTCATCGAAATACTTTTTATCCAGATTAAACACATCAATTAACACACCAACATCATATATACCCTGATAAGTGGCTCCGTATACCGAAAATTCAACAATGGTATTTGGATACTCACCTTTTATAGTATCCCTGTACAATAGCGGATACAATCCCAATGGCCAATCATGAATATTAATTATATCAAAAGCAATATTTAACTTTTGTAACAGTATTATGGATGCTTTCGCTAAAAAAGCAAAACGTTCCGCATCGTCAACATATCCATACATCATCTCGCGTTTAAAATAATCGCTGTCAACTAAATAAAATGGCGTGTTTTCATAGATGGTTTTATATACCTTACCGGCTTTTTGTCTGTGACGTATGGAAATTTCGATATCCATCACAGGTTCTAAAATCATATCGTCAAAATGATATTTAGGAATTATCACAATATTATCATTACCATTTAATTTTCCCTGCAAAACTTTATTATATACCATATCCCCCAAACCACTTGATGAAAATGGAGCACATTCCATAGATATAAAACAAACCTTTACCTTGGGTTTAGCCGCATTTCCTTTTTCAAACGACATGGAATCCAATTCATCAATTATTTTTATAGGTACTAATGATAAATGATTCTTAACATGAATATACCCTAGGTCATGTAATTTTTTCACTATAACCCTACTTTTAATGTTTCTTTTTTTGGCATATTCATATATCTTCAAGATAAATCACTCCTAAATATTATTAAATGTATAGGAAACTTGTTTTTTACCGCAACAGACAATGCCCAATCCTGAAAAAGCTTGAGCTAAAACTCCCCTATTAACAGGAAATTCATCCACAAAATATGTTCCATTGCTGATATATATGTTAGAATTGCATTCAACATTCATTTGAATGCCGTTACTTTCTAATTGAAGTTGAAGTAAAGCCTCTTTTTCAGATGTTTTAATCGGTATAAAGTACGGAATATTTTGCTTAAAATCGATTTTTTGCGAATTCAGAAGTAATTCATGGTGCAAAATATTATCCTTGATATTACCGGATAAATTATAAAATATCACATGGCCTAAATTAACTGATAAATTAGTGTCATAATCGATAATTAACTTATTATCAAGTAAGGTATAGGTAATATAGATATAAAAATTTTCCTTTTCATAGATAAATTTTAATCCGTTTTCTAATACCTGACATGTAAAATAATAATTAATTATACAGGGAATCTGTTTCATTAACTTATCAATATCAACTAAACCCCCTATCAAATAGGGATTGGTCTTATAATACTTATAATTATGATATCTTAAAATGATGTTTTCTAACTTATCATATTTATTGGTAACAACCAATTTAGTGATAGCAGCACCTAAATTAAGAATACTAATCTGATATCGGCCGTTTTTTAAGGTATATTCATCCACAGGTTGATAATCCACATCATATATATATCTAACCTCAAGCATTACTTCACTCCTTAAGTAAAACTCTACTCATTCATAAACCTTTCAATGTCTTCCACACTCTTAATAATTGATTTCGAGAGATTTTCACATCCGTCATCCGTAACTAATACATTATCTTCTATTCTTACGCCTAATTCTTCTTCGGCAATGTATAATCCTGGCTCTACGGTTAATACCATACCGGGAACAAGTTTCCGATCTAAGAATTCCTTACGGCCGACATCATGAACATCAAGTCCTAAAAAGTGACCGACACCATGATAATAATATTTATCCACATCTTTTTTATCATTAATTAAACCTAATTTAATACATTCTTCGGCTAACATATCTTTGGCTGTGTCAAGGAATTCCTTAATTGTTAATCCCGGTTTTACCAAATTGATGATGGCTTCATTTACTTTCAAGACACTTTCATAAACCTCTTTTTGACGAGGAGTAAATTTACCGTTTATTGGTATTGTTCTTGAGATATCGGAACAATAATGATTATATTCAGCACCCAAATCAAACAAAACTAATTTTCCATCTTCCAATATATGATTATTTTCTTCATAATGAAGAATAACCGCATTTTTACCACTGGCCATAATTGATTTAAATGCTGGAGCATCAGCTAAGTTATACTTTATCGTAAAATCGTAATAAGCTTCGAGTTGTTTTTCATAAATGCCACTGCGACAATTCTTTAAAACCGCTTCAATACCTAATCTGGTTATTTCTATCGCTTTTCTGATATTGTCAATCTCAGCTTTTTCTTTTATGGTCCGCAAATCAAATAATATATTACTTACACTTAGAATTCTTAAATAAGGATACTTTTCCCTAACATTTTCAGCTAACGCCAAACCAGGTTTGTTAATACCCTCAACATATTCGGTATCCAGATAAATGTTAGTAAAATAATGATTGCTCAATGCTTGCGCTAAGTTTTGGTTGAATGTCTCCACATATCCGATATTATCGATACCGGATACTTCTTTGGCTTCATCAGCCCTCATTCTAATACCGGTCCATTTTTCAATATCAGGCTCCGGTTTAGTGATAAATAAATGTTCTTTAACAATTCCATCGTACTTTAACATCAGCAGAATGAATTCTTCACGTTTTATTCCCGTTAAATAATAAAAATTACGATTTGGTGTATATTGATAACTTTGGTCTGCACTTCGATGAGGTGCTTTCCCGGAAAATAAAACGACAATAGAATTATCCTCTATTTGTGATAATAATTTTTTTCGGTTTGTACAAGCTAGATTTTTATCCATTTTTTCCTCCTTAATTTATATTTTCGATACGTTTTAAAACGTATGTTTTTATCCGTTCATTTTTTTGTTCACTCAACTTTTGATTATCGCCTTTTACACCAACATAAATCTTTAGCTTTGGTTCCGTACCTGAAGGTCTTAAAACAAACCAAGACTCATCGGCCAGAATGAATTTTAGTACATTAGATTTCGGTAAGGTAAGCTCACTGCATCTGGTATGATCATAACGTTTACCTTCCAAATAATCCTCAATAACCGCTACATCGGTTTGTGCAACAACAAATGGTTTATTATTCCGAAAATCACTTAAGATTCGGGCTATTTTTTCTTGTCCTTCGATTCCTTTTAAGGATATATTGATAAGTGATTCAACGTAATAACCATATTGTTCATATAACTCATATAGAATTTCATAAAGAGATTTATTTTGGTGTTTGTAGTATGAAGCCATTTCACAACACATCAAAACAGATTGTATTGAATCTTTATCACGGACAAAATCACTGATTAAATAACCATAGGATTCTTCATATCCAAAAACAAAGGTTTTGTCGGTATTAGCTATTTCTTCGGCTTTTTCTCCGATAAATTTAAATCCCGTCAGTGTTGATTCCACTTCCATTCCGTAACTTTTGGCGATTTCAGCCCCAAAGCTTGAGGTGACAATCGTATTGTAAACAACACCTTTTTTCGGTAAAATTCCCTTTTTTTCACGTTGTGACAAAATATAGTTTATTAATAATGCTCCGGTTTGATTTCCGGTAAGTAATAGATATTCATTTTTTTTATTTTTAACTGCCAAACCAACTCTGTCAGCATCGGGATCCGTAGCTATCAGAATATCAGCATCAGTTTCTTTTCCTAATTCAATTGCCAAAGCAAAACTTTCACCATCTTCAGGATTCGGTGATTTAACGGTACTAAAATCAGGATCGGGAACACATTGGCTAGTAACGACATGTAAATTATGATAGCCACACTCATTAAGAACTTTTCTTACGGGGATATTAGAGGTTCCATGTAAAGGAGTAAAGACGATTTTAATGTTACTCTTATCCATTTCCTTATTTAATTGAATACCTTTAACCATTTCAAGATATGCCTTATCAACGGTTTCACCAATCATTTCGATTAATCCAAGAGATTGTAAATAACTTTCTTCTTTAATGTGAATGGAAAACACATCATCGATTTGGTTTACATATCTTATCACCTCATCGGCTAAATGCGGAACCAACTGGCAGCCATTTTCATCATAAATTTTATAACCGTTATATTGCGGTGGATTATGACTGGCTGTCACAACGATTCCCCCGATTGCCCGCAAATATCTTACCGCAAAAGATAATTCCGGCGTAGGACGTAAAGACTCAAATAAATAGGCTTTTATTCCGAAAGATGCTAATACTTTTGCCGATTCTAACGCAAATTCCTTAGAATAATGTCTGTTATCATAAGCTATTACCACACCACGAGCTTTCGCATCAGGAAATCGATTTAATAAATATTGGCTAAATCCCACGTTTGCTTTTCGTATAGTATACATATTCATCCGATTTGTTCCCGGACCAACCTCGCCACGCATTCCTCCGGTGCCAAACTCTAAATCAGTATAAAAAGCATCTTCAATTTCTCTTTCCGTCATTTTTTCTAAATTATTGCGTAAATATAATTCTAAATTTGGATTCTTTATCCATTGTTCATATTTTTCTTTCCAGTTCAAAATATTTACCTCCAATTGCCAATTCATATATTAGTATATCATATCTTAATTATTTTTACATAGTATTTACCTATTTATTTAAAAAGTGACTTAAGAATTTCTTAAATCACTTTTTTCTATTATTTAGTTTTTTCAATATAATCAACTATATCTTTAACTGTTTTGATGTTCATCAGTACATCATCAGCTACTTCAATATCAAAGGCATCCTCTACTGCCATAATGATTTCAACAGCATCTAATGAATCAGCCCCAAAATCATCTTGTAGACTTGATTCCAATTTTACCTTGTCTACATCTAAACTAAGTTTTTCCGCTACAATAGCTTGTACTTGTTCAAAAATCATCATATTTCCTCCAATTTGAATATTTAATTATTATTATAAACTAATTTTAAAAATATGCAAATCTTTTTAATAATATTATTACAATTTACTCGTATAATTAAATGGGGGTGATAATATTATTGGTTTGATTTGTTCACCTATAGCTAAAATAAAACGAGAGGCCAATAAATCATCCGAGATAATTGATGAAGCTTTATATGGCACTTTAGTCGAAATTTTAGAAGATTTGGAGGATTATTATTATCTGAAAACCTTTTATCACTATGAAGGTTTTGTAAAAAAAAGCGAGGTTGCCATAATTAAGAAACAAATCAATCATATAAGTGATTATAACGGAATTATTACTAAGCACTTTGCCGATATCTTAACTGAACCCGATGTAAAAAGTCCTTCCATTATAAGTTTACCTAGAGGGGCTTACATAAAAATCATGAAGGAAACAATTAATAATTATCAAGCTGTTGAACTTATTAACAGACAAATTGGCTTCATTTGCCAAGGTAATTTTAAATATCGCAATATATATAATAAATACGAATACGAGGATTATTTACGGAATAACATCGTTAAAAATGCCTTAAGTTATTTAGGAACACAATACAGATGGGGCGGTAAAACGATTCAAGGCATTGATTGCAGCGGTCTATGTCACATCAGTTATCTTCTTGAAGAAATTTTAATCTATCGAGACAGTTCTTTTAAGGATGAGATATTAGATCAATATAAAATACGTAAAATAAGTAAAGATGAGCTTAAACCTGCTGATTTAATCTATATGCCAGGACATGTAATGCTTTATATCGGTGATAATAAATTTGTGCATTCATCTGTTACTACCTGCGGAGTCACCATCGGTAGTCTAAATAAAGATGATGATAATTACATCGCATCATACATAAATAAAATAATCGGTTACGCCACAATATTTTAAAAAAGGTTCTATTGAACCTTTTCTTATTATTTATTCAGGTCTTTTTATCAATGTCATCGTTATTTGAATTTCCGAATTATTGCGATTTACAGTTAATGTGACTGTGTCTCCCACTTTAGCGATATCAATTTGACCCCTTAAATCATCAAAGGTGATAATATTCACATCATTATATTTAAGAATGATATCGCCGGCTTTTAAGTCACTATTTGCCGCACTGGAATTCGGAACAATCCTACTTATATAAACTCCCGTCGTTACTCCTGCCGGTAAATTAATTTTCTCACCGATATAACCGGCATCTATCAATGCATTAATCTCAATTATTTCTTTAACACCCATACCTTCTATTCCTAAAGATGCTCTTTCAACCTCACCTTTTGTTTCTAACTGTTCAACCACGAATTTAACTGTGTTAACAGGAATGGCAAATCCGATATCACTAACGGTGTCTTGAACTATTTTCATATTATTGATGCCGATTAATTTACCTGTTATGTCAAACAAACCACCACCGCTATTACCCGGACTTATGGCGGCATCATGCTGAATTAGCGTTGCTACCCAGTCAATGACATTATTATTATCATAATCAATCTCGATATTTCTCGCAAGCCCCGATACAATTCCCGATGTCACTGAGCCATAATAATCATATCCCAAAGGATTACCAATTGCGATCGCAAATTGCCCAACCTGTAAGGAAGCGGAATCACCAAATACCGCGGTTTGAAGTGATGTGGATGTTTGAAATTTAATCACCGCCAAATCCGTCATTCGGTCGGCTCCGATCAATTCGGCGTTAATATAGGTATTATCGGCTAAAACAACCTGTATTTTATCGGCATCGTCTATCACATGCTCATTAGTAATCATGTAATATTCGTTTGTTTCGGAATTCTTTTTATATATTACTCCGGAACCACTCGATGCTTCGATATATTGTCCTTTGCTTAACTTAAAGTTAGATACGCCCAAAACCGCATTGGAATAGGTTTTAACCACATTAATAATCATATTCTCGGTTTCCGTAATTTGGTTGTTGTATTCATTTAAAATTTCTTCGCGTAATTCATTCATAATTTGCGTTTTGATATTAGCTAAATCCTCATCAGATAACTGAGCCAGATTTTTTTCCGTTGTTGTTTGTAGAAATGTACAGCCAGATAATGTAAAAACTAATAAAATAACTAACAATAACTTTCTCATATGAATACCTCCTTAGACAATTATAATTATATCACTATTTATTATTTATATATAAAAATCCCATTATTTTACATAATTAATTGTATCATTTATATAAAATATTTACAAATTTGAAAAAAAAAGAGGCTGTAAAAAATAGTTTTCGAAACTATTGAGAGTTACAGTTCCTTTTTTTGTTTATTAAATTCTTAAACAAATATAAATTCTCATCTGGAGCATACTTAAAGGATTTTCATTGAATACTCATTTTCTCAGTATTCAATTCTCGATTTATTGAATCAATCTCAACTTTTAAAACCATATGTTTCTGAAATAATTAATTTTTTCGTTAAAAGATTAACCATTAATTGATTATGATTTTTAGAGTTTCCCAAACATACATCTCCAAAAACAAGGAATGTAGGTATGTAATATTATTAAAAATATAAATTATTTATAGAATTTAATTAATTTATAAATTCAAAGTATTAAACCAATCATATTAATAGTGATTAAACTATAGCATAAGAAATAATCTATATTAGTAGGTATTATTGCTCCACTCAATAAAATATAAAAGGGAAATAATACAATGAACAAAAGCGGATAAAAAATGCTAAGTACTCTTCTAAATAATCTATTTCTATTTTTATATTCAATAATAGTCATTACTACGGCGAATATTGTTATTATTAAATTGGTATAAATATTAATATTAGCTCCTATATAATTCCAAAACAACAGGATAAATGTTTCTAACAAGAATAAAATTACTAATATATAATTTATTCTATTCATATAAATCTCCCATTTCTTATTTTTGTAAAGATAATTTACAATATATATAAATGAAAACGTTTCGACACATTTAGTATTAGTATAACATTTATTTCCACTATGTAAATACTTTATAGAAATTTTATAAAAAGTATTAAATATGTGTACAAATAAACCACAATTTTTATATAATTTATATTTTTTAAAAATTTATTGCAATGTTGTTACAAAATCAACGTGACCAAAGATCCTAAGAAGACATGTTACTTAATGAAAGGTTTATGCAATACAATCAACAGAAATGCTAAGAAAAGCATTTGAATCGGTTGAAACACTTGAACAAATTAATGAAGAAACTTTATTGGCATCCTATACAAAAGATGAATTAGCTAAACTTTGTGGTCAAAGATAATAAAATCCTCAAGATTAAGAGAAATACCCTTAATTTTAGCCGCTTTCCTATAATCCTTAGGATTTTATAAAGCTATATTTTAATGCCTAAAGTGTTATTAAAACAAATGAAAAAATATTATGAATATTGCAAAGATTTTGGAGGATTTAGTGAAGATAATTTTTTTTAGTGTATTTCGTTCGCTAGAAATAACTACAATCACACGCAATAATGATGAATATGAAGAACTAACTAAAGTAAAAAGAATTAAATACCTGTTCTAAGACATAGCCATGTGTAACTATTAATAAACAGTGGAGCTTCAATTCTTATTGTCTCTAAAAGATTGGTTTAATGAAATGCTTAAGATATATAGCCATATGTTCCCATCAAAAGAAAAAGAGGTCATCGATTTAATCGACAACCTTATAGTATAATTTTATTTTTTATATTTTATTCGTCCATTTTCATTACATAATAATTTTAATGTAAGATAATCTAGTTATTACTAGGTTGTTTTTTATTGGTGGAGATGGCGGGAGCCGAACCCGCGTCCGAAAACACCGACCACTTGACTTTCTACAGGTTTATTCTACCTTTAAGTTTCACTAACAAACTGCCCATAGACGGGCTAACTATTAGCGATCCTTCTTCATCTTCTTCTAACGTCCTAAGGAGGCGAACATCAGCGTAGTCCACTAAACTGAGCTCCAAGTCAACCACATGGACGATGGTTGAATGGAGCCACTACTATTTTGTTTTCCGGTTATTTAAACCTCGACAGTTTAACGAGGTGTTTAGCACGAAAACTCAAATGCCCCCATCGAATCCGTAACATCCCCATATTTATTTTGGGAGAAGTCCAGGATATTTATTATAGCAAACTCTCCCCTATAATTCAATTTTATTTGGTTTTATTGCTTTTTACTTTTTTTCCAACTCTTATATTCTACATTCATCTGGATCTTTATCATTTCTCAACCCCTTAAATATGGGTTGTCTTAAAGAATTTGTCGGAGTCCTCATCATATATTTAACGGTACACACTAACTCCGGTTTAATCCACAACGTTTCACTATCACAGTATTCTTTTGAAAATGGACATTCACTCGGATTGGTCGATGCAAAATCCATAATGATTTTTTGGTCTTCCTTTGCGATTCCTAATGCGACATGCCCCTGATATATTAATATATCATCCCGATAACTGCCGATAACCACACTCTTAATTCCACCTGTTTCATTATCTTTGACATATCCGCATATCACAAAATCCTTATCATGCAACTTCTTAAATTTAATCCAATCCTTTGATCTTTTTCCATAATAATATAAAGATGTTTTTTTCTTGGCAACAACCCCTTCTAAATCCTGCTTAGCAACAAGTGAAAAAAAATCAATCCCTTTTTCTTCTATAAAACGGCTTATCGCAATTTCGCTACTTTCTTGAACCACATTAAATAAGATTTCCTTACGCTCCATTAAAGGTTTATCGATAATTTCCTCGTTATCGACATAAAGAATATCATAGGCGACAAAACTGACCGGTTTGTTTTTACCGGCTAATTCAATTTTAAACGGATCGGTCATAAGACTTCTTCTTTGCATTTCAAAAAAATTGGGAATCCCGTTAATTGTCACAATTAATTCTCCATCCAAAATACACTTTCTTTTTATCTGTTTATGAATATTTTTTAATTCGGGATATATTTCCGTAACACTTTTATTACGTTTATTACGCAGTTCAGTATAATCATCTAAATAAGCTAAACAGCGTATACCATCAAGCTTTAATTCATAAAGAAAATCTTTAGAATCAAAGGGTTCCCCTTCAATAAGTAGCATGGGTTTAGCTAATCTAAGAGCGAAAATATCCTGTGTCATACTCTAGTACCAGCCGTCATCTTTAAACTTTCCTGCAAAGCATCCATTAAGTTGATGATATTTTGTGTTTCTTTTTCCTTAGGTATCATTATTTCCTCACCCTGAATCTTTTGTTCAATTGCAAGTTTTAATCTTTCCTGATATTCATCATGATATTTTTCCGGAACAAAGGTAGATGTCATTTGCTTAATTAATTGTTTTGCCAAATCGACTTCGGCCTGATTCAATTCGATATTTACATAAGGTGCCTGTACGCTTTTTATCTCATTTATAAAATATAAAGTATTGAGTAACATTTTGTCATGAGCTACTCTTAAGGCAACCAATGATTCTTTTGTGCCAAAAACAACCTTGGCAATACCTACTTTATTGGTTTCATACAATGCCTGTTTAAGCAGTTCAAAGGCTTTTTCCCCGCCATTAGGCACGACATAATAAGCTTTTTCATAAAAAACGGGATCGATTTCACTTATATCTACGAATTGGACAATATTTATACTTTTATCTTTAGGAGTCTTAATCTTTTCAAAATCATCATCAGTAAAAACGACATATTTATTTTCATCATAGTTATAACCTTTTACAATATCACTGCTTTTTACCTCTATATCACAAAATTCACATACCTTTTTATAACGTATTCTTGTATGACATTCCTTATGAAGCATATTAAAGCCAATACTTTCATCACGTGTAGCTATGTATAAACTCACGGGAATATAAATTAACCCAAAGGAAATAGAGCCTTTCCAGCTGACTGCCATAAAATCACCTCACTTTTATTTTTTCATTTTTAAAAGTGAATATGATTGTTTTACTAATTTTCTTTCTTCTTTTTATCTTCAATTAATTTCTTATTTACTAAAAAATAAGGTGGTTTTCGATTTATGAGAAGTCCTTTGATATTTTCCTGATAGTTTTCCTTTAATATTTTTTCTAAAGATTTTCCTAAAACCTTTTTATCCATGATATCACTCTTTCGCTCTTGTTCCTTATATAATATACTATCTTATTTGTTGTATTTCTGTTAAATTTGTAAGATTGTTAAAAAAAGAAAATTCCATAATTTCTTATGGAATCCTCTTGATAGATACTGTATTTGGTCATCTTTAGGTTTACCGATAAAAGATATAATATACATATATTATTAATATTTAACACTTTTTTTTGAATCCAAAAAAACCATCACCGAAGTGATGGTTTATTCTATATATTACTTAAGCTCTAATGTATACATCGCTCTAAACTTGTCATCAGGATAAACAGATTGAATATAAGCTTTATCACTTATCTCCTGAGGCAATCCGACATAATCAGCCATTCCGCTCCAAGGTTCAATACATATAAATGGACAGTTTTTATCCTTTCTCGATGTCCATAGACCTAATAGCGGGAAATTCACACAAGTCATTTTTACTTCACTGTCATTTACCTTATTTTTTAAGGTTACTTGATTTATATCTTCTAATATTAAAGCATCATATTTTTCAAATAATGAATAACTTAAATCTAATTTATCTTGATTTTCCAGGATAACCTGCTCTTCTTTAGTTACTAATCCTACTTCGCTATCAATAATCTTTGTCTTCAAAGTTTTTGCTTCACCAAGGTCCAGATAATAATCTTCAATACCGTTTTCACTTAAAGCAGTATTAAACGCCGGATGCGCTCCTATTGAGAAATACATTAATCCGCTGGAAAGATTGTATACTTTGAATTTAGTTGTTAATTTGTTACCTTCTAAACGATAAGATACCGTTAATTTAAAGTTATAAGGATAGAATAACATCGTCTGTTCATTAGCTTTTAACATGTATTTTATGTAAGTATTTGATTTTTCAACTACTTCAAAATCCATATCACGAGCAAAACCATGACGTGTTAAATGATAATCTTTACCTTTCACATAATAGGTGTTATTAACTAATTTTCCTACTATCGGAAATAGAATTGGACTGCGGCGTGGCCAATAAATATCATCACCCTGCCATAAAAATTCCTTTTCCTTTTCCTTATGATAGATACTTTGAACTTCTGCACCATGTTTTGATATAACTATCTTCAAAACATCGTTTTCTAATGTATGCATGGCTAATACCTCCCTATAATATATTATTCTATATAAAACACAAGAAAAGCTTCTTATGTTTTAATCATAAATAAAGTTTTCACCCTTGATTACTTCTGTTTTCGCTAACCCGTAATAATCCTGTTGACGTAATGCTTCATAAACCATTATTGCCACACAATTTGCCAAATTAAGTGAGCGGATATTTTCTGCCATAGGTAATCTAAAACAATTAGCCAAATTACTTTTAAGAATTTCCTTAGGTATACCTGTTGACTCCCTACCAAAGATTAAGTAATAGTCTTTATCAAGCTTACTGAAATCATATTCGCTGGGTGGTCTTTTACCATAACGGGTTAAAAAGATATATTCACCCTTATTTTTTTCGGTAAATTCCTCCCAATCAATATAACTGGTAAATTCCACATTTTCCAGATTATTTGCGGAAGCTCGTTTCACAAACCTGTCATCTAACCGAAATCCGAATGGTTCGATTAAATGTAATTTTGCCTTTGCGGCTGCACAAGTTCTCATAATATTTCCCGTGTTTTGCGGTATTTCAGGATTATATAATACAACATGAAGTGTCACTTTACTTCGCTCCTTTTTTTTACCCTATCTTTTGCATAATCTATTGCTTGCTTAAGATAATCATTACCCATATTCTCTATTTCATCAAGATTTTTTAAATCTTGATAGTCATTTTGATTAGCTGAAACCAAAATCGCATTTCTTAGCAGTACATTCTTACCACGAAAACTTGCGGCAATCATCCCGTAACTGTCTTTAAACGATCGGTTTGACAAACCTTCCAAATCCTTCACACGGATAATTTCCTTTCCCATGGGACGAAATTCATTTAGGATGGGAATCTCATCTTTAGTATTATATACGCAGGCTAACTGACAAAAATCACAACCAAAGGTAAACTTCGTGAATTTGCTTAAAAATATTTCAGGTATTTCTTCTTTAGACTGTGTTAAGTATGACATACAACGTTTACCGTCGATAATCCGACTTTCACTGATTGCCTGTGTGGGACATGCTTTTATACAGCGATTACAGTCTTTGCATATATCTGCAAATAACGGTTGATCATACTCATCTTCCTCCAATTCTAAATTAGTCAATATCAGACTGATGAAGAAAAATGAACCGTACCGGGGATTAATTAATAACGTATTCTTGCCATAATTACCGAGCCCGGCTAAATATGCCAAGTGACGCTCATGCAAGGGATGATTATCACATAAAATAACCGCTTCCGATGCATATTTTTCTTTTAAATAATTTTCCACTTGTTTTAATTTATCCTTTAACACAATGTGATAATCAATGCCACAAGAACTGCGCGATACCACATGGTATTGATTATTAATTGCCTCGTCACTTTTAGCATATGGAAAAATAGCGACAATTATTGTTTTCACATCGGGATAAATTAAATAAGGATTTATGCGTATATCTATATTATTTTCCACGATTTTTAAATCATGATTAATTTTTTGATATTTTTTAAGGTTTTCTCTTAATTCCTCGAATATTCGCGCCTTTACAAAGCCTACCTGACAAGGAAACAAGTTCTCAATGGTTTTTTTAATGTCATTTTTTTTCATGTTTTCACCCTTAAAGATATTTTAACATCAAAAAAACCAAATGAAAAGTTAAAAAAACGACCAAAAAAAGGTCGTTATTCATCAATACAAACAGAAAGATTATACTTATTAAACATTTTATTATAACCTTTCCCATATTTTAGACATTTGTTGACACGAGTAATAGTAGTGGAACTCATACCCGTTAATTCTTCAATTTGGGTGAATGATAGCCCATTCTTAAGCATTTGAGCTACACGCAAACGTTGATAGATTGCTGAAATTTCTGAATCCGTACAAACATCTTGCAGAAGCTCAGCCAAATCCCCTCTGTTAGTAAAAACACTTAAAATATTACTGATTTCTTCTAAATGCTTGATATTATGCATAGCTTCATCACCCCTATCTGATTGATTTAATAGTATTATACACAACTTATTTACTTTTGTAAAGCGTTTACACTAATCTAAAATAAACTTAACATTATCGGCAAAGAGCTTCTTTCTTATCGCTACGTTATTAAAGGTGTGATCTCCATCTTGATAAATATGTAATTCACTATTTGGATAAAGCTCCTTATATTTTTCACTTACCGAAAGTGGTACGGCCGGATCATTCGTACCATGAAATAACGCCACAGGTTTATTAAAATTATTGGCATCCTTGAATAAATCATAATTTCTTATATCATCGATGAAATCTTGTCCTAATTCAATACCGCCCAAGTCATAATTTCCGTTAGCCATTGACGGTATTTGATATTCTTTTTTATCCACAATTTTATTCATGTTACCGGCAGGTGCCCAGAGAATCAATTTATCGATATCATCAATTCTCTCCCTAGCCACCTGGGTTGCAACGGCTCCACCCATACTTAATCCCATGACAATCACCTTGCTTACGAAAGGTAATTGTAAGGCATAATCAAGTATGGTCTTTGCTTCATTAACTTCCTTAGAAAAGGTCATATAACTAAAATCATTGTCACTTTCACCGCTGCCTAAAAAATCAAAGCGTAAGCTGGCAATGTTTCTCTCACATAAATAGCGGGAAAATTGAACAAAAAGAAATTTATTTTCACCTTTATAACCGGTAAATCCATGATACATTATCACCAGCGGAACCTTTTGGGCAAATTCCGGTTGATGTAAATAACCGCGTAAAGTCCCTTCGTTAGTTTTTATTTCTTGATAAATCTGCATAATTATCACCTTTCTAATAAGTTAACATCACTATTTTTTAAATAATACCGATACCAGTGCTCCACAAATCCGGGTGCAAAAGGTCCCTCATGATTACTAATAAATTCTAATAAAATCCTCATTTCATTTTCAATAATTTTTTCAATTTTGTCCGGATACTTCATCTTCTTACGATGCTTCTCATATTCATCTTTATCTAAAATCCGATAATTATAGTTGGGAAACACCTTCACATCTAAGTCATAATCAACATATTTAATTGCTCCCTCTTCATACAAATACGGCGAACAAAGATTACAATAATAATATATGCCATCATTTCTTAGCATTCCGATAACATTGAACCAGTGTTCCTTAAAGAAATAGCAAATTGCCGGTTCTCTTGTTATCCAGCTTCTCCCATCAGATTCAGTTACTCTGGTTCGATTATTTGCGGCGATTAAATAATTCTCCGAAATATCGATTATAACTGCCTCCTTCCATGCACGATGAATTTTTCCGTTGTGTTTATAACTATGGATTTGAACAATGTCGCCTACCTTAGGATTATCCATCATCTCACTTCTTTCCGATCTTTTTTTATACAAGTCATGTGTTTATTATATAATTTTTTAACTTAAATTTAAATAGTTATCAAAATTTAATGTAAAGAAATGAGTGATTTAAGTTTTTGATATAAATAGGTTACGGAATGAAAAGCATAGAATTTATCAACCAATTCACCATTCATAAAGACTAAAAAGCAAGGAATACTGCTTATCAAATATTTATTGATTATTTCAGGATTAAAATTGACATTAATCTGAAAAAAGGGGAATAATCAATTGTCTGACTAACAATATCAAGCATCCTTTTAGCACTTTCACAAGTCCCGCACATGTTGGTGTAAACTAAAACGACACCGCTTATATCTTTAATATCAGAAACAGTTATCTCAATCATACTATCTTTTCATATTCATCCTCCCAAAAACCAATATAAACTTTTTCATCGGTGACTAATATTGGTCTTTTTAAAAGCATTCCATCGGTTGCTAATAAACGGTATGCTTCTTCATCATTAATATTATTAATTTTATCTTTTAATCTTAGTTCCTTATAAAGTTTACCGCTTGTATTAAATAATTTTTTAATATCCTTTCCACTTTTTAAGTGAAAATTTCTTATATCATCACCTGTAAATTTGGCGGTTTTAATATCAATTGTTTCATAAATAATATTTTTTCTATCAAGAAACTTTTTAGCCTTTTTACAGGTTCCACATCTTTCATAACAATAAAATTTGTACATATTCCACCTCGAAGTAATTTCATTTATTAATATTATATCAAGATAACGTAATAAATTGTAAAAATATGCAAAAAATAACCTTGTAATCATTTATCAAAGGAGGTTAACAAATGCAAAACACGACAATGAAACAACCGCCAAATGTCATATCCAGTAAAGATTTGACTTACATTGAAGATATGCTAGCTTGGAATTTAACTGCCGCCAAAAGCGCTAGAGAATTTGCGGGTATAGTGACTGATCCGGAAATTAAAAACGAATTGGAACAAACTTACCAAATGCATAAAAAGCATTACGATGAGTTCCTTAATTTCTTACAAAATCACACAACAAATAAGACCATATAGGAGGTGTTACAATGCAAGGTCAGGAACAAATGATTCAAAACCCAAAAACAGAAGTACCTAATACCGCACAATTAAATGACCGTGATTATACGGACATGATGCTAAACACATGTAAAAAAATGGTTGATTCATATGCAATCGCCTTAAATGAGTGTTCAAATGATGCATTTTACAATATGTTATTTAAAATATTTCAGGAAACGTCTCAGTCTCAAAGAAGATGGTATAATTTAATGTTTAGAAAAGGTTGGTATTCTGTTACCGCCGAACCTACACAAAAAATTATGCAGACTTTCCAAAAAGAGTCAACGAAAAAACAACAATTACAATAATATGAAAAAAAGAGTTGTCAATGACAGCTCTTTTTATTAATCTTTCTCCCATAATGTTACCCGTTCGGGATGTAACAACATATTTTCAAAATTTAGTTTTGCTTGAGGAAACCTCTTGTAAACATCGTCTTTCAACCAGTTTTTTATAACCTCACGTGAGGTTTTTTTATCATTAGGACAAGTACTGCTTAAAATTGGCAGGTGATTTTTTAAAGCATTGCGTCTAATATCTTTTTCCGTACATAAAACAAGCGGTCTAATAAAAGTTACATCAGCTTCGTCCAAATACATCTTAGGCTTAAATGTTGCCAGATAACCGCTATAAATTGCATTCATAAATAATGTTTCTATGCCGTCATCTAAGTGATGAGCCATTGATACTTTATTGCATGAATATTTTTTAGCTTCATTAATCAGAATGGCTTTCTTAAATTTAGAACACAATGAACATTGTATCCTACCGTGTTTATCACGATTTTGATCGAGAATCTCATATACTTTGGTTGGAACCAAATGATATTCTATATCTTTTTCTTTACAAAATTTAATAATACTACTATAATCCATATCGGGGAAACCCAATTGGAGTGTTATTCCCACTACGTCAAACTTAATATCCGCAGATTTTTGCATTAAGCTTAAAGCATATAATAGTACTATACTATCCTTACCCCCGCTTACACCGACGGCAACTTTATCACCATTTTCAATTAAGTTAAACATTTTATTGGCATCATTAATTTTACCCAATATTTTACGCATTTTATCACCTACATGATTATAACTAAAAAAGCAAAATCTTACAACAAAAATTAGTTTATTTATTGTTCAATTTATTATATAATAATATCATGCGCCTGTAGCTCAACGGATAGAGCATCAGATTCCGGTTCTGAGGGTTGTGGGTTCGAGTCCTATCAGGCGCGCCATCAATAAAAAATAAGCTTATCAGTAATCGATAAGCTTATTTTTTTTATTTACCTTTCTCCTTTTTCCATAACCATTCTTCAAAAGCCTGTTCAAATGCAAAATATTTTAACCTCTCTTCTTCAGTTCGTTCTTCTTTTTCCATTATATCTTTGATATTTTCACATATACCCAAATATTCTGATTCGCAATATTCAAGCTCAAGCTGTTTATATTTATCACTATCAATACATAGCTTTTCACTTCCCCGACCATCTTTATATATGCAGACTTTGTCTACTTTTAACTTATTACTTCTTCCGTTAAAAAATATATAGTATATAATTATCCCGCAAATAAGAATTATTCCAACCACAGATATAAATTTTAATATCGTTCTTGCCAATATATCCCTCCTACCAATATTATCAAAAAAATGAGACTAAAAAACATAATTACTGAAATGCTTAAACCGGAATTTAAATATTCTATTTGATTCATTTTTGTCATTAACATATATGTTTTATCAGATTGTGCATATTTATTGACTATCGATTTAAACAGATTCTTAAAATGATATTTATTAACTTTATCAGAAGAAACCATAGGAAAAACGATAAAATAAAAAACATTTATTAAATATCCAAATGATTGTATCTTTAAGAACTTTGTCAATATTGATGTACATAAAGCAATAATAATAAATAAAATGATATTTAATTCAATAAATAATAATATTGTTTTTATTTCTACAGAAGAAATGTCTATATTCCCAATATTATATTTTTCAACATCTAATAACAGGTTTTTTAAAACAAGTGAACTGACAATTAATAATATAGAACAGATAACTGCGCCAATTAAAATAATAGTTATTTTAGAAATAACATATAATCTTATATTATACTTGATATTTTTGTGTCTTAAAGCATCATTTTTAATATCTATATAAAAAATCGTGGAGGATAATAATGAAGCGATAATGGGCAGTACTAAACTATCATATAACTGAAAAACAAAGAATAGATAATTTTCATTTTTTAAATAAAGCAGATGTTCCTCTGTTAAATTGTTATTGGTATTAATCATTGTATCAAGCATCGATATAATAAAAAATACAGCTAAGACAGAAATTATAATAACCAATAAAAAGGATAAATAAATTCTTTTGTATCTAGTTACCAAATATAACTCTTTTTTAAATTCCCTATAAAAATTTCTCATAAATTATTCCCACCTTATTATCATTAACCCTTATTTCTTCCAGGTATTCAATATATTCTCTTCGGAACAAAGCGAATTCTTCCTGTGTATTAAAGGTTAACAATAATCTATCCGTATCGATATTAAAAACATTAAATCTATCCTTGATTTTATCAATGATTAATATATCATTCACTTTAACAGTAACCTGTATTCCAAAGCTATCTAATAGTGTTTTACAATCACCGTAATATTTAATTTTTCCGTCGGCAATTACAATAATATCATCTATAATATCATTATAGAATTCAAATTGATGTCCTGTTAATAAAATTGTCTTTCCCTTTGATCTTAATTCCCGAAAAAATGTCTTAAGAAGCTTTAAACTATCATAATCAAGACCATTAGATATTTCATCGCATATAATATACTGTTTATCCTCTAGCATGGCTATATTAAAAAATAATTTCTTCTTTTGTCCGGATGAGTAAGATTTAACCTTTTGTTTCAGAACTTTTGGTTCTAAATTCAAAATCGAATTTTTCTTAAAGATAGTATTATATTTATCAAAATAGCGCATATTTTGCAGACCGGTCAAGTCATGATATAAACCTCCATCAGAAAAAACCACCCCACATTTATCCAACACCTTATCTATACTTTGATTATCAAATAGAATATCACCTTGATAATTTTTTAAATTTAATAAACATTTGATTAAAGTTGTCTTTCCACTTCCGTTTTTACCTAGAAGAAAGGTAATTTTACCTTTTTCTATGTGTAAATTCATCTTTTTAATCTTAAAATTTTTATAAGCAGTTGATAAATCCCTGACCTCAATCATAAAATTACCTTCCCTCCAAACGTGCAATCTACCCTAAATTAATAGAAATAATGAGTGCCATCCCCATAAACCTTTATTTTATGAGAATAGGTTCTTTCATCAACCACTACCCATCCGACTAACGGTAACTTAACTCCTGCACCAATAGTGTGAGTTGTTTCAGTAATCACGTATCTGTTATTATCATAATTTGTCTTCTCGGTATCGTCTTCCATAATTTGATATGGAAAAGTCATATAGGAAGTATCAGTATCTACCTCTACATATGTTACCTTAATTCCATCATACTCCCAATAGGTATTATTGCAAATTCTGCCTACTTCCCATGAGGTGATAATGGAATCATAAAACAGGGTACAGGATGATACTTCTTTATCGCCGGCAACTAGCTCGATTACTTGTATTCGTAAATTATAATTAAGATTACTGTATCCATTATACGGATAGACATAAACATAAAATAATCCATCTTCCTGTGGTACGGTTATTTCTTCAGAATAATTAAGTCCCTTTGTTGAACTGCCAATAAGTGCTTTATTAGAATTGTATAGCTTTAATTCATAATCGGTACCACTAGGTATATCAATCAGAGAAACTGTAATAATTGCGTTTTTATCGGTTTCAAAGCGATAATAGTCCTTATCATCATTACTGTCAATATTGGCATAAATACTGTAGTTGGCCTTTAAACCCAAATTAGTTGCGGTATCAAAACTATTATTCAATTCATATTGATCGGCAAAACCTGTCACGGTATCCAATCCTGAAATAGTTAATTTATAATTGCTACTTGATATTCCTCTGTAGGAATAAATCTTTATGTAATATATCTTTGCTGCATCAATGGTTTTAATAATTCTTTCATCGTAATTGGATGCTCTTCTAGATGAAGATATCAATGTGTTATTATTATCATATAGTTCAATGTCGTAATCACAATTAACCGGTATATTAAGCAAATCAATAGTTACGCTAGTGGTATTCTTGGAAATAAACGAAAAATAATCAATGTCACCTTCTATGTGAATATTACCGTAATAGGTTCCGTTATATACTGGTTTAGCTGTATAGATGGTATTATTATACTCATATAAATCCTCTACATAAGCTAATGAAGTCACAGGTTTCTGAGATATTAATATATAAGTTAATATAGATATCAAGATAGTTAAAACACCTTTTTTAACATATTTTCAACTTTTCATCTGCTCCTCCTTTTTTCATCAAAGAAATCTTACCTCCCTTAAGATTTATTATTTTAGATTGATAATTAAAATTATATAAAATTATCATGTTATAAAATGTCTAATATTGTATATATATTAATAAAAAAAATGCATTCCCTTATAGAAATGCACTATTATTTCATAACTTACTTGCTGCCTCTTCATCTACATAAATGGTAACATCATCATGCATTTGTAAGGCAGTTGCCGGCCAAACAGGTGTCACATCCCCCTTAACCATATGATATACGGCATCACTTTTATTAATGCCCGTTGCTATCAAGATTATTTTTCTGGTGGATAGTATATTTTTAATTCCCATCGTTATCGCATATTTAGGAACTTCATCAATTGAATTAAAAAATCTGGCGTTATCTTTTCTGGTTTTTTCATCTAGCTTAACATGATGCGTGACAGAATCAAAAGATGTACCCGGTTCATTAAAACCAATATGACCATTCCCGCCAACGCCCAATATTTGAATATCAATGATATTTTGCGATAATTTTTTGTTATATGCATCACACTCAACATTTATATCAGTTACTACTCCGCTGGGAATATTGATATTTTCAGGGTTAACATCAATATGACTAAATAAATTATTCATCATGAATTGATAGTAACTTTGGGGATGTGTTTTATCAATTCCAAAATATTCATCCAAATTAAATGTTTTTATATCTTTATAAGAAGTATGATTAATTTTATAATCACTGATCATTTCTTTATATAATCCTACCGGCGAACTTCCGGTCGCAAAACCGATAATCGATTTGGGATTTGTCCTAACCTGATTAATTATCTCTTTAGCCGCATCAATACTTAATTCCTGATAATTTTTATATACTTTTACTTTCATACTATACTCCTTTTTGATATACTACTTTGCCCTTCACGATTGTCATTAGTATTTCTAACTTATTATTCAATACCACCAAATCAGCATCTTTACCAATTTCAATACTGCCTTTCCGATCATAGACGTTTAGTTTTTTAGCCGGATTGGTTGATGCCATCATCACGGCGTCCTCTAAAGGAATATTTAAAAACTTTATCATATTTCTTACCGCGTCAATCATCTTTAACAAACTTCCCGCTAAGGTCTTATCAGCTAATCTGGCTTCATTATTGCTTACATATACTTTTTGTCCGCCTAATTCATATTCGCCGTCTAATAACCATTTGGCTTCCATTGAATCGGTAACTAAAATAATATTTTCTTTACCTTTGTTTTTATGTAATAACTCTATTGCCTTAGGCTGAACATGAACTCCGTCCGCGATTATCTCGGCGTTTAATTCATTATGTAGTAAACCGGCACCCACCACACCGATTTCCCGGTGATGCAAACCGCTCATCGCATTAAAACAATGAGTTAACGAGCTGGCTCCCGCTTCGATTGCTTTTAAACAATCATCGTAATTTGCTTTTGTGTGCCCAATTGATGCCACAATATTATTTTCTTTACAATATCGGACTAATTCTAATCCCCCTTCTATTTCCGGCGCTATGGTCACTAATTTTATATGGTTTCCGCTCTTTTCCTGAAATTCCTTAAATAGTTTAACATCCGGATTAATAATATATTGCTTGTCCTGAGCACCGCAGGCACTTTTATTAATAAAGGGTCCTTCCAAATGTACTCCTAATACCTCCGCGGCATTATCATCATTTAGCTTTATATATTCGTTAATATTATTTAGTGCGGAGATAATTGCTTCCCTGGATTGGGTCATGGTCGTAGCTAAAAAACTGGTTGTTCCTTCCTTAACAATAGTTCTGGCGATATTTTTAATATCATCCAAGTTATCATACATACAATCACTGCCATTAGCCCCATGTGTATGCTCGTCAATAAAACCCGGAACTATTACCACATCTTCATTGAAAGTAATTCCGTTAAATTCGTGATGATTATTTATGCCTTTAATTTTACCGTTTTCAATTTCAAGATTACCGTCCACATATCCTTCGGGCGTTAATATCCTAACATCTTTAAGTCCTTTTATCATCGTTTAATCCTCCTCTAGTTCTATTATATACAATTTATCTTATCTAGACAAGTTATTATACAAGTAAAATAATAGAAATTCCTAATCGAGTAGGGGATAAATTTTAATAATTTTCTCCCCTCTCACACCACCGTACGTACGGTTCTCGTATACGGCGGTTCATTTTATATTACAGTATGTAC
>JAWLBU010000008.1:0-59058 GCA_041687555.1 Haloplasmataceae bacterium | reverse complement strand
TGTAAATTTTCATTTTAAATTTAACTTAAATTTGCACATTTTTTTAACTTAAAAGATTCTACAATTCGCAAATTCTGCAGAATGTTTTAATTTAAAAAAGGTTGATTTTTCGAAATAATTTAAAGTTACTTTGCATAATAAAATAGTCACATAAAATTAAAACTGTCACTAAATAAATAATGACAGTAATACTATTTTATAAACCAAGAGCCTGACTAACTTCATAGATAGCCTCTGCATTAATATATTGAAGTTTATTAGCTTGCCCAAAAATAAGACAATGTGATGCAAGATTATTAATAACCCGTATTTGTCCATTAGTTCTTAATGAGATAGCTTCAATTGAATCAGGTGTAAAAATTTGGTAATTAACCCCAGCATAATTTAATTGATGATCAATATAGTCTTTTACTTCATCTTTGGTTAGGTGATTAACCTTATGGCGAATAATAATACGTTGATTTAAAGGCTGCATATGATGAAGTTTTATCTTTTCAAGGAAATGAGAAAGACCAACAAGAATTAAAATAAAGGGATTCTCAGAGTCCATATTGAAGTTAAATATTAAGGCAATATCATTTAAGAAGGAATTAGATGCCATATGTATTTCGTCAAGAATGATAACAGGTGTAATTTTCTGATTTTTATAGAGATTTAAGATAGCCTGCTGAATTTGAGTAAATAATTCTACTTTGCGAAATTTAGGTATTTCGCCCAGATTATAGGCTAAACCCCGATAGAAATCATTAACAGTCACAGTAGATAGAGGAATATAAATAACTTTATAAAGTGAAGGATTAAGTGAAGAAGCAAATTTTCGAACAAGAGTTGTTTTTCCACTCCCGGAATCACCAACGATAGTACCTATTCCCCTTGTATTCTTAAGATATTCTAATCGAGCTAAACCTTCATTATAGGATGAGTATTTGAATAAATTATCAACTGATATTTCCTTTAAAAATGGTTGTTTATTCATAGAGTAATAAGATGTAAACATAGATTATTCTCCTCCTTGAGTTGATTGATAAAACATATTATTAGATTTATTATCCATAGTTGGTATGTCACGCTTTCTTCGAACATGGCTGTTATCACTAAATGAAACAGGTTTAGCCGTAAAAACAATCTGATCATTTTCAAAAATATAGACAGTATCAGGATTTTCTAAATCATAACGGATTTCGATTTTTTCTCCAACATATTTTAAAGGAACTTCATATAGTTTAGAGTTTACGCTAATGGTACTATCTAAATAAACTTTACGGAAATCACGCTTATAAAAAATCGCATTTAATGATTCAGGATCATTAAAGATTTTAATAGAATTAGCTTGAGACATAAACTTGTCAAGTGGTGACATACCTAATGAAGAGTGTACTCTTCTATGGTAATCTTCTTCTAACCACTTCCAGAACCTTTTATTTAATTCATCAATATCCTTAGGAGGATTCTCTTTTAAAAGAGGATAAAATCGAGTTCTAACAGTTAAGAAAAAGCGTTCAATTTTTCCCTTTGATTGCGGGTCATAAGGCTTTGTATGAACTAAATTAATACCTAACTTAGCACAAGCAGTAATTAAAGTAGAAGCCTTATAAACCTTACCATTATCGACATATATAATCTTTGGGATGCCTCTTCGAATAATAGCTTCTTGTAAAACAGATTTCATAGATTCAAATTTTTCACTATAAAAGAATTTGGCAAAAGGAATTAACCTAGAACTATCATCGATAAAGGCAAATAAATTCGTTCTAATTTTTTTTCCACCAATGATTAAATGTGGTCCAACTGACATATCCCCTTGCCAAAGTGTATTAATTGAATCATAGGCAAAACGTTTACGTTCAATAGGGACTTTATCAACAGGATTTATAAGGTTATTTACTTTAAGTAATCGATAGATTGTATAATAAGATGCCTCGTGTTCAGAAATTAATTGATTCTTAATTAACCTTTCGTAAAAAAGTGTCACATTACAATCACGATGAAGATTACGATAATTTAAGACAGCTTCCCTCTTTTCTAATGATAAAGCCCGAGATTGCCCTTTATCATTACGAGCTTTAGGTAATAAACTATTATAACCAAATTTCCTATAATTTCTAAGCCAACTAAGGATTGTTTTGGGTGTAAAATCTTTAGGACCATAGTAGGGCACATCAAATGGAGTAGCACATATTTTAGAAAGATATTCATTCGTATTATATTGACCATTAAGTAAAGGAGCAATCAGACCATAACGAAATAAAGCAACTTGTTCACGATCATTTTCAGTCATAAAAAAACCTCCAATTTATGTAAAATAATCAAATAAAGAATACCGGTATTCTTATGAATAATGATAGAACAAGTTACTAAAATTGAATAGAAGTAAGGTTGTGTGGGAATTCCCATGTTCACAATAAAACAGATTTATGGTATAATTTATTTCGCCATAAAATGTTTTTCTGTGTGATGAACAAGTCTTTGCGAAAGATGAACTTCCGGTGGGAGGGAAGTTAATTCAGAAAAAACCTTTATGGCTTTTTCTTTTATATCATCCGGATAACTATGAATATAATGATGATCTCGTAAAAAAGTAATATAGATATTCATATTTTGGATAAACCGTTTTTTATAAAACATAAAAAGGGCTCTAAATTTTTCCTGCACACGATGAATACTTGTAGACAGAATTATTTTTAGAGCTTTTATTATAAACTTAAATGAATATTGAAAATGAGGTAAACAAAACTCAGGTAATAAAGAAATAGTATGAAGACACAACTTACATAATAACCTGATAACAGGTATTCTGTATTCCCTATTTTCTTCAATTAGATTTCTATAATAAACACCATTATGATGAAGACTGTTTTCCTTATTACAAATAGGACACTTTGAAGGTTTAATGATTTTCTTATTTTGTACATCTTCAATGTACTTATCTACATTTTTACTTACTTTGATAATGATTTGCATATTAATCTCTCCTAACTAACTATTATGCAAATATTTTATCAAATAAGCCATTCTCAAAATACTAGTAAATTCTTCCTAATGTGCAAATAATCATCTTAAATTATTTTATTTATATTGAAAGTTTACAGTGGAGTAGGATTTGGCGGCGGATTAACTTCCGTAAATATGTTAAGAATCCGGGTTAAGAATGCACCGATTGAAGGTGGAGCTACTTATTACGATAAGATCATCGTAAATAACGATCAGGCTTTGAAACCTAATATCGGTACAAATCCAAACCGTACCGTAGGTATCGGTGAAGTTATCGGTATTCCTGAAACAGTTCATTTGACAACAGATGATACATTTGAAGAAGCAGTACCTGTAGTAAAGAATCGCTTTAATGATGCTACTTTGGTAAAAGATAGTGATTATACGGTGACAGTCGATAAACCGTCAGATATGACTGAACCGGGTACTTACATAGTGACATATACTATTACTTCGAAAAATCATTTGGATGACGTAAAAATTATTAAATCAACGGTTAATGTTGTTTTAGCTGATTCACCAAACTTAATTACTAAAGCTAGTAGTACAGTAATTAAAGATGGAGAAGCCACATTTACTTTTGAGTTTACGAGAAAAGACGGAACATTATATTTAGTTATTTTACCTGTAGACAATGCTGAACCAACCCCAGAAGAAATTAAGAACAATCCTAATGTGATAACTTTGACCATTGATGCAAATACCGAAGAAATGACACAAGCAGTTACTGAATTAAGCCATGTTTACGCAGTAGTTGAAAATGAACATGGAATCAGTAATGTCGCGAAAATTGAAAATGTTGATGAAGTTTATCATATCACCACAATAGAACAACTAAACGATATGGTTAACAGGGGTAGCAGTGACACTTATGTGCTTGATAATGATGTAGACGGATTTGATTATGAGTGGATACCTTCAACAACCAAATTTAAAGGTACATTTGATGGACAAAATCATGTAATCAGTAATATCAACATAGAAACTGCTGGATATGGTGGACTGTTTTATGAGCTAGAAAATGCGACAGTTAAAAACATCATTTTCAGAAATATCAAAGTTACTCAAGGTGAACGCGGAGGAGTTTTAGCTGGACAAAGTATTGGCTCAACAATAGAAAATATTACTATTTATGACAGTAAAGTAACATCAACAGGACAATATTCGGCTATATTAATAGGTCGTATTCGTAATAGTTTGACTACAATTTCTAATATTTTTGTGAGAAATTCAGAAGTATTCTCAACAAATACATATGTAGGTGGTTTAATCGGCTATGTTGAAAGTGGTTCATTGGATTTAGCTGATGTGTATATTGAAATAAAAGCAACGGAAGAGCATACATCGGGTCAACTAGTGGGAGGAGTAATCGGTAGAGTTAATACTCCTGATAAAGTTACATCAGTTGAAATATCTAGAGTATTTGCGATTGTAGAATTATCTGCGATGAAAAATGTCGGTGGAATTATAGGTAAAGTAGAATCGGGTACAAATGTATCCATTACGGATGCAGTTGTTAAGGGAACATTATCATCCGGAAATTCAAACAGTAACTCTGTTATTGGTAATGGTTCCGCTACATTAACAAATGTTTGGGATGCAGGTGTAACAGGTATAGGTACTGCCGGACAGGGAGTTCCTGAAGGATATATAACAGATCTTGAAACAATTACTAATGAAACTTGGTGGCAAGAAAACATGCCTAATATCGCAATTAGTGAATTATGGACATTCGTTGAAGGATTACCTGTACTTATAAATGGAAACAGTTATAAGATAATACATATAAAAACAATCCAAGATTTAAATGATATGGCTAAAAGCGGAAGTAGTGATACGTTTGTATTAGATAATGATATTGATGGCACTGATTTTAATTGGGAAACAGCTACAACCTCATTTAAAGGAACATTTGACGGACAAGGATATACAATTAAAAATTTAAATATAATTGCTGAAGGAAGTAATTATGGTGGTTTATTTAAAGAATTAAAAGATGCGGTTATAAGAAATATCGTATTTAAAAATATCCAAGTTACACAAGCAGAGCGTGGTGGTGTACTTGCTGGACAAAGTATTGGCTCAGTAATTGATAATATCGAAATATACGATAGTAAAGTAACATCAGCAAATCAATATACAGCAATATTAATCGGGCGCGTTCGTGATAGTTTGACAATTATTACCGATATTTATGTAGTAAGGTCTGAAGTTTATTCAGCAAGTACATATGTAGGTGGTTTAATTGGTTATGTTGAAACTGGTTCATTAAGATTAACCGATGTGTATATTGAAATTAAGGTAACTGAAGCTCAAGGCAGCGGTCAATTAGTCGGTGGATTAATCGGTAGGGTCAATACACCTGCAAAAGTACCATTCGTTAAAATTGACAGAGTTTATGCCAAGGTTGAATTGCTTGGAAATAAAAATATCGGTGGATTAATTGGTAAAGTTGAATCTATTACCGTAGACGATGTAAAAGTTTATACGAAAGTGATTATCAATGATGCTGTTGTAACGGGAAGTATAGCCGTACACGAAATACCGAATGAATATGTAAATTCAATAGTAGGTAACGGAGAAGCAAAATTATATAATGTATGGGATGCTGGTGTTACCGGTGCATCAACAAACGGACAGGGAGCTCCTGAAGGATTTGTGGTAACAGCTGATGTGATTAATGAAGTAAGTTGGTGGCAAAAAAATATTCCTAATATCTACAACAGTGAAATGTGGGATTTAATATCGGGTAATTTATTGCTTGAATAAATCATAATGGGAATGTCTTGTGACATTCCCATTTTTTTTACCATGCGGAGATTGCACTGTCCGTTCTTGGATCTGTTCCACCGAATAAAACTCCCGTTTTTGGATTCCGCCAAATGATTTGTCCGCGGCCAAAGCTGTTTGAGTTATGTTCTACTCTTATTTGATGTCCCTTTTTCTCCAGTTCTTTAATAAGATGATTTGGCAAGTTTTGTTCAACAGATATGAGTTTTCCTTTATGCCATTGCCATCTTGGAGCATCCAAGGCTGCCTGCGGATTTAAATGAAAATCGATGGTGTTCATAATTACCTGTAAATGACCTTGAGGTTGCATAAAACCACCCATGACACCAAATGGACCAATGGCATCATTATCTTTTGTCAGGAAGCCGGGAATAATTGTGTGATATGGCTTTTTCCTAGGTTTTAGTGAATTTATATGGTTTTCATCCAAAGTGAAATTTAAACCACGATTTTGTAATGCAATGCCGGTGTTTGGAACTACCAGACCTGAACCAAATCCCATGTAATTACTCTGGATGTATGATACCATATTTCCTTCTTTATCGGCTGTTGCCAAATAAACTGTTCCACCTTTAGAGGGATTATCAGTTATTGGCTCTGCTGCATAATCATCAATTAATTGTCTTAGTTGTCTTATATAACTATCATCTATTAATTCTTCTATTGAAATATTCATATAATTCTTATCAGTGATATGTTTAAATCCATCACTAAATGCCAGTTTAATAGCTTCAATCTGTTTGTGAATTGTATCAGCGCAATCTCTTACTATGAAATCATCATGTTTTAATATACTTAACGCCATTAAAGATACGAGACCCTGCCCGTTAGGCGGTAATTCCCAAATATCATATCCTTTATAATTTATATGTACTGGTTCTACCCATTCAGCTTGATATTCAGCTAAATCATTTTTAGAGATGAAGCCATTGTATTTTTTAGAAAAATCAGCGATTTGTTCGGCTAATTCACCATGATAAAACGCCTCTCCGTTAGTTTCCGCAATTAGTTCCAGTGTTTTCGCATGATTTTCTGATTTCCATATTTCACCCGCTTCAGGAGCCCTGTTATTTGGCGCAAAAGTTTTAAACCAATTATTAAATTCATCTCCGTGTAAATTTTTCTGATAAATTCTAAATGCGGTTTGCCAATTATTTGCTAGTGTCGGTGAGACGGGATATCCTTCTTTGGCATAGGCTATTGCCGGTTTTAACACTTCTGTGAGTGGTAGTTTCCCAAAACGTTTAGATAGCTCAACCCATCCTGATACAGCTCCCGGAATGGTTACCGGGATGAAACCAAACCGGGGAATTTCTATAATACCCTTATCCTTTAAGGCTTTTATCGAAAGCGAACTAGGAGCATAACCGCTGGCATTTAACCCATACAACTTATTATTTGTCCAAACTAAACAAAAAGCATCCCCGCCGATTCCGTTTGAAGTAGGTTCAACAACTGTTAAGCAACTGGCTGTGGCAATTGCCGCGTCTATCGCGTTTCCTCCTTTTTTCAATATGTAAAGTCCTGCCTGTGATGCTAAGTTTTGTGAGGTAGCCACCATACCATTACGGGCAATTGTAACCATGCGTTGTGACGGATAAGGATAGATTAGCGTATTGTCCCAAAACATATTGACCTCCTTTTATTAATTGAATTGATTGTAACACGGAGTCAAATTAATATATGACGATTATTGTATATAATAATGTAATATTTACCATACTAAATAATAACTGAATTATCAAGTTCTTCTCTACCATTAATTTTAATCTATTTTTCATAAAATTTGTATAAAAAAATCAAGATAATTTAGTCATACTGTTTACATTAAAGGAAAAAATTTATATAATAGTCTATGTAATAACATTTCTCACTTTAAGTAATTATAACAGCGATAATCACAAGAGTTTGAGAACAATATTGATAATAACATTTTTTTAGGTTGATTGAGGACAACCTATGAAAATGTTTATGCATGATGGGCTAACACTTGTGTAATTTTTTATGTGCATAATGTGAAATATGTTATTTAAGACCGTTTTTGTACAAGCAAAAGCAATTAAAGAAAAATTATTGTACTTTTTAAACAAAAAGAAAATTCAATTTTATGTAAAAGGAGAATGACCGATGAAAGAGTACGTTTTTAGTTTCAAAGAAGGCAAAGGTAAAGGCAAAGCTTTACTAGGTGGTAAAGGTAGCGCATTAGCTGAAATGAGCGGAATTGGCTTGAATGTTCCTAATGGATTTACTATTACTACAACAACATGTCATTTATTTTATGAAAAAGGTCAAAAATTATGGGATGAATTAATCGCTGAAATCGACCAAGCTCTTGTACAATTAGAACAAGAAACAGGTAAGAAATTCGGTGACTTAAATAATCCTTTATTAGTATCCGTACGTTCCGGTGCACCTATTTCAATGCCTGGTATGATGGATACAATCTTAAATTTAGGACTAAATGACCAAAGTGCAAAAGGACTAGCAAATAAAACTAATAATCCTCGTTTTGCTTATGACTGTTACCGTAGATTTATTCAAATGTTCTCTAATGTAGTAATGGGAGTATCATCAAGCAAATTTGAACAAATTCTTGATAAAGTAAAAGAAGAGAAACATTATCAATCTGATTTAGATTTAACTGAACAGGATTTAATTGCGATTGTTTCAGAATATAAATACCTTTATAAAAAAGAATTAGGTACTGATTTTCCTCAAGATCCAAAGAAACAGTTATATTTAGCCATTGAAGCAGTATTTAAATCATGGAATAATTCCCGTGCTATTGTTTACCGTAATCTAAATGAAATTCCTCATAATTTAGGAACCGCAGTAAATGTTCAAACAATGGTGTTTGGTAACATGGGTAATAACAGTGGAACCGGTGTTACATTCACTAGAAACCCAGCAAACGGGGATAATCAATTCTTTGGTGAATATTTGATTAATGCTCAAGGTGAAGACGTAGTTAGTGGTGTGAGAACACCTAAACCAATTTCTTCATTAAAAGATGATCAACCAAAAGTTTACGAAGAATTAGTATCTGTAATGAAACATCTTGAAGAACACTATAGAGATATGCAGGATATCGAATTTACAATTGAAGAAGGTAAATTATTTATTCTGCAAACAAGAAGTGGTAAGAGAACAATTAATGCCGCTATTAATATCGCTGTCGATATGGTGTTGGAAAACAAGATTACAAAACAAGAAGCAATTATGCGAATTGATGCTAAACAATTAGATCAATTATTACATCCTAACTTTGATCCAAACGCTTTAAAGAAAATCAAACCACTTGCCAAAGGTTTACCAGCTTCTCCAGGTGCTGCATCCGGACGTGTATACTTTAACGCACAGGATGTTCAAAAAGCAAGAGCACAAGGTATTGATTCAATCTTAGTACGTCAAGAAACTTCACCTGAAGATATCGAAGGTATGGTTAGTGCTGTAGGTATCTTAACTAGCCGTGGCGGAATGACAAGTCATGCTGCCGTTGTTGCCAGAGGAATGGGTAAATGCTGTGTTGCCGGCTGCTCAGATATTAAAGTAGACGAAGAATTAAAACAATTAACAGTTGGTGATATCGTTGTTAAAGAGGGCGATTACTTATCAATCGATGGTGTAACTGGTAATGTTTATTTAGGACATTTAGACACAGTAGACGCAATTATCTCTGATAAATATGCATTATTCATGCAATGGGTTGATGAAGTTAAAGCATTAAAGGTTAGAGCAAATGCCGACACTAAGAAAGATGCGCTTCAAGCATTAAGTTTAGGTGCTGAAGGAATCGGTTTATGTAGAACTGAGCATATGTTCTTTGCGGAAGACCGTATTCTTGAAGTTAGAAAAATGATATTATCTCAAAGTCTTGAAGAAAGACAAGTTGCTTTAAATAAATTATTAAAGATTCAAACAGGTGACTTCATTGATATCTTAAAGGTTATGAAAGGATTACCTGTTACAATCAGATTATTGGATCCACCTCTACATGAGTTCTTACCAAAAACTGAACATGATATCGCTGTTATAAGTAAAGAAATGAACTTAACTGTTGAGGAAATTAAAAAACGTAATGAGTCATTAGCTGAGTTCAACCCAATGTTAGGTCATCGTGGATGCCGTTTAGCTATTACTTATCCTGAAATTTACTTAATGCAAACAAGAGCTATTATGGAAGCTGCATTGACATTAAAGAAAGAAAACATTGAAGTTGTTCCGGAAATCATGATTCCATTAGTAGTTGATCAAAATGAATTTGCACATATTAAAGAACAGTTAGTAGCTGAAATTAATAAAGTATTTGAAGAACAAGGCATGTCCGTACAATATACATTAGGTACAATGATTGAAACACCTAGAGCATGTGTTGTAGCGGATGAAATTGCCAATGTAAGCCAATTCTTCAGCTTTGGTACCAACGATTTAACACAAATGTCATTTGGTTTCTCACGTGATGATAGTCATAAATTCCTTAATGATTATCTAGAGAAAAATATTTTTGAAAAAGATCCATTCCAAGTATTGGACCAAAATGGTGTTGGTAAATTAATGCAAATGGCAGTTAAATTAGGAAGAAGCACTAATCCAACGATTAAATTAGGTATTTGTGGTGAACACGGCGGTGAACCTCATACTGTTAAATTCTGTCATCGAATTGGATTAAATTATGTTTCATGTTCTCCATATCGTATTCCAATCGCAAAACTTGCATGTGCGCAAGCAGTTATAGAAGAAACGGAAAAGAAATAAAATGGAAAATATAAGGGAAAGATTCAAGGTTGGTTTTATCTTTTATTATCCGATATTGCATAATTCAAAAACAAAAATAAGATTTGACCAAAAAACTACTTTTCAACTAAATAATTTATTAGCAAGATTGAATCGTAAATATCCTGATCTTTTTCCTCACTGCCACTATTCTTCATATAAAATTATTTCCGTATATAACAAGGTACATAAGCATCCTAAGCAAATCCTCTTCAATGACATTTATGAAAGTGATAATTTATTAAGAATTAAAGAAGAACTAGAAGGTATTGACACAATCATTTGCTTAGGTGAAAAAGGCTATGTCGCTATACAAAAAGTATTGAATCTTTATCCGTTAAATATTAATGTGATAAAAACCAAAGCCTTAAGTTACCCTGTTAGTAGACATATTAAGTTAAATAATCAGGGTAATCCAAGCAGAGTTCGAACTAATTTTAATATTCTGTCATTGTATAATGACATTGATAAAAAAATATCGAGCTTATTAATATAGGGATAATGCAAAGCATTATCCCTTTTTATATAAAAAAACCCCAGTCAGATTAGGGGCTCAGTAGAGTTTTTAGCGGTAAATACTGGAAATAAAAACTTCTTCTGATATAATTGAAGATGAATAAAATTGTATAGGTGGTGAATTAGGATGTTAGCAAATCACTTTTTAATTTCGTTGCAGCCCCTTTTCATTTCTATACTTACATTTATTTATTTTGGTCAACTTGTACGAGGATAATATAGTTGAGATGGCTGGAGTCGAACCATCGTCCGAAATAACTGACAACTTGACTTTCTATAGGTTTTGTTAGTCTTTAAGATTTAACTTACTATTTGAACCATATTTGTATGGACTTTCTGACAGATTAATAAAAACTTAGTGTAACTGATTCCAAACAAATAACTTCTCAATAACTTTAAATTTCAAACAAACAACAAAATATTCTTATACCCCTTTAAAGTGTCTTGTTATCGGGGTTTGTGGGGTATCAGTATGAAAGTTCTCGAGGATACATCATCCTATTTTTATTTCAATTTTAAGGAAATCGCTTGCACGAATAGTGGATGTTTGTTAAACTAATTAATAGACGAATATCATTCTTATATACGAAAATATAGAGGAGGAATAATATGAAACTAGATGTAAGGTATTCAAATCATCCAAATGATGTGAAAAAGTACACTACGGATGAGTTGAGAGAACATTTTCTGATTGTAAATGTTTTTAAAGATGATGAGGTTTTACTAACTTATTCGCATAACGACAGAATTATCGCCGGAGGAATTAAGCCTAAAACCAAAACATTATCTTTAAGCGGTGGAAAAACTTTGGGAGTGGACAATTTCTTTGATAGACGTGAAGCCGGTATCATAAATATTGGCGGTAAAGGAGTAGTAACGATAGATGATGAAGCATTTCCTCTAAGTCAATATGAAGGACTCTATGTTGGTTTAGGCGTTAAATCGATTACTTTTACTTCCACGGATGAAGCTAATCCGGCAAAATTTTATATAAACAGCTGTCCGGCACATACAAAATATCCTCATGTTCATATTACATTGGAGAAAGCTAATAAGGTAAGTTTAGGTGCTGACAGTACTTTAAATAAACGAGTTATTAACCAGTATGTGCATCCGAAAGTATGTCAGAGCTGTCAATTAGTCATGGGAATGACCATCTTAGCACCAAATAATGTTTGGAATACCATGCCATGTCATACTCATGACAGAAGAATGGAAGTATATCTGTACTTTAATATGGATGAAAACACTAAAGTGTTCCATTTAATGGGTGAACCTAATGAAACAAGACATATAGTCATGAGCAATGAACAGGCAGTCATTTCTCCTAGCTGGTCGATTCATTCCGGAGTGGGAACAAGTAACTATACATTTATTTGGGGAATGTGTGGCGAGAACCAAACCTTCGATGATATGGATCATATCAGTATGGAGAATTTAAGGTAACAAAGGCTTTTTGTTACCTTTTTTTAGGTAAAAAATCGGATTATATTAATTGACAGAATAATAAAAATAATATAAGATGTAAATAGAATAAATATTGAATTTAATTCGTAATAACGAATAATAATACTAACCTTATATAATATTAGGTAGTTATTGATAGGAGATTTATATGAAATTATGCTTTGAGAGAGAACTATTTATAAAGGATTTAAAGAAAATGCCTAAATTATTTATGGGTTTGTTTTTTGTTGCCTTGGGGTTAATATTTTCCAAACGTTCGGGTTTAGGAATGTTACCGTGGGGAGTGTTTCATACTGGTATTTCAAATATAACCGTTTTAAAATTTGGTCAGGTAGTACAATTTGTCGGTGTTATAGTCCTTGTATTATCGATTATTTTTGTGAAAATTAAACCGGGTATAGGAACAATCATGAATGTCATATTTGTCGGAATGATTTATGATGGTTTCGATATCATTAATGAGAAAATACGCCTGCTAAATGATTACACGGTTAATACTGATTCTGGGGATTTTATTGAATCATTAAAGCATGCTTTTTATATTTTTGACTCTTCTAATATCACCATGCAGTTTGTTTACCTATTTGCCGGTATTACCGCAACTGGTTTAGGATCCGCACTATATATTAGCTGTAGTATAGGTTCCGGTCCTCGTGATGGTCTGTTTGTCGGAATTACACAGTTAACCGGTGTTAGTGTTAAATACACAAAAGCGGCAATTGAGGTAATAGTGACTGTTATAGGAATATTATTTATGGGTGCATTTGGAATCGGGACCTTTGTGAATGCATTAATATCAGGTTATGTAATACACTGTTTCTTTAAATTACTGAAATTTGATCCGAAGAATAAACGACATAATCATTTATTATCATATTTTCATAGAAGTGAATTGGAGGGAAAATCTTGACAAATATGAAGAAGATCAATATTGCTTATATCGGAGGAGGTTCAAGAGGTTGGGCATGGAAGTTGATGTCCGATTTAGTTATAGATGATGAAATAAGTGGAGAAGTCAAATTATATGATATAGATTTTTCTGCCGCAAAAACGAATGAAATTATCGGCAATAAATTAAATACTGCTGACGGAGCTAAAACCTTTTGGGATTATAAAGCTGTTGCAACTTTGGATGAAGCACTAGTTGGTGCAGATTTTGTGATTATTTCCATTACACCTGGCACATTGGATAAAGAAATGCGCAGCGATGTTCATACACCGGAAAAATATGGTATATTTCAACCTGTGGGTGATACGGTAGGACTTGGCGGCTATGTCAGGGCCATGAGAACCATTCCTATGTATGTTGAGTTTGCTTCGGCAATAAAGAAATATTGTCCTAATGCCTGGGTTATCAATTACACTAATCCAATGACATTATGCGTAAGGACACTTTATGAAGTTTTTCCGGAGATAAAAGCATTTGGTTGCTGTCATGAGGTTTTCAGCACACAAAATTTATTAGCAATCGCCGTTAAGGAAATATTGCAGAAAGATTTGCCAAAACGCCATGAAATAGAAGTTAATGTTCATGGTATTAATCATTTTACCTGGATTGATAAAGCTTATTATCAAGGAACGGATTTATTTCCTGTTTATCGGGAATTTGTTGATAAATATTGGGAAAAAGGATATTGGGACAGTAGTGTCGAAGATTCACCATTTAAATCAAAAGAAAGGGTTAAATTCGATTTATTTAAACGTTATGGTCTAATTGCTTGTGCCGGTGACAGACATTTAGTGGAATTTTTACCTCGGAATTGGTATTTACAGAATGAAGACATGGTTAAGAAGTGGGGATTTAAGTTGACAACTGTTGATTACCGCATCCAAATGTTGACGGAAAAAAACAGATTGGGACATAATTGGGTTAATGGAGTAGAAAAAGTTGAAATAAGCTTATCCGGAGAAGAAGGGGTACAACAGATTAAAGCATTACTTGGACTTAATACATTGGTCACAAACGTAAACACCCCAAACATGGGTCAAGTGCCATACCTGCCGTTGGGTGCTGTTGTCGAAGGGAATGCCGTGTTTCGAAGTAATTCTATTCAACCGGTTTTCGTCGGTGATATAAAGGATGACGTAAAACAATTAATTACTTCCCACGTACTAACACAGGAAGCCTTTATTAAAGCCTATTTTAATGAGGATAAAGAAGCTGTGTTTAATGCGTGGTTAAGTGATCCTCAAGGAAAAACACTTGAGATTGATAATGCAAAACAATTATTTTCTGAGATGTTGGAAAATACCAAGGCTTATTTGCCTGCTTGGTTATTGAAATAAAGGAGAGGTTTCTATGAAAAAAATTAATGAGGTGTATTCACCTAAAAAAAGAGAATTAAAGGTCATTCAATTTGGTGAAGGTAATTTTTTAAGGGCATTTGTGGAATGGATATTTCAAGTTGCCAATGATTCCGGAATTTTGAATGCCAATTTCACCGTCGTTCAACCCTTACCTTTTGGCAGAGTAAAGGATTTGGAGGCTCAGAATGGTTTATATACCTTATATCTGGAAGGCATTTTGGATGGAAAAGTAAAACAGGAAATCAAGCTGATTGATGTCTTAGAGAAATTCATCAACCCATATACTGAGTATCAGGCATATTTAGATTTAGCTAAGGATGATTCTTATGAATTCATCATATCTAATACGACTGAAGCAGGAATCGCCTTTAATCCGGAAGATAAAGACTATGAAACAATACCTAACAGTTTTCCGGGTAAATTACTTGGTTTACTTGTTGAAAGATATAAACATACGGGTGGCGATTTAAATAAAGGTTATGTCATTATGCCTTGTGAATTAATTGATTATAACGGGAAGGAATTAAAATCCGTATTAAATAGACTTTCAAAGCATTGGAATTTGGATGATGATTTTATCTATTGGTTAAATAATGCCAATGAGTTTTGTAATACACTGGTGGATAGAATTGTACCGGGTTATCCGAAAAATGAGATAGCCGAAATAGAAGCACATTTGGGATATACTGATAGTTCTGTTGTTAAAGGTGAGATTTTTCATTTATGGGTGATAGAAGCTAGTAAAAAGGTATCAGATAAACTACCTTTCGATAAAGCAGGATTAAATGTTGTTTTTACTGATAATATTACACCATATAAACAAAGAAAGGTTCGTGTTCTAAACGGAGCGCATACCGCTATTGTCCCCGTTAGTTATTTATACGGTATTGATACGGTAAAAGAATCAATCGAGGATGAAATGATTGGCAAGTTTTTTGAAGGTGTCGTGTTCAATGAGATAATTCCAGCCTCAACTCATCTTTTATCAGAAAGTGAGTTAAAGGACTTTGCTTACGCGGTAATTAATCGCTTTAAGAATCCTTATATAAGACATGAATTAATGTCAATTGCGTTAAATTCCACCACTAAATATAAGACAAGGATATTACCGTCAGTAATGGATTATATAAATAAATTCAATAAATTACCAAAATCTGCCCTGTTCTCATTAGGCAGTATGTTGGTGCTCTTTAGAGGAAAAAGAGGTAATGAAACATATACAATTCAGGATGATACGGAATTTCTTGAAATGTATGATAGATTATGGAAAAAATGTGATGGTAGTAAAGAAAGCGTAAAAGAGATTGTAACTGAATTCTTAGGAATTCCACATTGGGAAATTGATTTAAACTCTATTGAAGGATTAACCGACTTAGTAACGGAATATGTTTATAATATTCTGACTAAAGGAATGAAAAAAGCATTGGAAGAGGTGCTTTATGACATCGATTCTCAAAATTAATAAAAAGGATAATGTGGTTGTTGCCCTTAAGGACTTACCTAAGGGTATGGTAATTGAGAACTTGGAGATACTAGACGATATTCCTAAAGGTCATAAAATAGCTTTAGTGGATATTGCCAAGGAAGATAAAATTATAAAATACGGTATGCCCAGCGGTTACGCCACAATTGATATTTCCAAAGGCTCACACGTTCATACGCATAACGTCAAAACAAACCTCGATGATATAGAAAACTATCAATATACGCCGGAGTTTACGAAAATTAATATCGCCAAACCCGTTCGAAAAATAAATGTTTACCGGCGTAAAAACGGGGATGTCGGAATCCGTAATGAATTGTGGATTGTACCTACGGTCGGTTGTGTCAACGCAGTAGGTGACATCATAATTGAACGTTTCAAAGCCCAAAACGACATTAGTTTAATTGACGGTCTCTTTAAATTCGGACATCCATACGGCTGCTCACAAATGGGCGATGATCACGAAAACACTAGAATTACTTTACAAAATATCGCAAAGCATCCAAATGCCGGCGGAGTGTTAGTGCTGGGTTTGGGATGTGAAAACAATCAGATTGATATCTTCCGTGAAACACTTGGTGATTATGACAAGGATAGAATTCGCTTTTTAAATAGTCAGGATGTTAAAGATGAAATCAGTGAGGGCGTAAAAATCTTAACAGAATTATTTAATATCATGAAAAATGACAAACGTGAGGAAGTATCAATAAGCGAATTAAAAATCGGTTTAAAATGCGGAGGAAGTGACGGCTTTAGCGGAATTACCGCAAATCCTCTGTTGGGAGAATTTTCCGATTACTTAACCTATTATAACGGGACAACAGTTTTAACCGAGGTACCGGAAATGTTTGGCGCGGAAAGAATCTTGATGAACCGTGCCAATAATGAAATGATATTTCATAAAATAGTGGATTTAATAAATGATTTTAAGGAATATTATAAAAAACACGATCAGGTAATTTATGAAAATCCGTCTCCGGGTAATAAGGCCGGGGGAATAACAACGTTAGAAGATAAATCATTGGGATGCACACAAAAAGCCGGAAGTTCAAATGTCTGTGATGTTTTAAAACATGGTGAGACGCTTAAATCGAGAGGACTTAATTTATTGTCGGCACCCGGAAATGATTTGGTGGCTACCACAGCATTAGGTGCTGCAGGGTGCCATATGGTTCTCTTTACAACTGGTAGGGGGACACCGTTCGGTGGCTTTGTCCCAACCGTAAAAATATCGACTAATTCAGAAATTTATGAGAAAAAACCTAATTGGATTGATTTTAATGCGGGTAAATTATTGGAAGGTGTTAGTATGGATTGTTTGCTTGATGAATTTATCGATTACCTTGTTGAAGTGGCAAACGGCAGAAAAACCAATAATGAACTCAATAATTTCCGGGAAATAGCGATCTTTAAATCGGGTGTAACATTGTAAGGTGGAGGTAATTCAATGAAAAAATTTTTGGATGATGATTTTTTATTAACAAATAATACAGCTAAAAAACTATATCATGAGTACGCAAAAGATATGCCGATAATCGATTATCATTGTCATTTAAATCCGCAGGAAATCTATGAAAATAAGAAATTTACGGATATCACAAAGCTATGGCTGGTAAACGGCACATACGGAGATCATTATAAATGGCGGCTTCTAAGGGCCTATGGTGTATCCGAGGATTATATCACCGGTAATAAAAACTCCTATGAGAAGTTTAGCAAATGGGCTGAGGTAATCCCATATACAATTGGTAATCCTCTATATCATTGGACGCATTTAGAGTTAAAAAGATTTTTTAATATAGATGATTTGCTTTGTCCTAAAAACGCTAAAAAGATTTATGATGAATGTAATGAAAAACTTAAGACGGATGATTTTACTCCGCGCAGGCTAATGGAAAGAAGTAATGTCAAGGTAGTATGTACCACCGATGATCCATGTGATTCATTAGAATATCATCTTAAGCTAAAAAAGGAATATAATGCGGTAAAGGTCTTACCGTCATTTAGGCCGGATAAAGCTATTAATATCGAACTAGAAGGGTTCAATGATTACCTTAATCGTTTATCGGGTGTCGTCGGTTATCATATATCTAGTTTAACTGAATTATTAAAAGCATTGGAAGAAAGAATCGATTTCTTTTCTAAAACAGGCTGCCGTTTATCCGATCACGCTTTGGACAGAGTTATGTTTAAAGCGGCTACATTCTCCGAAGTAAATGATATTTTACAAAGGAAATTAAATAAAGAAACGTTATCAGAGGATGAGATAAAACAATATAAAGGTTTCATCATGCTTTTCTTAGGAAAACAATACGCCAAACATAATTGGGTGATGCAGCTGCATATTGCCGCACTAAGAAACGCCAATTCTCATATGTTTGAAAGTATCGGACCGGATACGGGATTTGATGCGATTAACGAAAGTGTCAACATAATTGAGTTAAAACAATTACTGGATAAATTAGCCTATGATAATTTATTACCTAAGACGATATTATATTCATTAAATCCAAACGATAATCAGTTACTTGCCACATTAATGGGATGTTATCAGGATGGAAGTGTTTCGGGTAAAATGCAACTGGGTTCGGCCTGGTGGTTTAATGATCATATTGACGGAATGCTCACCCAAATGAAGACATTGGCCAATGTAGGGTTACTTAGCAAATTCGTCGGAATGTTAACGGATTCGCGCAGTTTCTTATCCTATCCGCGTCATGAGTATTTCCGCCGAATCTTATGCAATATGATTGGTACTTGGGTAGAAGAAGGATTATATCCGGCTGATTTTGACATACTTAAGCAAATTGTTCAGGATATCTGTTATTACAATGCCGCTAATTATTTTGAAATCTGATAGCAATTGCTATCAGATTTTTATAAGTAGGTGATAAAGTGCGAATAGTTGTCGGTAAAGATGAGATTGTTACGACTATTACCGAAGCATTGAGACTGGTAACCGATGATATAAGAGAAATTTATGTCAAAAAGGGGATTTATCACGAAAAAATTGTTATCGATAAAAGGGTCTCCATAATAGGTGAGAGTAAAGAAGATACCGTTATAACATTTAATGATTATGCCTTAAAATTGGATGAAAAAGGCAATCGTTTGGAAACTTTTAGAAGTTATACGGTGTTAGTTCTGGCAGATTATGTTAAAATAGAAAATATCACAATTAAAAATGAAGCAGGTTTGGGAAAACATTTTGGTCAGGCGGTAAATCTTTTTGTTAATGCTGATTGGTTTTATATGAAAAATTGCATAATTTCAGGGCATCAGGATACCTTGCTCACCGGACCGATACCAAGGGATGCGAAGAATCAGGAATATTTAGCTTTTAAGATAAATCATGAAGCAGATTATCATCAATTATTTGATAACTGTTTAATCTTTGGTGATATTGATTTTATATTTGGCAGCGCTAATGCTTACTTTTATAAATGTCGGATCTTTTCTTATAATTTAGTTGATAGTCCGGGATATATTTCCGCTCCTTCAACAGAAGTTTCACACATCGGTCATGTCTTTCTCGAATGTGAATTATTAAGCGATAAAAAAGATAAGACGGTGTATTTGGGAAGACCATGGAGAGAGTACGGATATTGTGCATATATAAATTGTTTTATGGATGGGCATATTCACTTTTCCGGTTTTACAAAATGGAATGATACCTTAAGACATCTTACTGCTTCGTTTTATGAATACAAATGTTACGGACCGGGAGCAATCAGAAATGAAGAAAGTATCTCAAAAACAATATCCGATGCTGAAGTAAAGAAGCTCTACGATAATTATTTTTTATATAAACAAATTATGGTTAAATAAAGAGGTAGTATTATGACGATTATTAAAAACACTTACCCTATTTTAGAATAAATAAATAAAGGGGGAAAATTAAATGGATTTAATAAGAAATTACATTGATTTACTAATGGATAAAAGTACACCGGATAAACCTTATTGGAATATTGAAAGTAAAAAAAATCAAACTGTAAAATGGAATTACGTTGACGGTTGCATGATAAAAGCAATCTTAGAAATGTATTATATCACAAATGAAAGTAAGTATTTGACGTTTGCCGATCATTTTATTGATTACTATGTGGATGATGACGGAAATATTTTAGGATATGAAAAAGAGGAATATAATATTGACAATATCAATGAGGGAAAGGTACTGTTTGATTTATATGCCTTAACAAAAAAAGAAAAGTATCGAAAAGCAATAGAAATATTATATGATCAGTTAAAAACACATCCACGCACTAAAACCGGAAACTTCTGGCATAAATTAATTTATCCGAATCAGGTGTGGCTTGACGGATTATATATGGCACAACCGTTTTATATGGAATATGAAACAAAATATAATGGTTTTAAGAATTATCAGGATATTTATTCGCAGTTTGCCAATGTCCGAAAATTAATGTACAATGAGGAAATTAAACTGTATTATCACGGTTATGATGAAAGTAAAGAAATGTTCTGGTGTGATAAAAAGACCGGATTATCGAAAAGTTTTTGGTTACGTTCAATGGGTTGGTTCGTGATGGCTCTTGTAGATGTTTTGGAAAAAATGGACGAACAGATTTTTTATGAATATAAAGCTCTAATAAAGATGCTTAGAGAAGCTATTGATGGTTTACTTTTATATCAGGATGATAGCGGATTGTGGTACCAGGTAATCGACCAAATTGGTAGGGAGGGTAATTATCTGGAAACCAGTGGCTCGGCGATGATTAGCTATGCTATTTTAAAAGGTGTCAGATTGGAATATTTACCAGAACGTTACCGCGTCTATGGTGTTAAATGTTTTGAGGGAATTAAGGAAAAGTATCTTAAATTGGAAAATGGTGAATTAAACTTAGGCGGTATTTGCTTAGTAGCCGGTCTTGGTGGTAAAGACCTACGCGACGGCAGTTATGAATATTATATTTCCGAACCGGTGGTAAATAACGATGCTAAGGGTGTGGGTCCGTTTTTATTGGCCTATACTGAGTTATTGAGGTGGGAAAATGAAATTTAAAGTTATTGTCAAGACAGCAAGAAGTATCACAATTGAACTTGAAAATAAAGACAGGGTATATACTGATAAGTTATATGATTTGTATGTAAATAATGGTTTAGTGCTGGAAAGAGAAAACCGAAATGTGGTGTCCATTTTTGACTTACAACCCGAAACGGAATATGAACTCAAACTTATTGAAATTGAATCAAAAATAGAAGAAGTTGTTAAGGTAAAAACTGAAAAAGAATTGGTCACTCTAAACGTCAAAAAATTCGGTGCTAAAGGTAACGGCAAAACAAATGACACTTCCGCCATACAGGCCGCTATTTTAGCTTGTCCTGATAACGGTAGAGTTTTAATTGAAAAAGGTGTGTTTTTAGTAACCCCTTTATTTTTAAAAAGCAATATCACAATCGAGATTAAAAAGGATGCGAAATTATTGGGACATACCAATCGAGAATTATATCCCGTATTACCTGGTTATATCCCTTACACGGATGAAACGGACGAATATAATTTAGGCACTTGGGAAGGTAATCCGCTAGATTGTTTTGCCAGTTTAATAACCGGTATTAATGTCGAAAATGTAAACATTATCGGTGAAGGGATACTTGACGGTAATGCTTCCTTTGATAACTGGTGGTATAATCATAAGGTTAAAAATATTGCCTGGCGACCAAGAATGGTATTTTTGAACAATTGTCGGAATATTACCCTTCAAGGATTAACAATTCAAAATTCTCCGGCATGGAACCTTCATCCGTATTTTTCCAGTTATATTAATTTTATTGATTTAAAGGTAAATAATCCGGCCGACAGTCCTAACACCGACGGTTTAGACCCTGAAAGCTGTGATCATTTAAATATTATCGGCGTTAACTTTTCCGTGGGTGATGACTGTATTGCTATTAAATCAGGTAAAATCTATATGGGTAAAAAGCATAAAAGACCGTCATCAAACTTTTTGATTCGTAATTGCCACATGCGCTTCGGTCACGGTGGCGTGGTGTTAGGTAGCGAAATGAGCGGAGGTATTCAAAATATCCGTGCCGAAAGATGTATTTTTACGGAAACCGATAGGGGATTAAGGATTAAGACACGTCGAGGTCGCGGAGAAGATGGTGTCATTAAAAATATCTCATTTGAAAATATTTTGATGGAAAAAGTTTATGCTCCATTTGTTGCGAACATGTTTTATTACTGTGACCCGGATGGTAAAACCGAATATGTCTGGAGTAAGGAAAAGTTACCGGTTGACGAACGTACACCTTATCTGGGTGATTTTCATTTTAAAAACATCGATTGTGTGGATACACACTGGGCCGCATGCTTTTTTTACGGATTACCGGAACAAAAGATAAAAGAAATAAATATGGAAAATATCACGGTCACATATGCTTCGAATGCCACTACCGGTGCACCGGCAATGATGACTGATGCGATAACTACCTCGAAGATGGGAATATATGCGAATAATGTTGAGAAATTATGTCTTAAAAACGTAAAGATCATTGGTCAAGAAGGGGAAAAAATCATTCTTCATAACGTCGATCAATATGATAATAAGGAATGATAGGATGAAGTTGGGAATAAGGGCTCATGATTTAGGAACTTTCAGCAATGCTTTCGAATTGGCCAAAAAAGCTAAGGAATACGGTTTTGACTGCGTGCAGCTAATCTTACGAAAATCACTTGGTGAAGAAAACCTGACTAAGGATCTCGCTGAAATTATCAAGAGGGATTTTGCTCATTCTGGTGTTGAAATAAAAATGTTGGGAGCTTACTTTAATATCATTGATGGTAAAAAAACAAGGGATGATATCGATTATTTTAAGAAGAATTTAAAATATGCTAAGTATTTTGGCTGTAGCTTGGTTGGCAGTGAAACAGGCTCATACAGTAAAGGAAGAGTATATGATCAAAATACTCAAAGTGAAGAAGCATATAGGACGGTATTAGAAACTGTGCGAGAATTAGTAAATGAAGCAGCCAAATTTGGCGTATTTGTGGCCATTGAAGGAGCATGGTACCATGTTATCTCCGATTGCCAGAAAATGAAAAGATTAATCGATGATCTTAATTCACCACATTTAAAAGTAATATTTGATTTATATAATTTGGTAAATCTTAATAATTATCATGAGCAAAGAAAAATAATCGATGAGGCATTCGCTTTATATGGTGATAGAATCGTTCTAATCCATGCCAAGGATTTTATCGTTGATAAGGATGATTTAAAACAGGTTTCCTTGGGTAAGGGAATATACGATTATCCTTATTTAATTAATAAACTAAAGAAGGAAAAAAGCGATATTACCTTTATTTTTGAAGGTGTTACGGGTGAAGAAAGCATTATTTCATCATATCGTTATATTACAGATATAATTAATAGGTGACTTAATAAATCACCTTGGTGATTTATTTATCACCTTTTTTTATTGAGATGATAAGTAGGATTTGTTATAATATGGATGAAAGCGTTTTATTTTGAAGGAGGAATAGTATGAACAGGAAATATGTAGCGCCGCCATATCGGATAAAGATGGTTGAACCTATTAAAATGACTACCAAAGAGGAAAGAATTGAAAAATTAAAACAGGCAGGATATAATCCTTTCGCTTTAAGAAGCGAGGATGTTTATATTGATTTATTAACGGACAGTGGAACAGGAGCCATGAGTCAGAATCAATGGGCAGCACTAATGCTTGGTGATGAAGCTTATGCGGGAAGCAGGAGTTATTATCATTTGGAAGAAGTGGTAAAAGATATCACACATTATCAATATGTTTTGCCCGTTCATCAGGGAAGGGGTGCGGAGCAGGTAGTATTTCCTCAACTTATTAAGCATAAAGGAATGTTTTTTATCAGTAATATGCATTTTGATACGACGAAGGGACATGTTGAATTAGCCGGCGGAAGAGCAATAGATGTTGTGGTTGAAGAATGTTTTTCTACAGAGACCTATCATCCGTTTAAAGGAAATTTTGACTTACATAAATTAGAGGAAACGATTATTGAAAAAGGTCCTGAAAATATCGCCGGTATAATCATGACAATCACCAATAATTCAGCCGGTGGTCAACCTGTCAGCATGGAAAATCTGCGGAAAACCAAAGAAATAGCGGATAAGTATCGTATCAAGACAATTATCGATGGTGCCCGTTATGCGGAAAATGCCTATTTTATCAAAGAACGTGAAAAAGGATATGAAAATAAAACGATTAAGGAAATTGCCGGTGAAATGTTTAAATATGCCGATATCTTCTTAATGAGTGCCAAAAAAGACGGTTTAGTAAATATCGGTGGTATTATTGCGATAAAAGAAGATTTTGAATTATACCAAAAATGCCGTACATATATTGTGCCAATGGAAGGATTTCCGACATACGGAGGGTTAGCCGGTCGTGATATGGAAGCCTTGGCTGTAGGATTAAAAGAAGCGCTTGATGAAGATTATTTACATCACCGTTTGGATCAGGTCCGTTATTTAGGAGACAGATTAATGGATGCCGGAATACCAATTCAATATCCTGTGGGGGGACATGCGGTATTTGTGGACTGTAAGAAGATCTGCCCGCATATTCCGTTTAATCAGTTTCCGGCCCAAGCAGTATGCAATGAGGTATATTTGGAAGCCGGTGTCAGAGCAGTTGAGATAGGTTCGTTTTTACTAGGCAGGGATCCCGATACACATGAAAATTTGGAAAGTCCATTGGAATTTATGAGACTTACTATTCCGCGACGAACTTATACTTATGCTCACCTAGATGTTGTGGCGGACAGTGTCGTCGAGGTGTATAAACGAAGAGATCAATTAGTCGGCTTGGAGTTTGAATATGAGCCACGCGTATTACGTCATTTTACCGCAAAATTAAGACCAATTAGATAAATAAAAGGTATATATATAAAAGATATTGACATATATTATACCGGATGATAAAATAAATTATAGAAAACGCTTACATATATTGGTAGAGGCGCATGGATAATGGATTAATAGTCGGAGGAATGGCACGTTGATGACTGTTAACATTATTTGTGCCGAAATGAGTAAATGTGCCATTGCATTTATTCGTTGGAATTTTTGATAATTCTGTCATTGCTAAGGCAATGGAGCGCTACCGGTTAAACATATATTTATGTTTAGCCGGTTTTTTATTTATTAAATTAAGGAGGATATGTATGAATGAAGTAATGATCAGATTAAGAATGAGTTATCACGATGCACATTACGGCGGAGGATTGGTTGATGGTGCAAGAATTCTCGCTTTATTTGGTGATGTTGCTACGGAACTATTGATTCGTCATGACGGGGATGAGGGATTATTTAGAGCATACGAATCAGTTGAATTCTTAGCACCAGTATATGCCGGTGATTATATTGAAGCTGTCGGTCGCATTGTCGGAGTGGGTAATACATCACGGAAAATGGAATTCGAAGCAAGAAAAGTAATCGTAAACAGGTCTGACATTAATGATTCCGCCTGTGATGTATTAAGCGAACCTATTATTGTTTGTAAGGCTATCGGAACATGCGTTGTTCCTAAGGATAAGAAACGAAAGGGTTGATAATATGGAAAAATTAATTGTTACAGCTGCGATATGTGGAGCTGAAGTAACAAAAGCTCATAATCCCGCGGTTCCATACACGATTTCCGAAATCGCCGAAGAAGCTTATCGTTCCTATCTTGCAGGAGCTAGCATCATTCATTTACATGTTCGGGAGGATGATGGTACACCGACGCAAAATAAGGCACGATTTCAAGAGGCTATGGAAGCGATAAAGGCCAAATGTCCCGATGTCATAATTCAACCATCGACGGGTGGTGCCGTAGGTATGACAATCGAGGAACGTTTGCAGCCTATTGAACTAATGCCGGAAATGGCAACACTTGACTGCGGAACACTTAACTTTGGAGGGGATGATATCTTTATCAACACGGAAAATGACATTATCGAGTTTGCCCGAAGAATGCAGGAAAAAAAGATAAAACCGGAATTAGAATGCTTTGAAAAAGGACATATCGATATGGTATTACGGTTACATAAAAAGGGTTATATTATGGGACCGTTGCACTTTAGTTTTGTTTTAGGTGTTAACGGTGGCATGAGCGGTGAGTTAAGGGATTTTGTGTTTTTGAAGGAGTCAATCCTTAGTGATGCCACTTATTCGGTTGCCGGAATAGGAAGATATGAATTCCCACTCGCGGTGGCATCAATTATTAGCGGTGGTCATGTCAGAGTTGGTTTGGAAGATAATATCTATCTAAAGAAAGGGCTTCTTGCGAAATCCAATGGTGAATTGGTTGAAAAAGCTGTACGCTTAGCTCTAGAACTAGGCAGGGATATCGCAAATCCTAATGAAACAAGGAGAATTTTAAATATAGGAGGAGAAAGATGAAAATAGGAAATAAATTTGGTGTACACCGGGTAATAGAACCCATCGGTGTTTTACCTCAGGCGGCTTTAAAAATCGATAATACTATGGAAATATATGATAATGAAATTCTAATCGATGTTAAAACCTTAAACATTGATTCAGCTAGTTTTACACAAATAAAACAGGCATGTAACAGTGATAAAGCTGAAATGAAAAAGATGATTATAAACATCGTAAAGGAAAGAGGGAAAATGCAAAATCCCGTTACAGGTTCCGGCGGAATGCTTATCGGAATTGTTAAGGAAATTGGACCGGATTTTCCCGATAAAAATTTAAAAGTTGGCGATAAAATCGCCACTCTAGTTTCTTTGACACTTACACCGCTGCAAATTGAAGAAATCACTGACATTAAATTAGATACCGACCAAGTTGATGTCAAGGCTTCCGCGATTTTGTTCGCTTCGGGTATTTATTCGGTAATTCCTTCCGATATGCCGGAAAAGTTAGCATTAGCCGCTCTTGATGTCGCGGGAGCTCCGGCACAGGTCGATAAACTGGTTCATCCCGGGGATACCGTCGCAATCATTGGTGCAGCCGGTAAATCAGGCATATTATGTTGTTATCAGGCAATGAAAAAAGTAGGTCCGACAGGAAAAGTTATTGCCGTTGTAAGAAGTGAAAAACGGAAACAGGAACTACTTGAATTGGGATATACAACGGATATTGTCATCGCAGACGCGACAAATGCCGTTTCAGTCTATGAAAAAGTCTTAGAAGCCAATAATGGTGAACAGGTTGACGTTACGATTAATGTGGTTAATCTTCCAAATACGGAAATGTCGAGTATTTTAATCACCAAGGAAACGGGTGTCGTATATTTCTTCTCAATGGCCACATCATTTACTAAAGCTGCTTTAGGTGCGGAAGGAATCGGTAGTGATGTGACAATGCTTATCGGTAATGGTTATACCAAAAATCATGATCAAATTACTTTAAACATCTTACGGGAATCGGACAAAATCAGAAAAGTATTTGAAAATAAATATCTATAGGGGTGATAATTTGCTGAAAATAAATACAGATTATCTCGAAAGAAAAAAAGCCTATTTTCCTGATGTAACGGAAAATGACTGGAATGACTGGCACTGGCAGGTCAGAAATCGGATAACTACTGTGGAAATGTTGGAAAAATACTTAGTTTTGACGGAAATCGAAAAAAAAGCAATAAGGAATGTGTTAGGGAAGTTCAGAATGGCGATTACTCCGTATTACTTGACCTTAATCAATCCCGATGATGAGAAATGTCCGATTAGAATGCAGGCCATTCCGTCAATTAATGAATTACAGATAGGCATTCATGACTTTGTTGATCCTTTACATGAGGAAATCGACTCCCCGGTACCGGGTTTAACCCACCGTTATCCTGATAGAGTCCTATTTTTAATCACCGATATGTGTTCAATGTATTGTCGTCATTGCACACGTCGCCGTTTTGCCGGGCATTCGGATAAAGAACTACCAAAAACACATATTGATAACGGATTGGACTATATCAGAAATCATTCCGAGGTAAGGGATGTCCTGCTTTCGGGTGGGGATGCCTTATTAGCGAGCGATGAAAAATTGGAGTATATTTTAAAAAGTTTAAGGGAAATACCACATGTTGAAATAATTCGCATCGGAACACGCACACCAGTAGTCATGCCACAGCGTATTACCGATAATCTGGTTAATATGATAAAAAAATACCACCCTGTTTGGGTCAATACGCATTTTAATCATGTAAACGAGATAACTCCGGAATCCAAACAAGCTATTGAAAAGTTAGCGGATGCGGGCATACCTCTTGGAAATCAATCGGTTTTATTAAGAGGAGTAAATGATTGCGTTCATATAATGAAAGATCTTGTCCAGAATTTAGTTGCAATCCGTGTCCGTCCTTATTATATATATCAATGTGATCTGTCCATGGGAATAGAACATTTCCGGACACCCGTCGCAAAGGGTATTGAAATTATCGAAGGATTACGCGGTCATACCTCCGGTTTAGCCGTCCCAACATTTGTCGTGGATGCACCGGGCGGGGGTGGAAAGATTCCGGTAATGCCGCAATATTTAATATCACAGGCACCCGGTAAGGCAGTGTTGCGTAATTATAAAGGCGTAATGACAACCTATTATGAGCCAACCGATTATTATGAGGATTGCCGTTGTGATAATTGTCAGACTAATGATAACTCAGTTGGCGTATCACGATTACTTAACGGTGAACAGTTAAGTATCGAGATAAAGGAATAAAATGCTTGACTTATTTGAAAACCATAAGGTAATCTCAATTGTCGGTATGGCAAAAAACGTGGGTAAAACAACAACACTTAATTATCTGCTTAAAAAAATGTATCAAAAAAAGAAGGTCGGACTTACTTCATTAGGCAGGGATGGAGAATTAAATGATATTGTATTTAATCATCCCAAACCGAGAATCTATGTCGAGTGTGGGACTATTATTGCCACTACGACAATGTGTTTGAAACAATCTGATATCACAAAGCAGATTTTATATACTACGGGGATTAACACCGCGTTAGGAGAAGTATTAATTGTGAGGGCACTAAGTGACGGTTATGTCAATATTTCCGGTCCTTCCTTTAATGTAGAAATGAAGAAGGTAGTTGATATGTTACAGTTATACGGAGCGGATCTTATTCTAGTCGATGGAGCGATTAACAGATTGAGTATTGCCAGGGATGATATAAGTGACGGAACAGTTTTATGTACAGGAGCATCTTACTCCGGTGATATTGAAAAAGTGGTAAATGATACGCTACATATTGCTAATTTATTTACGTTACCGGAAATTAGCGATGAATTAAAAGAGCAATTTAGTACAATTTTGAATAAATCACCCATTTCCGTTGTAAATCGAAAGGTAGATGTCAGGTATTTTAATATTGATACGACCTTAAATAACTCTAAGGAAATAATCGGACAACTTACAAAAAGTGATCAATATTTATTAATTAACGGGGTAATTACGGATAATTTACTGAATACTATTTTATTAAACCACAAGCAGATTAAAGATCTGACCCTTATCACAACGCATCCGACAAAATGTTTGTTTCAAAAAGAGACATATGAAAAAATTAATAAAATTAATGTCCGTATTAATACTATTAAGAGCACTGAATTGTTATTTATTTCTGCAAATCCTTTTTCACCTTACGGATATACCTTTGAGGAAGCTGATTTTATAAACGCCTTAAAATCAAAGACTAACATACCGGTAATTAATGTTATGAGGGATAGTTATGAATAATTTTATTTCTGATGATGCTTTGAATATAATCGGTTATCAAGATATTATTGAAGAATTGACATTATACAGCCCTTATGGCATAAATGTTCTTCATACGCTTAAACCATTTGATAATGTATTAGCCTTAGAAGAAGAATTAGCCTTATTGGATTTGTTTATCGAAAGGATAAATGATTTGGAAAATATAAAGACAATTCTTTCCAAATTTAAAAATATAAAAGGAATATTGCGGAATTGTAAGCAGGGTTATGTCTTGGAAATCGAGGATTTATATGAAATTAAACTGCAAGCAATCTACATGGACGAGTTAAGAGATTTTCTAGAAAAATATAAGGTAAATATGTTTTTAAACGATTGCCAAAAAATCATCGCATTATTATCTGAGAATGAAGATATCACCTATGATTATTTTATCTATGATCGGTATTCCGATAAATTGAAAGAGATCAGAAGTGAAAAACGGAAAATAGAACATAAATATCATTTTAACAGCCACAATGAAGATAATGCACTTATGGAATTGCGTAATAAGTACGTTATTTTGGAGTTAGAGGAAGAATTCAAAATTCGCCAAAAGCTCTCGCAGGAATTGCAATTATTTATCGATGATTTAAATGTAAATATCAGTATTATAGGTAGAATTGATTTATTAATGGGAAAAGCTAAGCTGGCTGTTAAATATAATGCGGTGAAGCCACAATTTGGTGATGGACTATGTCTTAAACAGATGTTTCACCCGATAATTAGGAGTAACGTTCTAAATCAAGGAAATAGTTATACGGAAAATTCAATAGAATTACATAGTGGTACGACAGTTGTGACGGGTGCGAACATGAGTGGCAAATCATCTGTATTGAAAACCATAGCCTTGAATGTCTTACTGGCTCATCTGGGATTTTTTCTGTTTTGTGAAGAAGCAGTTATTCCATTATTAGATGGAATCGAATTTATTAATCACAATACTACTGACGATAAACATGGTTTATCCCATTTTGGTTATGAAATTATCGCAATAAATCATACAATCGGAAAAATGCGTCAAGGTCAATTTTTAGTGTGCATCGATGAGTTTGCCAGATCGACAAATCATACTGAAGGTCAGAAATTTGTCAGTGCGTTGGCTGAGCTTGCAAATAGTTACCGTTCTTTTACAATACTCACAACACATTACGATGGGGTCATAAAGGATGGTATGTCCCATTACCAAATAGAAGGACTTAAAGAAATCGATTTTAATGAGATAAATAATATCAATAATTATATGGATTACCGTTTAAAAAAGGTTACAATTACCCATTCGGTACCAAAGGAAGCATATAAGGTAGCGGTATTATTGAATCTTGATAAGGAATTTAAAAACTTACTTGATAAGTTTTATAAGGAGTGATTTGGATGGCAACGATTAATTTAGATTGGGAATTAGTTAAAAGTGCTAGGATTTACGCTAAAAATATCGCGAAAAATGTCCAGGAATTTATCGATTTACACACGACTGTCAGTATTGAAAGAGCGGTTACCCGCTTGCTAGGTATTGACGGAGTAAATGATTTTGGTGTTCCTTTACCAAATGTGCTAGTGGATTATGTAAAGGAAAAGGGTAATATTAGTCGGGGGATTTGTTATTACATTGGGAATGCCATGCTTGAAACAGGCTTAAATCCATCGGATATCGCCATTAAAGTAGCCGATAATAAGTTAGATATAATTAACTTACCGAAAAATAATCTCGATTCTATTAGGGATGTACTACAACCGGTTGTTAAAAGCTCTTTAAACATAATAGAAAAAAACAAAGCGGATAGGACACAATTCATCCAAAAATACTGTAAGAAGGACGGACCGGAACTCTATGTCATTGTCGCAACGGGTAATATCTATGAAGATGTCACACAAGCCGTCGCCGCAGCAAAACAGGGTGCCGATATCATTGCCGTTATTCGTTCCACCGGGCAATCTTTACTTGATTATGTACCGTATGGGGCAACAACTGAGGGGATAGGCGGAACCTATGCGACTCAGGAAAACTATAAAATCATGCGAAGGGCACTTGATGAGGTTAGTGATAAACTGGGCAGGTATATTAAATTGGTTAATTATGCATCGGGTCTATGTATGCCGGAAATATCGGCTATTGGTGCTTTGGAACGATTGGACGTCTTACTTAATGATTCTTTGTACGGTATTTTATTCCGTGATATTAATATGAAAAGGACCCTCATTGATCAATATTTTTCTCGCGTCATCAATGCCTATTCGGGAATTATTATAAACACCGGTGAAGATAATTACTTGACCACAAGTGATGCGATAGAAGAAGCCCATACGGTTTTGGCAAGTCAGTTTATCAACGAGCAATTTGCTTTACTGGCATATTTACCGGAACATTTACAAGGTTTAGGACACGCATTTGAGATAAATCCCGATGTCGAAAATTCCTTTTTATTGGAGATTGCCCAGGCACAGATGGCAAGACAAATTTTTCCCAATGCTCCTCTAAAATATATGCCGCCGACAAAACACATGACCGGAAATATTTTTAAAGGTCATATCCAGGATGCCTTATTTAATATCACGACAGCTATGACCAATCAGAAAATTCATCTGCTCGGAATAATGACGGAAGCCATTCACACACCGTTTATGTCCGACAGGGCTTTGGCGATTGAAAATGCGAAGTATATCTTTACCGCAATGAAGGACATCGCCTCTGAAATAGAATTTAAGCCGGGCGGACTGATTGAAAAAAGAGCTAATGAGGTATTGGCAAAAGCAAATGAATTGCTTAAGGAAATTGAACAAATTGGCATGTTTAAAGCGTTGGAAAAGGGAGTTTTTGCCGGTATTAAGCGGATGGAGCACGGAGGAAAGGGATTGGAAAATGTTTTCAAAAAGGATCCGGCTTATTTTAATCTGGTTCAAGAGCTAATGATTGAAAGATTACGGGAGGAATAAGATGGGATATTCACTAGAAGATAAAACTTATGATAAAACGTTGGACATTAGAAACATAAAGCCATACGGTGATACCATGAATGACGGTAAAGTCCAAATCAGTTTTACCTTACCCGTTAAATTGGATGAATTAGGTGAAGCATGTGCGAAAGAATTGGCCGTGAAAATGGGACTTATTGATCCCTTCATCGTTTATAGTTCATCACTTGATAATGATTTCTCCTTTTATATCATTTATGGAAGTCTAAGACATACGGTGGATTACACTTCTATTCATGTATATAAAACAGAGACGGTTAATATGAATATGGCGGAAATTGAAAAATATATAGCCGATTATATAAAAAGGGATATTGTTGTGATTGGTGCTTCAACCGGAAGTGACGCTCATACGGTCGGAATTGATGCGATTATGAATATGAAGGGATACGGCGGACATTACGGTTTGGAACGTTATAAGGGAATAAAGGCTTATAATTTGGGAAGTCAGATTGAAAATGAGGTATTCGTTCAAAAAGCAATTGAATTAAACGCGGATGTTTTGCTTGTTTCGCAAACTGTCACACAAAAAGATGTACATATTAAAAACTTAACCAATTTAATCGAAATTCTGGAGGCAGAAGGAATAAGGGATAAAGTAATCGTAATCTGCGGAGGACCGAGAATTAATAATGAATTAGCCAAAGAACTTGGATATGACGCCGGATTTGGGGTAAAAAAATATGCGATAGACGTGGCGAATTTTTTTGTTAAGGAAATGGTGAAGCGAAATCTACATAAAATTAGGTAGGGAGGTCAATATGGAGACTGTTTTATGTGAAGTAGTCGGTAAAATTGCCAAAATTACTTTTAATCGTCCGGAAGCTTTAAACGCCTTAAATAAAAAGATGTTGGAACAATTACATGAAGTAATAGATGAAATTAAAAATAACGAGATTATTAAATATGTCATATTTACCGGCAGTGGAAAAGCTTTTATTGCCGGTGCGGATATTACCGAAATGGCCGATATGGATGAGGATACTGCGAAAGAATATGCGATACTGGGATCAAGTCTGTTCCGTAAAATTGAAAAGCTTGAGAAAATAACCATTGCCTTAATTAACGGATATTGTTTGGGTGGCGGTAATGAGCTTGCAATGTCATGTGATTACCGAATTGCGTTTAATAAGGCTAAGTTTGGTCAACCGGAGGTTTCCTTAGGGATAACACCGGGTTTTTCCGGTACGGTAAGGCTACCTCTGTTGGTCGGATTAAGTAAGGCAAGGGATTTATTATATACGGGCAGAATCATTAGTGCCGATGAGGCACTGGCAATCGGATTAATAACTTCTGTCACGGAGGATTTAGCTTCCTCTTGTGAAAGTTTAATCGAAACACTTGAGAACAATTCATTTAATGCTTTAATAGCGATAAAAAAGTTACTGGATGTGGAAATAGATAGAGCAATTGCGTTAGAAAACAGTGTATTTTCGCAATGCTTTAATCATCAACATCAAAAAGAAGGTATGAAAGCATTTATAGAAAAAAGAAAACCAAAATATGAGTAAGGAGGGTTAAGCATGAATGTGCTTGTCGTTGGCAGTGGAACAATGGGAAGTGGGATTGCGCAGGCTATTGCCCAATCCAATATTGATGTGTACTTAAGTGATGTTTCTGTTGAATATATCGAAAGCGGAATTCAGAAAATCAAAAGTAATTTAACTAAACTTGTAGCTAAAGAAAAAATCACCGAATTAGTTAAAAATGATATTTTAAGCCATATTAAAATATGTCCGGATTTTAATGAAGCAAAGGACGTTGATATCGTTATCGAGGCTATCGTAGAAAATATTGATGTTAAAAAAGAAATCTTTAAAAGACTTGATGAAACGGTAAATGAACACGCCATACTAGCCACTAATACCTCATCATTATCGATTACGGAAATTGGTTGTGCCACATCAAGAAGCGATAAAGTTATCGGTCTACATTTTTTTAATCCGGCACCGGTAATGAAACTGGTGGAAGTTATTAAAGGCTTAAATACAAGTGAAGAAACACTGGACAAAGCCATGGATTTTATCAAACATATCGGAAAAGATGCCGTACAGGTAGAGGAAGCTCCGGGGTTTGTCGTTAACCGCTTATTAATACCTATGATAAATGAAGCGATAGGTATAATTGCCGAAAATATTGCTAGTGCGGAAAACATCGATAAAGCGATGCAGTTAGGTGCCAATCATCCGATGGGACCACTTGCATTAGCGGATTTAATCGGTAATGATGTCGTTTTAGCGATTCTAGAAACCTTGTATAAAGAATTTGGCGACAATAAATATCGGCCACATCCTTACCTAAGAAAAATGGTTCGTGGTAATTTGTTGGGTAGGAAGACAAAAAAAGGGTTTTTTGAGTATAGTTGACTTTAATTTTACTTAAGAGTTATTTTTATTTTTGACATTTAATGGTATAATTAAGATGTATGCGTTTACATTAACTTTTATTTCCATGGGATGGTCAGGAACTGACCTTCCTCTTTTTGAAAAGATATCGGATAAAATTAAGTGAGGAGCTGGTACATTGAAGTTAATTCAGGTAAATTCAGAAATCGGAAAATTAAAAAAAGTATTGTTGCATCGACCTGGAACAGAATTGGAAAATATCAAACCGGAATGGTTAGAACGATTATTGTTTGATGACATTCCCTGGCTGGAAGTTGCCCAAAAAGAACATGATGATTTTGCGGATGTCTTTAGAAAAAATGGAATTGAAGTGGTATATTTGGAGGACTTGGTTGCTGAGACATTGGATCAAAGTCCTGATATCAAGGATAAATTCATTAAACAATTTCTCGATGAATCACATGTGACAAGTGAGACATTGAGAGAGGTTGTTACGGACTACCTATATTCTTTTCGTAACACAAAGTCGATGGTCGAAAAAACGATGGGTGGTATTAGAAAGAATGAGGTGCCAAATTTCCAGAAACGAACCCTAACCGATTATATCGGTGATTATCCTTTTGTCACGGACCCGATGCCAAATCTTTATTTCACCCGGGACCCGTTTAGCGCAATCGGAAACGGAGTGACTGTTAATCGGATGTCCACGCTGACAAGAAGCAGAGAGACGATTTACGCCGATTACATATTTAACTATCATAAACTATATGGTCATGATAATATTAAATGTTTCTATGACCGAAATCAGACTTTTTCTTTAGAAGGTGGGGACATCCTGGTATTATCGGATAAGGTCCTGGCGATCGGTGTCAGCCAGCGTACACATCCTACGGCGATAGAAATATTGGCGAAAAATTTATTTTATAAATATAAGACCAACTTTGAAGTCATCTTAGCTTTTGATATCCCTAAAACAAGGGCGTTTATGCACTTAGATACTGTGTTTACAAGAGTTGATTATGATAAGTTCACTTTACATAGTCAAATAAATCAGGATTTTAAAGTGTTTGAATTGACTAAAGACCCTTACAGGGAAGGCAAATTACAGGTTAAACCAATTATTGATCACCTTGATGCCATCCTTAGAAGATATACAAATGAAGATGTGATGTTAATTCCTTGCGGTGGCGGAGATGAGGTAATATCCGGACGTGAACAGTGGAATGATGGCGCCAACACCCTAGCTATTGCTCCGGGTGAGGTCATCGTATATGCAAGGAATTATGTGACCAACGGTATTTTAGAAGAGCATGGTGTGAAGGTTCATTCCATTCAATCAAGCGAATTATCCAGAGGTCGTGGAGGACCTAGATGTATGAGCATGCCTCTAATACGTGAGGACATTTAATAAAATAAATTGAGGAGGAATTACGATGCCTATTAATCTAAGAGGAAGAAGTTTAATCACATTATTGGATTATACTCCAAAAGAAATTGATTATTTATTGGAACTAGCATTTAATTTAAAAAAAGCAAAAGCTACGGGAATGGCTCAACCACAACTAACTGGTAAAAATATTGTGCTACTGTTTGAAAAAGATTCGACCAGAACAAGATGTGCCTTTGAAGTTGGCGCTTATGATTTGGGGATGCATGTGACCTATTTAGGACCTACGGGCAGTCAAATGGGTAAAAAAGAAAGTATTGCCGACACGGCTAGAGTTTTGGGAAGAATGTATGATGGGATTGAATTCCGGGGATTTAAACAGGAAACAGTGGAAGCTTTGGCTAAATATTCTGGTGTGCCGGTATGGAACGGTCTTACGGATATGTATCACCCAACTCAGGTTTTGGCTGACCTCATGACGATAATAGAATATAAAGGATATTTAAAGGGGATAAAATTTGCTTATGTCGGTGATGCCCGTTATAATATGGGCAATTCTCTGATGATCGGAGCAGCTAAAATGGGACTTGATTTCCGTATTGTGGCGCCTAAATCTTTGTGGCCAAATAGCGAGCTCGTAAATAAATGTAAGGAAATTGCCAAAGATACCGGTGCCCTTATCACTTTAACAGAAGATATTACGGCGGGCACAAGAGATGTCGATGTTATTTACACCGATGTCTGGGTATCAATGGGAGAACCTGACAGCGTCTGGGAAGAAAGAATTAATTTATTAAAACCATATCAAGTAAATATGGATATGATTAAAAATGCCTCAAGAGATGTCATCTTTATGCATTGTTTGCCATCCTTCCATGATCTAAATACGACCATTGGCAAAGACATTTATGAAAAGTTTGGTTTAACTAGTATGGAAGTAACCGATGAGGTCTTTGAATCTAAGCATTCGGTTGTATTCGATGAGGCAGATAATCGTTTGCATACGATAAAAGCAGTCATGCTTGCCACTATCGGTTTATAGGAGGATTATTATGTCACGAATAGTTGTCGCACTAGGGGGTAATGCTTTAGGAAATACCCCTTCCGAACAATTGGAATTAGTCAAAAATACCGCAAAATCCATTGTAGGGTTAATCGCAAAGGGAAATGAGGTAATCATTACTCATGGTAACGGACCACAGGTTGGTATGATTAATCTGGCGTTTGAAAGTGCTCATTATAGTGAAGCCAAGACTCCGGAAATGCCATTTCCTGAATGCGGAGCCATGAGTCAGGGATATATCGGTTATCATTTACAAAATGCCGTTTATACGGAATTACTAAACCAAAATATCAATAAAAGCGTTACGACCGTTGTAACACAAGTAATAGTTGATAAAAATGATCCGGCTTTCCAAAATCCGACAAAACCAATCGGAGCTTTTTACAGTGAGGAGGAAGCTAATAAGATTGCTTCTAGTAAGGGATATGTTTTTAAAGAGGATGCCGGCAGAGGATATCGTCGTGTCGTGGCAAGTCCCAAACCTATTGATGTGGTGGAAAAAGAGATAATTAAATCTTTGGTAAAAGAGGGACATGTTGTTATTACCGTCGGTGGCGGAGGTATACCTGTAGTAAAAGAAGGAAACAGTTTAGTTGGTGTAGCCGCCGTTATCGATAAGGATTTTGCATCAGCTAAAATTGCCGAGATACTTGATGCCGATTATTTGTTCATCCTAACAGCCGTGGATAAAGTATCGCTTTATTATAATAAACCAAATCAGATTGATCTGGATATTTTAACCGTAGATAGTGCCAAGGAATACATAGCGCAAAATCATTTTGCCAAAGGCAGTATGTTGCCGAAAATTGAAGCAGCCATGAGTTTTGCCGCATCAAAAAAGGGTAGAAGTGCAATTATCGCATCCCTCGAAAAAGCCAAGGAAGCGCTTGATGGTAAGAGTGGTACTAAAATAGTGTTATAAGGGAGGAATTATGGCATGAGAAAGGATAAGGTAAAGGTAGCTATTTGGGGATTTGGCGCGATGGGTTCAGGCATGGCGAAAATGATCCTTAAGAAAACTGGTTTTGAAATTGTCGGTGTTTGTGATAAAAATCCCCATTATGTCGGAAAATCTATTTTTGAAATTTTAGATGTCGACAAAAATAATCACCCCGATGTATATGTAAATGACGATATAGATGAAGTAGTGAAGGAAAAATCGTGTGATATCGTTTTATTAGCTACGGATTCATTTACAAAAAAGGCCTTTCCAAAAATTAAAAAAATATTGGAAAAGAGAATCAATGTCATATCAACGGCAGAGGAAATGGCTTATCCTCAAGCCCAAAACCCTGATTTAGCTAAAGAAATGGATCGGATTGCGAAAGTTAATGGTGTCACCGTGTTAGGCACGGGAATAAATCCGGGAATGATGATGGATTTACTTGTGGTGTGTCTAACGGGGGTTATGGAAGATGTGGAGGATATAACCGTTAGCAGAGTAAATAGTTTATCACCGTTTGGAAAAGCTGTTATGGAAGAACAGGGTGTTGGTCTAAGTGTTTTAGAATTTGAAAACAAATTGAAGAATAATGAGCTAGCCGGGCATGTCGGTTTCTCTGAGAGTGTGCATATGATAGCCGATGCTCTAGGTTGGAAAATAAGTAAATTCACCCAGCAGATGGAACCGATTATCACTGAAGTTGACCGAAAATCTGCTTATGGCTTTGCCAAAGCACATGATGTTTGTGGCGTCAATATGACCGGTCAAGGTTATGTTAATGATGTAGAAAAAATAAAGATGCATCATCCGCAACAAATTGAGCCGCATCTTGGGGGAGTGGAAACCGGTGATTATATAAATATCAAGGGTAATCCCGTAGTCAATATGGCGATAAAACCTGAGGTGGACGGTGGTGTTGGTACAATAGCGATGTGTGTGAATATGATTCCTCATGTCATAAATGCTAAACCAGGATTAAAAACAATGATTGATCTTCCGGTTCCAAGAGCAATAATGGGTGATGTAAGAGAAATGATAGAAGGTGAATAACATGGTGGAAAAAGGTACTTGGGTTCAAATTCATAAAATCATTTTACAACCAAACGAAAGAGCACCACAAGTACCGGAGGATACGAAAAAAGTTCCTCTAGAAATGTGGGTGAAAGGTTTTTTACAGGAATATGGTAATATCGGTGATGTTGTCCGTGTAAAAACGATGACAGGACGTATCGAAGAAGGAGAATTAGTTCAGGTTCATCCGTCTTTTAAGCATGACTTTGGTCAATTCGTTCCTGAAATCCTGGAAATAGACAAGATTTTACAATTTTATATGTCGGGAGATGATGAGAATGAATAAAGATATGTCCTATAGCGGCATTATGAGTCGACGTAATGAGATCATGAAAAAATCGGTGGGCTTGGATTATGATACATTTGAATATGAGGGAATCGGTTTTGATTACGATAAAATGATGGCTAAGGCATATCCCTACTCTCTGGAAGAAATGATGGAAATTCAAAGAGAACATGGTGTCGGCAACACGCCTTTAAAGGAATTAAAGAATATAACCAGATTGGTTAGAAAAATCGCACCGAAAGGAAAAGGTGCACGAATTTTTATCAAGGATGAGGCTCTCAATGATTCAGGTAGTTTTAAAGCAAGACGGGCCTCAATCAGTTGTTATCATGCCAAAAAGCAGGGATATCTTGGTGTTGTTACCGCCACTTCCGGAAATTACGGTGCGGCTGTTGCTTCACAAGCAGCAAAATATGGCTTAAAATGTATTGTCGTACAGGAATGCTTTGATTCACGTGGAATTGGCCAACCGGAAATCATTGAAAAAGCGCGTAAATGTGAGGCTTATGGTGCTGAGGTCATACAGCTATCCGTCGGTCCCGAATTATTTTATACCTTTTTAAAAGTTTTGGAAGAGACTAATTATTTTAATGCGTCGTTATATACTCCGTTTGCGATCAGGGGTATCGAAACATTGGGATATGAGATTATTAAACAATGTGAGGGACAGGTCGGTAGAGTACCCGATGTTGTTGTCTGTACTAATGCCGGTGGCGGAAACTTGACCGGAACAGCTAGAGGTATTAAACTAGCTACCGATAAGCCGGTGCAAATAGTAGGAGCCAGTGTAAATTTATCAGGATTACATATGGCAAGCGATTATCAATTTAATCGTAAATCATTTACGACCGGTCACACAGGATTCGGTATACCATTCTCCACTAATCCCGATCGTTCCGACGTACCGCGATCAGCTGCCCGTCCTTTACGATATATGGATAGATACCTTACCGTAAATCAGGGGGAAGTGTTTTTTACAACGGAAATGCTGGCAAATCTTGAGGGGATTGAAAGGGGACCGGCGGGCAATACTTCATTAGCCGCCGCTTTCAGCATCGCAAGAGAACTCGATGAGGATAAAATTATCGTTGTTCAGGAAACGGAATATACGGGTGCCGGTAAGCATCATGCCGCTCAATTATCATTTGCCAGAGCTAACGGAATCAAAATCGAAATCGGTGATCCGGAAAAAGAAATTCCCGGAGAATCGATTATCATACCTAGTAAACCTCAGCTAATTAAAGCAAAAGATATTGATTTACATAAAATAAAAAAATCATGTATTAAGCATCATATCGGAAATGTGAAAAATATTACGCAACAGGATATCAGATTCTTAATGGAGGAAGTTAATGAGGATGAATCCTTTGTACTAGAAACATTAAGAGAACTAGAGGTGAAATCATGAATAAGTTGAATGTCCGTCAGGATGATTATCTTGATAGAAGAAAACATTTAGCTAACTTAACTGATGAAGAATTAAAACAGCGATTTTGGGAATTGGCTGATAAAATTGTTAATCCGTTAATTGATTTGGCAAAGCGTCATACCACTCCGGCCATAGAACGTTCAGTACTCTTACGGATGGGATTTTCGAGTATTGAAGCTAAAGCAATTGTCGAAAAAGTCATTGATAACGGATTAAAGGGAAAAGGTGCTGGTCATGTGGTCTATAGGTTAGCCCAAATAAAAAATCTTTCCATTCGTGAAGCAGGTTTAAGTTTAATTGAAGGTAAGTATTGGGATGAGGTACTTAGTAGTTTTGGGGTGAAAGAAAAATGAAATTAAAGCCAAATGAAAAACTGGATATTCGTTCATTAATGGAAAATATTGAAAACTATCGACCAAAGCGTCGAGGATGGGTCTGGAGAAAACCAGAGCCAAATCTTAAACTTAATGGTTACACATATAGCGAGGTGTCCTCATCGTTAAAAAACAGCATCCCGCTACCCGCTGCCAAATACTTTAATCAAATTGATCCACAACCCCTTCCTGTTATTACGACGGAAATTGCTTCAGGTCGATTTGAAGACGATATAAGAAGAATGAGAATGGCGGCATGGCATGGTGCCGACCACATTATGGTTATTAGAACAGCCGGTCAGTCACATTTTGATGGACTGATCGAAGGCACACCACAAGGAGTTGGAGGAGTACCTGTAACAAGAAAGCAGGTCAGATTACAGCGAAAAGCATTGGATTTAATTGAAGAGGAAGTAGGAAGACCGATTAATTATCACTCCTATGTATCGGGTGTTGCCGGACCGGATATAGCCGTGATGTTTGCCGAGGAAGGCGTCAACGGTGCTCATCAGGATCCGCAATATAACGTATTATATCGTAATATAAATATGATTCGTTCCTTTGTGGATGCAGCCGAATCAAAAAAAATTATGGCATGGGCAGATATCCTTCAGATAGATGGAGCACATAACGCGAATGCGACGGCTAAGGAAGCTTGGAAGGTCATGCCCGAGCTGTTGGTACAACATGCCATAAATTGTGCTTTCTCTATTAAAGTGGGAATGAATAAAGAACTAATTGCCTTATCAACGGTACCGCCGATAGCATCTCCGGCACCGGATTTAAAAATCAATTTACCTTATGCACTTGCGCTTAGAGAATTATTCTCCGAATTTAAAATGCGGGCGCAAATGAATACCAAATATATGGAATCCTCTACTCGTGAAGCTACCGTGACCCATGTCTTAAATTTAATGATATCGAAATTAACTAGTGCTGATATTCAATCAACAATCACACCTGATGAAGGTCGTAACGTCCCATGGCATATGTATAATGTCGAGGCCTGTGACACTGCCAAACAAGCGTTAGTTGGCATGGACGGATTAATGGAAATGGTTGAATTAAAAAAAGAAGGTTATTTACGGGATAAAGCAAGGGAATTAAAAGAGCGTGCCATTTTATTTTTTGAAGAAATGCTTGAGATCGGCGGATATTTCAATGCGGTGGAACAAGGTTTCTTCATTGATTCAGGAATTTATCCTGAACGCAACGGTGACGGTATTGCAAGAAAGATTGACGGTGGTGTGGGTGCTAATACAGTGTATTTACGTGATGACGATTATTTTGCACCGGTAACGGCTCACTTCGGCTACAACAATGTCATGCAATATGATGCTTCTTGTGTAAATAATCCTGCCCAATTAATTGGCGGTTCAACTTTTGAAAAACCGGAAAAGATTGTCTTTATCGATGAATTGGATGAAAATGACAATGTCTATAAAAGATTGGATGAAACAGAAAAATATAGGTTATCTACTGTGGTAAAACCGGAGGTAGAATGGCTTGCGGACGGTACGGTGGTCGTTGATTTAGTATTACCAATCGATGTAAGGCATGCTGAATTTGCGGCGATTGAAATCGGTAAAAGAATGAATTTGACCGATGTTGAGGTAATTCATAAGGAAATCCTTCACGTTTCTGAAGGAACACGGATTCAGCTTAAAGGAAAGGTTCAATTTGATATTGATTTAAATGATTTAGTAATTCCTGAAGAACCGGTGACATTGTCCGATGAAGAAATACGTAAGTTTGTAAAAGAACATAATATCAAGGTCGTTGCGGCAACAGTGGGAGAAGACGAACATTCTGTCGGCATGCGTGAAATTATCGATATTAAACATGGTGGTATCGAAAAATATGGTATCGAATGTGTTTATTTAGGTACCTCAGTACCTATTGAAAAGTTAATCGATGCGGCAATAGAGACTAATGCCGATGCGGTTTTAGCTTCGACGATTATTTCCCATGATGATATCCATTATAAAAATATGAAGAAATTGCATGAGGTAGCGATTGAAAAAGGAATTCGTGATAAACTGATCATTATTTGCGGTGGAACCCAGGTATCTCCTGAATTAGCCAAAAAACAGGGAATAGACGCCGGTTTTGGCCGAGGTACAAAAGGCGAACATGTGGCATCATTTATCGTTCAAAGGAAACGGGAATTGCTTAATGAAAATTGATGCTTTAGTATTTGAAATAGGCAGTACGACAACCGTCGTAAATGCCTTCTGCGGTATTACAGATGACAAACCGTATTTTATTGGTCAAGGTCAAGCCTCAACCTCCGTATTATCGGGTGATGTCACTATTGGACTTAACAAAGCAATTGAGGATTTAAAAAGAAATATTAACGCACCTTCCTTAGAAATAAAGGAAACCTTTGCGACTAGCAGTGCTGCCGGTGGCTTAAGAATGACTGTGCATGGGTTGGTTTATGATATGACGGTTAAGGCTGCACAATTTGCCGCGTTAGGCGCCGGTGCCAATATCCATTTTGTCACAAGTGGCAAATTAGTGAAATCCGATATCGCAAAGATAAAAAAAATAAATCCCAATATCATTTTACTAGCCGGTGGTGTTGATTTCGGCGAAAAAGAGACAGCTTTATTTAACGCTAACGAAATAGCTAGATTACGGCTTAATATTCCCGTCATTTATGCCGGTAATTGCGCTCTGCATGATGATATCAGAGATATTTTTGCTGAATACAATCAAGGCGAATACTTAACGATCACGGAAAATGTTTACCCTAAGATTGATGAGCTAAATGTAGAACCAACAAGGAAAATCATCCAGAATGTCTTTGAACAACACATAACTAATGCATCCGGTATGGAAAAGGTAAGAGATATTGTTGACAGCAGAATAATACCGACACCGGGAGCGGTTATGCAGGCTGCGTTAATTCTGGAAAAAGAGCTTTCGGATTTGCTTGTTTTTGATTGTGGCGGAGCAACAACGGATCTTCATTCGGTGACAATCGGTAGTGAAGAGGTCAGTCGTTTTTTGATTAGTCCGGAACCGGTTGCCAAAAGAACGGTTGAGGGTGATTTGGGTCTTTATGTTAATAAAGACAATATTATAAATAAGGTCGGAAAGGATAAAATAGCTAAGGACTTGTCGTTAACTATGGAGGAATTGGATGATATTCTAAATAATTACAAACCAATTCCTGAAGGTAAACAGGTAACTTTAGTCGAGTATCTTACTAAAGTGGCATTAACGGAGGCTTTGGACAGACATTGCGGAAGATATAAAAATTTATACGACTTTAGTGGAAGAATGAAGGTTGCCGAAGGTAAGGATTTGACAAACGTAAAATATATAATCGGGACGGGCGGAGCTTTAACGAGGTTACCCAATAGGGTTAAGATTTTACAAGATGTAATCGCCAAACAGGACCCAACGAAACTAATGCCACCAAGACAAGCACAAATTTTAATTGATAATTATTATATTATGGCTTCTTTAGGTGTATTATCATTAAAATATCCTGTACAAGCCCTAAAACTGCTTAAGGAAAGCTTCGAATTGTAGGTGTTAACATGTATCCACATATAGAAATAAATATCAAAAAGTTAAAAAATAATGTTGCGACAATCATCAGTCTATGTCAAAATGCCGGGATTAAAACCATTTTCGGTGTCACAAAAGTGATAGCACAGGATTTAAAAATCGTAAACGCATTGGTCAGTTCGGGTATTACCCATCTAGCCGATTCACGAATTGAAAACATAAAAGCATTTCAGCATTTTAAACTCCCGAAAGTATTGCTCCGTTTACCAATGGCATATGAAGTTAACGATGTGGTAAAATTTTGTGATATATCGCTTAATTCCGAACTTGATACGATAAGATTGTTAAATGAAGCTGCATTAAAGAATCATAAAACACATAATATCATTTTAATGTTTGACTTGGGTGATTTACGCGAAGGAATATGGTTTAAGGATGATTATTTAAAGATTGTTAGTGAGATATTACGTCTTTCAAATATAAAATTAATAGGTATAGGAACCAACCTAACCTGTTATGGCGCAGTAATACCAACCTACGATAATTTATTTATTTTAACGGATATTAAAAAACAAATTGAGAAATACTTTAATCTTAAACTGGATATTATTTCGGGGGGAAATTCTTCCAGTTTACATCTGGTAGTAAATCATAACTTACCAAAAGAAATTAATAACCTGCGTATCGGTGAAGCTTTTTATTTAGGTCGGGAAACCGCGTTTGAAAAAAATATTGCGGCATGTCACAATGATGTTTTTACATTAAAAGCGCAAGTTATTGAATTAAAAACAAAACCGTCACTTCCTGTGGGAGAGAGGGGAGTCGATGCTTTTGGTCAAAAAGTACATTATGAGGACGTTGGGTTAATTAATCGGGCTATATTAGCGATTGGTAAACAGGATGTTTATCCGACTAATATCTGGCCGATGGATAAAAATATCAGAATACTAGGCGCAAGTAGCGATCACTTAATTCTTGATGTCACTAAAGCCAATTATAAATTGGGTGATATCATCAGTTTTCACATGAATTACGGTGGACTCCTGCAATTGATGACATCCAGATATGTCAAAAAAGTTTATGTCGAATAAAAAACACTTTCTAGATTTTTTCTAGAAAGTATTTTTTTACCTAATATTTATTTTACGACGTTAGTTTTAGAAGCAATGATAGTTCAAAATAGATAGTGTTATACTTATATATGATCTGCTGATAATCAGATAATTTCCATCATAAATAATAACTTTGGTAATTATTTAACTTTTATCGAAGTCATTGAATACTAGGTTTGATAATCTAGCTTGAACATTTTTATTCCTCCGTCATTGTCTATTCATTGACAATCCAGTGACGGTATTTATCTAATAAATTGACAGTGATCCGTATTTTTTCTTGCCTATTTTCCATTTCTGTTTCTTCTAATAAATATACCGAATAGTTTTTATTTATATCGAGCTGAACGACCTGACTGAATGCCAAGATGCTTTTATCGGTCAATTCAACTTTCTGTACAGTGCTATTATCCGCTACATTTGTGATTACTAGATATAACCGGGCATTTTGTTTTAATTCCTTTATGGAAAAACTAATTTTTACATTGGCTTGTTTTTTATCTTCTGTAAACTTTAGTACCTCAAATTCTTCTTCACTTATCCATTTGTCTTGTTCTACCAGTTCTTCGTACTTATATAATAGATCATAATATCTTGAATTATTATTAAATATTTCCTGATTGAAATTATTGTTTAAATTACTAATCATGTCTTCTAAGTTATTAATTTTTATTTGTGATGATACAGCAAAGTAAATTAAAATGATGAAGAAGATGGAAAAAATAAAATTAACCGGTTCCATAAAACCAAAGGTTCTTTTCCCCTGTAAGGAATTATTGATCTGTCTTTTATAAAGATATTTATAAAGTATGATGATTAATCCGACAACAATTCCGATGAATAACATTAAAGTAAATATCGTAACAAAAATATCTATTATAAACATAATAACCTCCTAAAATCCAATAAATTCTTTAAATCTGTTGTAATAACTCCGTGTGACTTCTAATTTTTGTTTGTTTTTCATGATAAGCTCCAATTTAGTGTTGAATGAGGGTCTGATTTCTTTAATCTGATACTTATTGACCACACAGGATTTATTGATCCTGATAAATCCCTTGTCTTCATATAACCCTTCGATTTCATATAATTTTTCTTTAATAGAGTAATCCCTCTCCTCAGTATGCAAGTAAACATCATGACCATAGGATTCAACATAAATGATTTGCGAATAATGAATAATTTCATAACGATCGTTAACTTTTCCGATGATGGTTTCCTGAACGAAATTTTGTTCCTTGAAAATAAGGTCGGCATCTTCATCAACAATAAAACCAGCGCTAGTCAGCATCTGTTCATAAAGTTTATAGTTTTCTTTTTTACAAATAATCTTTACTTTCATATCCACCATCCTCTTAATAACAGTATATAAAAAAAGGAAAATATATGGAAGCATATTTTCCTATTATGCATAATATATATCTTATGATGCAAATATCAGATTATAAATAAAAGGCACCAATCATCATAATAATCGAAATAATAATTCCGATAATTCTCATTATTTTAGCGTATACATAATATGCTTTACTTGGTGATATACATCATAACTCCAGGAAGAAAAGAAATGCTCTAATTCCCACATAAAGTCAGGAATAATAAAGTTAGAACAGAAAACAGTAGTAATCCTAACCCAAGAAGAAGGATACTCCATACTGCTTTATTATGTGATGCATCAAGTTTTGCATAATATCCTAGTTGAATATCTTCGATATTTTTATAAAGATTACGAAAATCATCACGTTCCGGATGATTAGGATTTCCATCACAAGGCGAGTTTACACATTTCTCAGATGAGTTACCACTAGGATAAATTACATCATAGCTGTTACCAAAAATGTTTATTTCATAATGCTTACCTCTATAGACAATTTCATAATGAGAATCGATTACCCTAGTTGCTTTAAGAGTTTCAACACCATTAGAGTAGGTATATGTGTTATTGTCGCTTTCTTGAAGTATAAAAGTTGATGAGTCAAATTGGACTTTTATTTCTGTTTTCTGGCAGGAAGCGAAAATAAAAATAAGTATTAATAATAAAGAAACCTGAAAAATTTTTTTCGCAAAATCCCGCTATATTATTTTATACCTAGGTTATTTATAATTATATCAAGTTTTTTCCTTTTTTCAATTAATTCATTATTAAAATACGATGATAATGTAAATTTTATGATATAATAATAGTGCATTATATTCGTGCATCACTAAAATAAGAAAACACTGGTTCTTACCAGTGTTATATTTTGATGTTAATACCAGTCCCAGAATCTACGGCGAGGTCTAAAAAATCCTGGATGGAAGAATGGTCTTCTAGGGAAGAAAAACCGTCTGCCGAAAAATGGGAAGAACGGTCTGCCAAAACCAAAGCCTAAACCAAATCCCAAAGGGAAAAATCTTTCATCGGTTTGTTCAGGACTATACATAGGATATTCATATTCATTATAATACATATCTTATTCTCCTTTTTATTGATGTTTACATGTTAAAATATGATAAACAACATGGTTTTGCTTAGGCTTATGTATTAAAAATAATGATATTCATTATTTTTTATACTAAATAAATTTTTTTCCATTATATAGAAACTGTATAAGAAAACGCTTTCTTTTTTTAAAAAAAGATGTTATAATAATTTTGTAAAAAAATAAGGGAGGAACGGTTATGAATAAGTTCGATTATATGGCCAAATATGGTTATGAACAATTAGTTTATTTTTACGACAAGGAAACAGGATTAAAAGGCATTACATGTATACATGATACAACCTTGGGACCTGCTCTGGGTGGAACCAGATTATGGAATTATGCATCGGAAGATGAAGCTTGCTTGGATGCTTTAAGATTAGCACGTGGTATGACTTATAAAAATGCTGCGGCTGGATTAAATCTTGGCGGCGGAAAAACCGTATTAATCGGTGACGCTAGTAAAGTAAAATCAGAAGCATATTTTAGGGCTTTCGGGCGCTATGTCCAATCTCTCAACGGACGTTATATTACGGCTGAAGACGTAAATACAGGCGTTGAAGATATGGAATATATCGCCATGGAAACTAAGCATATTACCGGATTAAGAAAAACTTCAGGAGATCCTTCTCCGTTTACAGCTTTTGGTGTTTATCGCGGTATTAAAGCATCTTGTTTGGAAAAGTTTGGAACGGATTCATTAAAAGATATAAGTGTTGCCGTACAAGGTGTGGGACATGTAGGATATTATTTAGTTAAACATTTGGTTGAAGAAGGAGCTAAGGTTACTGTTTGTGATATTAAACAATCTAATATAGATAGGGTTACGCAAGATTTCAATGTTAAAGTCGTAAATCCTGATGAAATATATAGTGTTGAATGTGATATTTACGCACCATGTGCATTAGGTGCAACTATTAATGACGAAACAATCCCTCAATTAAAATGTAAGATTGTGGCTGGAAGCGCTAACAATGTCTTAAAAGAAGAGAAACATGCAGATATGTTAGAAGCCAAAGGTATTTTATACGCACCGGATTATGTTATAAATGCCGGTGGTGTTATCAATGTCTATCAAGAAATTATAGGTTATGACAAAGAAGAATCATTAAATAAAGTACGTAGAATATATGATCGTTTACTAGAAGTTTATAAGATTGCTAAAGAAGAAGGAATTACAACTGCTAAAGCAGCTGATAGGATGGCAGAAAAACGCATTAATGCTATGAGAAATGTCAGAAGTAATTATATTAAATAAGATTGATTGAAATGAGTAATAAAATATACATTATTGTTGGACATTACGGAAGTGGAAAATCGGAATTTTCGATTAATTTTGCGAAAAAGTTAAAAAACAATAATAAAGAAGTATGTTTAGCAGACTTAGATATCGTTAATACTTATTTTCGATCACGTGAAATGAGACTATCCCTAACAAACTTAGGGATAGATGTTATTTCAGACACTTTAAATTCAATTAAAGGTCTGGATATGCCCTATATCTCGCCGGCAATAAAAGGACAAATCGTTCACAATAAAAAAAATATTATCCTGGATTGCGGTGGGGATGCCGTTGGTATTCGTGTGTTAAAACAGTTTGTTGAAGATATTAAGATTCGTGATTACGAGATGTATATGGTAGTAAATATCTATCGTCCTGAAACAAGTACGGTAGAGCAAACGATTGAGATGAAAAATAAACTGGAAAAAGAAAGCGGATTAACAATAACTGGGTTTGTAAACAATAGTAATTTTTTACGTGAAACTACTGTGGATGATGTACTTTATGCTGATAAGATACTTAAAGAAGTGAGTAGAAAAACCAAGATACCAATTTTATATGTATCTTCCGTAAGTAATGTCATTAAGGACTTACCGGATGATATCAGTGGCGAAAAATTTACTCTAGAGCTTACACTTAGAAGTAAATGGTTGTAGATTAAAGGAGGTATGATTAAATGCCAAAAGGTAGAATTACTGTCGATATCGACAGATGTAAAGGATGCGGATTGTGCATCGCAGCTTGTCCGTATAGTTTATTGGAACTTGCATCTGATATTGTAAATAAAAAAGGTTATCAACCAATGCGGATACACTCACCGGAAAAATGTATCGGATGCGCTAATTGCGCGCTTATGTGTCCGGATGTATGTATCACTGTGGAAAGACTTTAAGAGAGGAGAGATAACTTGGCTAAAGTAATGATGAAAGGGAATGAAGCTATGGCTCTTGCAGCCATTAAAGGTGGATGCAAAGCTTTCTTCGGTTATCCGATTACGCCACAAAGCGAACTTCCCGAATATTTAGCAAAACATATGCATGAACACGGCGGAGTATTCTTACAGGCTGAATCAGAGATTGCCGCTATAAATATGGTTTACGGAGCTAGTGGTGCCGGAGCCAGAGTTATGACATCATCATCTTCACCCGGTATTGCTTTAAAACAAGAGGGTATTACATATATGGCCGGTGCTCAATTACCGGCAGTAATCATCAATGTAATGAGGGGCGGACCTGGATTAGGAGGTATCCAGCCATCTCAGGCTGATTATAAACAGGTTACCCGCGGAGGAGGAAATGGTGATTACTATGTTATCGCTTTTGCTCCGGAAAATCTGCAGGAAACGGTAAATGTGATTAAAGAAGCTTTTGATATAGCCGATTTATATAGAAATCCGGTTATGATTGCCGTGGACGGACTTATCGGACAAATGATGGAACCGGTTGATCTAGATGTTGATGTTCCAAAAAGAGAACTTCCGGATAAAACATGGGCTACCACAGGTACGAAAGGTAAAAGACCTCCTGTTAATATCAACTCCTTATTCTTAGATCCACAAGATCTTGAAAATCACAGTTTGAAACTAGCAAAGAAATATCAGACAATAAAAGAAAATGAGCAACGTTACGAACTTGTTAACATGGAAAATGCCGAACTCGTAATCGTTGCGTTCGGTACAATGTCTAGAATAGTTCGTAGTGCTTTAGAGATTTTAAAAGATGAGGGTATAAATGTCGGTTTATTAAGACCTATATCAATTTGGCCTTTCCCTGAAAAAGCATTTGCCCAAATTCCGAAGACAGTTAAAGGTATTTTATCCTGTGAATTAAATACCGGTCAAATGATAGATGATGTAAAAATCGCCAATAATGGTAGATTACCTGTTGGATTCTTTGGCAGAACGGGTGGAATGTTACCGGAACCGGAAGAAATTGTCAAAGCTGTTAAAGAGATGTTAGGGGGGTTGAAGTAATGAGTGAAGTAGTATTTAAGAAAACTCAGGCTCTAACTAATAAAGAATTTTCATATTGTCCCGGATGTACTCATGGTATTATCCATCGGATAGTCGCTGAAGTAATCGAAGAATTAGGAATATTAGATAAAACCATCGGTATAGCTCCAGTTGGTTGTTCCGTTATGAATTATGAATTCTTTAATTGTGATATGCAACAGGCTGCTCATGGAAGAGCACCTGCCGTTGCCACAGGTATAAAAAGAGTAAGACCCGATAATATCGTCTTTTCTTACCAGGGTGATGGAGATTTAGCATCCATCGGTACGGCGGAAATTGTTCATGCCGCTCATCGCTCGGAAAATATCACCGTCATATTTGTCAATAATGCCATTTACGGAATGACGGGCGGACAAATGGCTCCGACAACATTGGTAGGACAAAAAACTACTACTTCTCCGTATGGACGGGATGAAAAGCATGCCGGTCGTCCGATTAAAATAGCGGAATTATTAGCCGCCGTTCCCGGTGCTACGTTTATTGAAAGAGTATCAGTTCACGATCCTGTTAATGTCAGAAAAGCCAAAAAAGCCGTTAAAAAAGCTTTTGAAGTACAAATGGCCGGTAAAGGCTTTTCCTTAGTAGAGTTTATTTCTACGTGTCCTGTTAACTGGGGTAAAACACCTCAAGAAGCATTGAATTGGGCTAAAGAAAATATGATAGCTTATTATCCGTTGGGAAATTTTAGATCTCCAGAGGAGGAAGATAAATAATGATTAATGAAAAAATTATTTGTGCCGGCTTTGGAGGCCAAGGGGTAATGCTCATAGGACAACTATTAGCTTATGCGGCTAATGAAAATAACCTTAACACATTATGGTATCCTTCATACGGACCGGAAACCCGTGGTGGTACCGCCAATTGTTCGGTTACAATTTCTGAACAAAAAGTAAATTCACCGGTTATTTCTCAAGCTGATTCCATCTTTGTTTTAAACGGACCTTCTTTAGATAAATTTGAAGGCAAGGTTAAACCAGGAGGAAATTTAATCATTAATTCCTCTTTAGCAACAAGAAAAGCTAATCGTGATGATATTAATGTTTATTATATTCCGGCATCGGAAATTGCGGTTGAATTAGGTAACAGTAAAGTCACAAACATGATTATGATGGGTGCTTATTTAGAAATCACTAAATTATTTGATAAGGAAGTTATTTTAAAGATTCTAAAAAAATCTTTTGGTGACGCTAAAGCTCATCTAATCACAATTAATGATAAAGCAATTGAAGCAGGAAGAACTTACATTAAAGAAAATTATCACTAAAATACATAATTTATATAAAACAACCATCTCCATTATGTGATGGTTGTTTTTGTTTTATCACTACCTTTTTCAATATTAACTTATTAAGTTTCTATTGATAAAAAATACATTAATTTACAGCGGATTAAAGGGGAGTAAATTTATATGGATAGTAGAGGTAAAACTTTCTAAAAAGGAAATCATTGATATAATAAAAAACATAGACACTTACCATATTAATTTTGAATATCATATAAATGAAAAAGTAGTTGTGTTATATCTTTTAAAAGAATACATAATTTATTTGATATATATATTTTATATTTACGACGTATCTCAGATATGTTATGATTAATATGAGGTAAAATAGATTAGGATAAATATGAGGAGGTTCAATGAAAAAAAGAATATGCATTTTCGTTTTTGGACTGTTTTTACTTGCTGTAATGTGTGTTTTCATAGTATCCATGACATATAAACCAACAAATAAAGACTTTAACTTAGATGTATCTTTTTCCGAACCAAAATATAATAATGGACAACAAGTAGAGATATCTGCTCGTTTGAAAAACAAAACAATGGGAATTTATAAAGCAAAGTTTACAGGTATTTTTATAATTGTTTACGGAGAATTCGAATCAGAACCTGAATATATACTAATAAGTAGATATAAGATTTTGTATCCTTTTTCGACAATTAAATCTAGTAATAAATTTGTAATTGATACGATTAAAAACTATAATGTGAAAGTTTTTACGATAATGACAATTAAAGGTAAAGAAATAATTCTAGAAAAAATTTATCGTATTGAAAGTGGAATAGTGATTAATAATTACAAAGAAAACTAAGGTGCATCCAAATGGATGCATCTTTTATTTATCACAAGCTAGTAATTTGTCACAACTATGATGAGAAATTACTATAATATAATGTATGAGGTGGTATCAATGAATTATAATTATGCTCCGAAAACAGCAATGGCAGAGATTAACGGAGGACCGCTTGCTCCGCAAATTAAAGGTCAGGTCTTTTTTGAAGAAGTAAATGGCGGGACAATGATCACTGTATATGTGACGGGATTACCTAATTATCAGCCAGGAGAAAATCCAATCGGCCCTCATGGATTTCACATTCATCAATTTGGTGATTGTACAATAGGGGATCAGAATAATCCGTTTCAACAGGCAGGAGAGCATTGGAATCCTACTAATCAACCACACGGTAATCATGCCGGTGACTTGCCGGTTTTATTTTCAAATAACGGTGTAGCATATATGGATGTGTTTACTAATAAATTCACCGTGGATGAAGTGGTGGGAAAAGCTGTGATAATCCATGAAAATCCTGACGATTACAGAACTCAACCTGCGGGTAATGCAGGTAGAAGATTAGCCTGTGGTATAGTGCGAAGATTAAATTAAAAATCTGGTGTTTGAACCAGATTTTTTGCTTATTTTTTTATATTAATATTTTTTAATGCATCGGCTAAGGCTTGATTTACCGAAATATCATTTTCTTTGTTTATCTGATGAAGATAGTATGAGACATCTTTTTTTGACAAACTATTTTTTGCTTTTTTCATACGTTCATTAAAAGTAGCCATTTTTTCCTTATGACCGCAGCTGCAAATATACACCTGATTATCTCCTTCGCCATATAATTCTAATCGCTTATGACAATTAGGACATCTGGCGTTAGTCAATTTTGCGATCGTTTTGCGGTAGTTGCATTGTCTATCCTGACATACGAGGAGTCTAGCGTCTTTAACGTTTACTTCGAGTAATAATTTACCGCAATTCGGACATTGTTTTGAACTAAGATTGTCGTGTTTAAATTTTTGTTCATTTGTTTTTATTTTCTCAACAATTTCTCTAGCGTAATTTTTCATATCATTAATGAAGCTTTCTTTAGTTAATTTTCCGTCAGCTATCTTTGCTAATTTCTGTTCCCACTGTGCGGTTAATACCGGTGATTTTAATTCATCTGGTACAAGCTCCAATAATTGCTTACCTTTTGATGTGATATAGATATCCTTTCCTTTTTTTTCAATCAAAAAGGTTTTGAATAGTTTTTCGATTATATCGGCACGCGTTGCCACTGTGCCCAATCCACCGGTTTCTCCGATTGTTTTTATTAAAGATTGATTACTGTTTTCCATATATTTAACCGGATTTTCCATTGCTTGTAACAACGTACCTTCGGTAAACGGAACGGGAGGTTTGGTTTGTCCTATTGTAAGTTTCAGTGATTGAACACGCCATTTTTCTCCTTCTTTAATGTCTAAGATTAATTGTTCGTCGCCTTCTTCTTCCTCATGATACTGATATATTACTTTAAAGCCTTGGGAGATGACTTTTTTACCTTTGGCGATAAATACTTCATCTTCGATTTTTGCTTCGATACTTTTTTGCTCATATTCAAAAGGAGGGTAGAAAACGGCTAAAAAACGTTTTACAACCAAATCAAATATTTTTAATTCCCGATCATTTAAATTGCTTAACTTAACACGTTCCTCAGTAGGTATGATGGCATGATGGGCGGATACCTTGTTATTATCGACAAAGGAGCTATTGGTTTTGATCGGTTGTTTCAGGATATTACCGACAATTTCTTGATAACTACCTACTTTAATCGCATTTAATCGGTCTTTTAGAGTCGGTACTATATCAGTGGTCAGATATTTTGAGTCGGTTCTTGGATATGTCAGTATTTTATGTCGTTCGTATAAGCTTTGCATGATTGATAACGTTTCTTTTGCGGAAAATGAATAGATTCTGTTTGCATCTCTTTGCAGTTCTGTTAAATCATATAGGTTTGGAGCATATTGTTTTTTATAATCGCTTTGAATTTTTGTGATTATAGCTTCTTTATTCTGTATTTTGCTTAATATTTTTTCACAATAGTCCTTATTAAAGACTTTAGTGTCATTTGTCTTTTTATCCTTCCAGGAAAACTTAATATTATTGACGATTGCGTTAATTCCGTAATATTCCTTAGGTATAAAATTCCTTATTTCCTCATCCCGTTTAGCGATTATGGCTAATGTCGGTGTCTGAACCCGACCACAGGAAAGCTGAGCGTTGTATTTGGCGGTAAGTGTTCTTGTGGCGTTTATTCCCACATACCAATCAGCAAATGCCCTAGAGACTGCTGAATGATACAAATTGACATAATCATTTCCATCCTTAAGTTGATTAAAACCTTCCAGTATCGCTTTATCCGTGACCGAGGATATCCATAATCGTTTGATTTTCTTTCTGACACCGGCTTTTTCGATAATCCATCGTGCGACAAGTTCTCCTTCTCTTCCGGCATCCGTGGCGATGATTATATCATTAACATCATTACGATACATTAAGTTTTTAACGGTATTATATTGTTTACTTGTTTTGGAGATTACTTCGAGTTCTAATTCATCAGGAATAATGGGCAAATCACTTAAATTCCATACTTTATATTTTGGATGATAATGCTCGGGATTAGCTAGGGTAACCAAATGTCCAAGCGCCCAGGTTACGATATAATAATTGTTTTCCAAAAAGCCATTGCCGTTATTTTGACATTTCAAGACTCTGGCTATGTCTTTTGCTACGGATGGTTTTTCGGCAAGTACTAATGTTTTACTCATAAGATTATCCTCTCTAATAAAGTAATTTTATCATAACACAAAATTCATAAATTTCCAAATTAATCTATGCGTTTGTAATGGGTAAATCATCTTTTATGTCATATGATATACTAGCTAATTATAAAGGAGGAATAAATATGACTGGTTTTGCTAGTGGATTTGGCGAATACGGATATGCTATTATACTAGTATTATTTATTTTATTAGTAATTATAGGGTGCGCATGCTGCTAATTTAGTCACCTAATACCACAGATAAAATTCTGTGGTATTTTTTTTTGCCTATATCTGTTAGGAATTATCAAATGAAGATGTTCGATACTAAAACCGAAGGAGGAATATATGAAACGGAACTTTTTAAATACAATTTTAATCATCACATTAACTTTTTTTTCTTTTATCGGAATCCTCTCATTTCAAAAAGAGATAAAAATAAACACAGTGCCCGGAAATTTACTTGATGTTTTGGAAAATAAAGAATATGGCAATCTTATTTCGGTCAAAGATCTAAACGAACAAATGACATCTCCCGATTTGAAAATAATCTTTATTAAATCGCAGAAACTACCCGATGTCTTCATACCGAACACTAGAATAGTCAATTTAGTTGATATCGAATTAAGTAAAAATAGTACTCGTTATATCGTGGACGAAAAGCAATTTGAAGAGGTTTTAAGCAATATAGGCGTTAATAATGATGATACGTTAATTTTATATGACATTGATAATTCACCCTATGTTGCCAGATTATATTGGACATTAAAGGTATATGGGCATGATTATGTAAAGATCCTAAATGGAGGTTTAAATCATTGGTTAAAAGCCAATTTAAAAACTGTTAACTACCCATTAAAGCCAGAAAAATCAGATTATTTATCTACCGACATCAATAAAAAAATGATTGGAACCATTAATGATATCAAAGATGCAATTGTAAGCGATGATGAAGTGATTCTTGATGTCAGGAGTAAATCAAGCTATGACAAGGGTCATATTCCCACAGCAATTAATATACCGTACAATGTAACCTTAGATGATAACGGACTTTTTAAATCTCCGGAAGAGCTTAAAGCGATATATTATGAGAAGGGGATAACAGAAGACAAGAGCATAATATACATATATTGTACATATGGAAGGCAGTCCGCATTTACTTATTTTGTTTTAAGTGAAATTTTAGATTATAATAATGTTATAATTTATGACGGTTCATATAGTGAATATCTTCAACTAACTGTTTAAAAAACCTATTATTAGGTTTTTTTTAATATTTATTTTAATAAATGGTAATCTTTGCTATAATTAAGGTGAAGTACAATATGATAAGGTGGTAAATTAAATGATAAAATTATCGAAATTCGCTTTAGTTACATTAATACTACAAACTGTCTTAACTCTGGGATTTAATTGGCTTTTCTATATTATCTATTATCGCCTTAATAAATACGCCTTTTTATCTTTAAATACGGACAGTAACGAATTGGGTAATTTTCAATTATTTTTCAAACATAAATGTAAATTTTTTTCTATTTTATCTATAGTATGTTATTTTTTATTTCTTATTATATTATCACTTGGTATTATGTTAATTAATGATGTGGATTTTTTTGTGATAATCAATTTCTTCTTTTTTGATTACTTAAAAAATAATCTCATATATGCAATTTTTATAGGAATGGTTATTTTTGTATTATTGACATTTTCCTATAAAATTTTAATGAAAAATGTCTATTTTACGATATTTAAAAACCATCATGCCTATTTTAATAACTTTAGTAATTATGATTTGATACTATTTACAATATTATGTTTAGTAACGCTTGGTTGGTATTATATCCTCTACTTATTTACTTTAGGGATTATTGAATTATAC